>DATJLT010000349.1:0-10445 GCA_035509195.1 Streptosporangiaceae bacterium | reverse complement strand
GCCGCAGGTGTCACAGAAGTCGGCGGACGTCGACTGATGGCCGTCAGGGCAGGTTGGCATGTGGGCTCGCTTACCTCTTGGTGCGTACGGTCTTGGTCGACCTGGTATCGAGTGCCATCTCGTCGGCGTCGTCGACCTTACGCTTCAGCCGCACGGTACCCGTCGCAGCGTCAACAACGTCGACGACCTTGGCGAGGAGCCTGGCGGTGTCGTCATTGCCGGAATCTTGGGCCAGCTTCACCGCCCGGCCAAGCTTCGCCGTCGCCAGTTCCTCGTCGCCTTGCTTGCGGGCTTCGAGTCCGTCCTGTATCGCCTGCGCCAGTTCGGCCTGGCCGGTGTAGTGAGCCACGTTCGCGTTAATCCGCGTCGACAGTGCCTCGTCATCGGTCCAGACCGCCCTGACCAGGCCCTGGCCCTTGACCTCGCCGCCGACGACGAGGCTGACCCTGGCCGCCAGCATTTCCTGTCCCACCGCGGCCGCCTTGACCTGAACGCAGACGTGATAGTCGCGGCTCTCGCCGCCGGCCCACGAGCCTGTCGGGTAGTCACCGGCCTGCGGTCCGGTCGGGATACGCCGTGAAGTCAGGTCGTCAACGGCCGGCGCGACCTGCTTGACGAACTTGGTTTCCGCACTCTGCGGTGTCCAGACCCGGAGTGCCACGTCGGCGACGGCCTTGCCCATCGCCGCCGTGATCATCGCCTCGAAATCGGCCGTGAGTCCGCTCGGATCAGGCACGATGTCGACGGTGCCGAGCAGCGTGGTCGAGATCCTGCGCAGCTCGGCGACCTGCCAGTCGGTGCCGACGCCGCGGCAATCGCAGCTAAAGTTGCCTTCGCTCTCGCTGATCGCGGCGGTGAGCGCCTCTGGCGACTCGTGCTCATTTTTTCCGTCGGTCAGCAGGATCGCGTGCCGCAGTTCGGCCCCGCTCGACACCAGGATTTGCCTGGCCAGCCGCAGCCAGCTTCCCATGGCCGTGCCGCCGCCAGGCTTCAGGCCTGCGACGACCTGCTTGGCCGTCTCCCTGGTCTGGAAGCTGGAGACCGCCGTCGTCCCGTTGTTCGGGTAAACCGGCCGCGCCACCTCGGTGCCGGCGATCACCGCGAACGCGACGCCGTCTGGGATCACGTCGATCGCCGCGGCCGTCGCGGCCCGCGCCTGGACGATCTTGGCGTGGGGGTAGTCCATGGACCCCGAGCAGTCAATGATGATCGCCTCGCCGCGGCTGCCCGTGCCCGGGCCGCCGCCGGCCGGCAGGTCATCGGGCGCGGTCACGGTCACGATCGCGTTCACCTCACGGGCACCTTCTGGCAGGTACTCGTTCTGGAAGATGTCGACGGTGAAGTCAGTCTGGCTCATGGGGCCTTTCTCCAATGTCGGTCACGGCAAGCTGGGACGTGTCGCCTTCCCGCTTGCGGTTGCCCGGCGGGTAAGGAATGAGCACGGCCGTGATGTTGTCGCCGCCGCCCGCCTTGTTCGCGAAGTCAACGAGCGCCACCGCGGTACCGAGGGGGTCGCTGATCGCGCCGGGCAGCGAGAGCCCGGCGAGCCCGGCGGCGTCCGGCTGGTAGTTCCACAGGCCGTCTGAGCACAGCAGCACGGCACCTGGCCCCTCCGGCTCAAAGGTCGCCACGTGAGGCTTGGCCTCGGCGGCGTCGGCGCCGATCCAGCCGGTCACGACGTGCCCCTGCGGTGAGGCCAGTGCCTCGGCCTCGGAAAGCACACCGCGCGCGACCAGCTCCTGCGCGATCGAGTCGTCGATGGTGAGCTGCCTGGACGCCTCGGGACCATCGGCGTCGATCCAGTAGGCCCTGCTGTCGCCGAGCCAGCAAACCGTGACCATCCCTGCCATGACCACGGCAGAAACGAACGTCGCCGAGGGCGCGTTGAACTGAGCGTTGGCGGTGTCAGCGAGCTCGTCGAGCGCCTGCTGCGCCGCCTTGACCGCTCGCACGGAAGCGTCGGAAAGGTCGCCGCCGCTCCTGACCGCGGTGAGCAGTACCTGGACGGCTGACTGTGACGCGGCCTGCGAGGCCTCGTCCGGATTGGTTGAGGTGGAAACCCCGTCGCAGACCACGGCGAGCGCGACAGGGCCTCCCGCCGCGAGCGCGCTGGCGAGCGCCATGGCATCTTCGTTGCGCGGGTGGCGCAGGCCCCGGTCGGTTACCCCGGCGACGATGTCGAGCGCCAGCTCGACGTGGTCGTTACCTGACGGCACTTTGCGACCGCAATTCTCGCAATATCCCTCCGGGCTGATCGTGGCGTCCGGGCAGTCAGGGCATTGCCTGCCCGGCTTGGCCTGGTCGCCGCTGAGCAGCGCGGGCGAGAGCTCCGCACTGCACGATTCACAGAAGTTATCGCCTGGCCAGACCGGCTGGCCACAGCTAGGGCAGCTAGGTCCCGCCGCCGGCGTGTCTGGCGCGCTCATGACCACGTACTCGGGCGGACGCTGTTGGCTAGGTCGACGAGTTCCGTGCGCCGCCGCCGGTCAGAGGTGAGCTGTGCCTGCGCGCGGTAACTGCGCTCGAGCCCGAAGCGCAGCGAGCGTTCTGTGCTGTCACAGCCGAGTAGCTGGCCGGGCTCAAGCTGTTCCCTGGCTCTGATCCGGTTCAGTGCCGCTTGCAGCACTTCGGCAGTGACCTGCTGGAGCGCGCCAGGATCGAGTCTCAGCCTGCTCACCCCTGCCCCGGCCTCGCGCAGGTCTGCCGAGGAAACGATGGCGCGGTCGGCCGGAGGGAACACCCGAATCCGCACGGCTGCGAGCTGAGCGGCCACGTAGTAGCTCGACGTATCTGGCACCGCGGTCAGTGCGGTGATCGCTCCTGCACGATCGCCGGCATGCAGCAAAGTGCGAGCCAGCCCGAAGCCCGCGCTGACGAAAGACCGGTTGATGGTCCAGACGAGCCGGTAGTACCTGGTCGCTACCAGGTGATCACCGGTCGCTTCCGCGGTGAAGGCGAGCGCCAGTTTCGGCGCCAGCTCGCCAGGCACCGCGTCGTAAACGGCGTCGAACGCCTCCCTGGCCTGCGGGAACTGCCCGGCGGCTAGCGCGCCGAGCCCGCCGTACCAGGCGATCCTCCAGTCACCTGGATCCTTGGCGGCGGCCGCGGCGACCGCGTTCGCCGCGGCGGGAAGGCTGCCGATCACGATGCTGGCCCTGGCCAGCGCGAGCAAGGTCTCGACAGAACCAGCCACCTCAGGTGGCGTGCCCTGCTGTCCTCCTGCGGCGGCGGCGAGTACCGCCGCGAGCTGACCTGGCTCGAGCGTCCCCAGCGTGGCCAGGTACCCCGCCGCCGGATCATCGGGATCCACCCTGGGCACCGGCAGCCCGGCGATCACGTCCGCCAGGGTCGGTGGCGGCAGCGGCCAGCGCATCGTTCCGGCCTGGGCCTCAGGCCCGGCGTCCCCCGCGCTGACCGGCGGAGCGCCGACCGTGTGCAGCTCAGGACTGAACAGCGAAGAGAACGAAGGCCTTTCCTTGTGGTCGGCGACCGATAGCACTTCGCGCAGCACCCCGGTGAGCTGCTCGGCCATTTCGGCCGCCGAATCGAATCGCCGGCCAGGATCAGGGTTGGTGGCCCGCCGCAGCAGCCGGAGGAAAGACTCGTGTACGGCAAGCACAGGTACTGTCGCCGGATCAGGGAGGCTGTGTTCGTAGCTGCTCTGGTACCCGGTGAACTCAAACGCCAGCACCGCGAGCGCCCGTCCCACCGTGTACAGGTCGGAAGAAGGCGAAGGCCCCTCGTCGGCGATCTCAGGTGCCTGATAGCCGACCGTGCCGTAAATCGCGCTCTCGTCGTCGTCGACCCGCCTGACGCCGCCCATATCGATGAGCTTGAGCTGCTCCTCGGTCTGGATCACGTTGTCCGGCTTGAAGTCGCAGTACACCAGGCCCTGGGTATGCAGGTAGCCGAGTGCGGGCAGCACCTCGATCATGTACGCGAGCGCGACGGGCAGCGGCATCGACTGCCCGTCCTTTCGCCGATCGGCCAGCAACTGCCGAAGCGACTGCCCGCCCACGTACTCCATGACGATGTATCCGGCCTGCTCACCGGTCGTCAGGTCGGCGTGCTGCACGAAGTTGTATACGCCGACGATGCTCGGATGCTCAACCTGGGCAAGGAACCGCCGCTCGGCGACAGCCGCCTCGACGGCGGCCGGGTCGGTGGTGTTCAGCAGGCCCTTCAGTACCACCCACCGGTTGGACAGGTTCCTGTCCAACGCCAGATACAGCCAGCCGAGCCCGCCGTGAGCCAGGCAGCCGAGTACCTCGTACTGTCCTGCGACGAGTTCGCCGCGCACGAGCTTGGGCGAGAAGGAGAACTTGCTGCCGCAGTTCGGGCAGTACCCCTCGGCCAGCCCCTGGCGGCCGTCGCGGCTTCGTCCGACCGGCCGCTCGCAGACGCCGCAGTACCGCTTGTTCTCAGGCACCTGGGGGTTGGCGAGCACCGCCGAAGCGGGGTCGCGATAGGGCACGGGCGGAATCTCGATCAGCCCGGCACCGAGGCTGCCGCGCGACGGCCGTGACCCGCGGCCGGAACGGGAACTGCCCGACCGAGTCCTGCCGGTCCCCGACGTCCCGCTGCCCCGCCCGGATGTCCCGCTGCCCGACGAGGTCGAACTAGCGGCAGGCGCGGCCGTGGCCGCGACACCGCAGACGTCGCAGTACCCGCCGTCGATGGTCCCGCCGCACCCTGGCTGGGTACACCGCTCCGCTGGCGTCGTCATCGTCGTTCTCCGCTCTTGCGCAGATGCAGCACCGCCTGCTGGTAGCCGTTCACCGCGGCCGTCGCCGCGGCGAGATCACAAGGCGCGGTCCAGAGCAGGTCCCTGGCCTGCAGGTAGCGGTGGTCAAGCTCACTGTTCTCCGCACCGCCGGTGCCGCCTGCCTTGGCACGGTAAGCATCGAGCAAGCCTCGCAATTCGTTGCGCCGCTCCACAAGCCCCTTGGCGTCCTGCTCGGCGTCCCTGCACTGTTTCGTCACCGCCGCTGCCTGCTTGCCGATCAGGTCGAGCTCGGATGCCAGCCTGGTCCACCGGCCAGACGCCCGGAGTGCTTGCAGTCCTTCGACGCGCGTGGCGAGCACGGAAACATCGGGCAAAAGATTATTTTCAGCCGCCAAAATTATCCGCGAGGCCGCGCGCTCGCGCGCTTCTGTCGCATCGGAGCGGGCCTCACGCGCGGCGGCGACCGCCGCCGCGACCGCGGCGAGCTGCTGGTCGGCGTCGTCGCGTACGCGGGCGAGCAGCGCGACCTGCGCGGTCGCCTTCCTGGCCTGCTCGCTGAGCCGGTCAAGCCTGCTCCGGTCGACTTGGTTGCCCGACCAAAGCGACAGCGGGTCGCTGTTCAGCAGTTCCCGCAGCCCGGCGAGGCCGTTCTCGGCCTCGGTGACGCTGTTCGCCAGCTCATTGTCGCCGAGACCGGTGAGCTGCCCTTTGGCCGCCTCGATCTCGGTAGTTAGTTGCCTGATCCCGTCGGAGATTTCGTTCCATACGTTCTCTGCGGCGGTCAGGACAGGAACGACCTCGCTGAACGCGGAGCGCATGTCGCGCACGGTCGCCTGAAGCGTGAGCCTGGCCTCGCCGCCCGAGGTCAGCTCGCGCTGGCTGAGCGGAGCGACCGCGCGCTCCAGCCTGACCGAGGGGCCGGTCAGCAGGTTCGCCGCTTCCTCCAGGCGCTGTGCCGGGATGCGGCCGGGGGACCTGACGATCTCCGCCGCCTTGTCGATCACCGCCGAATAGCCGGTATAGGTGTCCCATAGCCTCGCGAGCGTCGCAGATGCCTGGTCCCATGCTTGTTTGCTGCGGCCGGTGAGCGTGGCGCCCGCGAGGAGGCGCCTGCCGAAGCTGCCGTCGAGTTCGAGCAGGTTGGCCTGGATCGTGTCCCGCTCCGCCGCGGCTGAGCTGACGGCGGCCTCCGCCTGATCACGGGTCAGGAAAGCAGCCATCAGCGGTACTCGGCCAGCCGACGGGAAATGCCCCAGGCGCTGCCAGCGGCCATCAGCAGCGCGGCGATGATCACGGCCACCTCCAGGCCGCCGTAAGCGCCGCTGCCGCTGGCCGCGCTGGAGTTGAACACGTTCTGATCGGCGGTTATGGCCCGGCCCAGTTCGCTTTCCAATCTCATGAACGACGGGGTCGAATCACCCTTGGCGGTGCCGATGACCAGGCTGGTCTCCTGCCCGAACTGGCCGGCCGTGTCCAGGTTGAAGGCGCGGTCGGCGGCCTTGTACCAGATCGTCGCTGCGTGCTCGGCAGTGAGGACTTCCTCGCGGTTGACCTGGAGGGAGGCGGCGTCCGCAGAGCTGAGCAGCGAGCCGGGCAGCGGCCCGATCTGCTTGGTCTTGCTGGCGAAATCCTGGCTGAACGACGTGCTGCCTGTGCGTGAGATCAGGTTGAGTATCTGGTCGCCGCGCGCGCCTTCAGAAGCGATCACGGCCTGGGCAAGCGATTCCGCTGGAGCCGAGCCGTGCCCGATGCCCTGGTTGAAGTCTGACCTGGCAGAAATGAACGCGGCCGCCAGCCACAGAACGCTGACGAGCAGCGCCGCCGAGGCGAGCAGCAGGCCGAAGTTGATCCTGCGGTGCGTGCGCCTGGTCAGCCAGCGCTGGCTCCGCATCAGCGCGTAGCCGGTGCCGATCGCGAGCAGCAGGGTAATGATGATCCACGGAAAGCCGGTCGCCTGCGCGCTGGCAGCCCGCAGTGCCGAGCTTTCCTGTGCGTAGATGGCGCCGGCCGCAGGCAGCAGTTCTGTGTGCATCTCCTCGGAAGCGACCTGCATCGACGAGGCGCCGGCCAGCGGCACGTTGAAGGAGTTGAAGCTCTGTGCCTGCTCAACGTAGCCACGGTAGGCCTGAAGGCCGGCGGAGATCGTGACTAGCTCGGAGCTAAGCTGGCGGCTTCCGCCTGTGCCTGTGCCTGTGCCTGCGCCTGCGCCTGCGCTGGTCAGCACCGCAAGCTCGGCGGCGGCGCTCACCAGGTCTGCTTCGAAGTGCTGCCTGACCGGCAGTGACTCTGGCTTGCCTGTCTCCTGCTCCTCAAGGAACGCCGTTGTCGCGGTGACGTCCGCGTCCGACAGTGACCGGTACATTTGCTGCGCCGCCAGGCTCAGCGGCTCGCTGGTGCTGACGACCTCGCTGGCCGCGGAGGCGTGCTGGCTGACTGTCCAGGCGCCAACCACGCCCCAGAGAACCGCGGCGAGTAGCAGCCCGACCAGCAGCGACCTGAGAATGCCCGGCGTTCCCGAGCCGCCAGGCAAACGGCGTGCGCGTCCGGACGTGGCGCGAGCCGGTCCGGCCTGGCGCGGTGGCGCTGGCGGCGATGGCGCGCGCCGCCGCGCCGGCGCCTGTGGTCCCCGTGGTCGCTGTGGTCCCTGCGGCGCTGTGCGAGCGGGCGCGGTCATCGGATCCTCGCGATCTGCTGATTGGCCAGTTGCCGCACGGGCAGGGGCAAGGGCTGGAACCGGAAAGCGGACAGGAAACTCGCCGAGTTCCCCGTGGTAACCGCCCAGTGCAGGAACGCCCGGATGTCGTCGGCAACGGTCGCGCTTGCCTGGTCGGACCTGACGACCGCGTACTCGTAGTTGACGATTGGGTAGCCGGCCGGCGCCGGGCCGTTGACCAGCGAGATCGACTCGTTAGGCGGCGTCGCGGCCACGAACGGCTGCACGGCGGCGGAGATGGTCGCCGGCGTTGGGAGCAGATAGCTGCCCGCCGCGTTCTTCAGCGCCGCGTAGCCAAGCGGGTGAGCGCCGCTCTGTGCGCTGGCCTGGTAGCTGATGCCGATGTAGGCGACGCAGCCGCGGGTAACGCCGCACTCGGAGACCATGCCCGAGTTGCCGGGAACCGCCGGCGCCTCGCCGATGCCTTTCGGCCAGGCGATGTTGGTGCCGTAGCCGTAAGTCTTGTTCCAGGACGGGTCTCCGGCCGACAGGTAACTGGTGAACAGGAACGTGTCGCCGGTGCTGCCCTCGCGGTGCAGCGGCACGACAGGCAGGCTGGGCAGCGGGACGCCAGGGTTGAGTGCCTTGATACTCGCGTCGTTCCAGTTCGTGATCTGACCGTCGTACATCCCGGCGAGGACTTGCCCGTTGAGGTGCACGTGCGTGCCTGGCGACAGGTCAGGCAGGTTGTAGAAGACCTCCTGCGCCGCGATCGCCAAGGGGATGTTCAGCAGGTCAGGATGCTGCACGAGGTTCCCGCTCGACAAGAACGCGTCCGAGGCGCCGATGTTCACGAACATCTTCTTGTCTGACGTGGTCACATCCGCTATGCCGTCACCAGAACTGGTGCCAGCGGTACTGACCGTGACGTTGGAGTACATGCCGTGGTAAGCGTGCGCCCAGTTGGCGAACAGCGGGTAGATCAGCGTGCTGCCTGTCTCGGTAAGGGTGAGGCTGCCAGGGGCAGGCTTCGACGACGTCGCGGCCTGACCAGGACCGCCGACCAGGAGGCCGGTCGAGGCGAGCGGGGCGCCGGCCGGACTCGCGGCCGATCCACAGGCCGTGATCAGCGGACAGCTCAGCACGCCAGCAGCGAACACGGCGATGACAGAAAGCAGCGAACGGTTACGGAACGCCACCTGCGGACTCTCCTTTTAGGAGGGCTTTCGCCCGTGCCCGAACCGGCGATAGCAAGCGTACCGCTATGCGAGCAGATGTTGTGACATGCATAATGACGCGAGCCCGTGCCGCCTGCGAGCGCGCTTTCCCAGGTGAGGACAATGATCACGTGCTGAACGCAGACTGGCTCAGGGCCGCCGTACCCGGCGGGGGCAGCCCGTGGAAGAGCGTCGAGGTCGTCGCCAGTACCGGCTCAACCAACGCCGACCTGCTCGCCAGGGCGCATGACGGCGAATCTGAAGGCCTGGTACTCGCCGCAGAGGAGCAGCGCTCAGGCCGTGGCAGGCATGGCCGCTCATGGCAGAGCCGCACGGGCGCGGCCCTCACGTTCTCGGTGCTCCTGCGGCCCCGTCAGGTGCCGCAGTCGGCGCGCGGCTGGCTGCCGTTGCTGGCCGGCGTCGCTGTTGCCGCGGCCGTACGCTCCTTCGCCGGCGTGGAAGCCAGCCTGAAATGGCCCAACGACGTACTGGCAGGAGAAGGAAAGCTGGCGGGGATACTCGCTGAGCAGTCCGGCGACGCGATCGTGGTCGGCATCGGCCTCAACGTGCTCGGCCAGCCTGGCGAACTGCCCGTACCGACCGCGACCTCGCTTGAGCAGCACGGGCGCGGTGACGTGGACCGTAACGGACTGCTGGCCGAGATACTCGGCCAGCTCGCCCGCTGGTACCAGCCCTGGGCAGAGCTCTGGTCAGGTGACCCTGACCAGAGCGGCCTCCGCCCCGCGTACGCGGGCCTGTGCACCACGCTAGGCCGCACCGTGGCAGTCGAGCTGCCTGGCGGCAAGTCGCTCCGGGGGCAGGCCGTTGACGTGGACTTCTCCGGGCGGCTGGTGGTCCGGCCTCCGGCCGGACCACCAGCCGCCGTCACCGCGGGCGACGTCATCCACGTCAGGTAACGCCAGGCGGGGGGCGAGGCGCGGGCAGCGGGCGCGGGCGTCGCCTGGCGGCCCGGACGTGTCGTCAGCGCTCAGATGAAGTGCCATCATGTGACATGTGGCGCCTAACGATGGGTTGGCACCCGGAGAGCAGCTTGTCCTCGGGCTGCATCCGCACGGCAAGACGCTCGTGAAACCGGCTATGGTGCTCTTGCTCATCGTCGCGGCGGCGATCGCGATCATTTTCGTCTTGCCGAGCACGCCGTCCAATTTGTGGCCGATCAGGCTGGCGGTCGGGCTGGCTGCGCTGGTCGCTGGTGTCAGCTGGTTCGGGGTGCCATTCCTGCGGTGGCGTACCACTACCTATGAGCTGACCAATCGACGGCTTCGGCTGCGAGTTGGCATCCTGAGCCGCACGGGCCGCGATTTTCCGCTTAATCGTATTAGTGACGTATCTTTCCGTCAGGGCGTAATAGACCGGATTTTTGGCTGCGGGACGCTGGTCGTTGAGTCGCCGGGCGAGCAGGGGCGGCTTGAGTTGCACGAGATCCCCGATGTGCGGCAAGTGCAAGGACTCTTGTTCGAGTTGGTCGGCGAGGAAACCGCGAGAGTAGGCATTCAGCCCCCGCCCCCCGTCTATCCCGACCTGCCGGGCCCCCGCCGCCGCCGGCGGCCCTAAGCCCCGGCCCGCCGTGCCCGACCCGGCCCGCCGTGCCCGACCCGGCCCGCCCCCTCAATCCGGGGTTTGTGGGCGCGTGCTGCCCTCAATCCGGGGTTTGTGGGGGCGCTACGTTGGGCTTTGGAGTGGCCACGTTTGGGCGCTTTGGTCGTTTATCGAGCGAGAACTACGGTGAACCTGGTCTGGCCAGGGCAGCTCGTCAGAGTGACCCGGCCGCCGTGGGCGCTGGTGACCGCGTCGACGATGGCAAGGCCCAGGCCGGTGCTCGCGCCTG
>DATJLT010000348.1:0-3094 GCA_035509195.1 Streptosporangiaceae bacterium | reverse complement strand
AACGTCAGCGCGGCGGCCGGACCGGAATCTGGGGTGTTGTGAGTAACAACTGGTCGGCGCACTATGGAGGGAGCCCGATGCAATCGGTCAGCAAGCTCGCCTGTGGGGGTCACCGGCGGGCGGGTTGCCCTTCGCGGTCGGCGCTGGCATACGTCGCTAGCGAGGCCTCACTGGCGAGGCGGCGGCACGGATTGGGGTGCACGCAGTGACCGGATACCTGATCAGGCGGTTGCTCCAGACGATCTTCGTCACCATTATCGTTACGATCATTACGTTTGTCCTCCTGCATGCCGTGCCGGGCGGCGAGGTGCGGGCGATCCTCGGTCTCAGGGCAACGAAGGCAGAGATCGCCAACTACTCCCGGCAGTGGGGCTTTGACCAGCCGCTGTACGTGCAGTACGGCAAGTGGATCTGGCAGCTGATGCACGGCAACTTCGGCTATGACCTGAAGCAGAACGCGCCGGTGTCGACGCTGCTCTGGTCGTACCTGCCGCGGACCATCGTGCTGGCGTTCATCGGAACCGGCGTCGGATTGCTCATCGGCATCCCGCTGGGCATCTTCCAGGCGGTCCGCCGCTACTCAGTCATCGACCACGTGGTTACCGGCATCGGCTTCATCGGCTACGGGTCGCCTACGTTCTTCGTCGGCCTCCTGCTGGTGCAGTGGTTCGCGGTCGACCTCCACATCTTCCCGGCATTCGCGCCGCAGGCATCGTCGATCGCCGGCATCCTTTCTGATCCGGTCGCCCTGATCCTGCCCGTCGCGACCTACGCGTTCGTCGCGTTCGCGCTCTGGAGCCGGTTCATGCGGTCCTCGGTCATGGACAACATCGTCCAGGACTATGTGCGGACCGCGCGGTCCAAGGGGGCTAGCGAACGACGCGTGCTGTGGGGGCACATCTTCCGCAACTCGCTAATCTCGATCGTCACGCTGCTGGGCCTTCAGCTGCCAGTGATTATCGGCGGCTCCATCTTCATCGAGTACGTGTTCAACTACCCCGGCATGGGCCTGGCCTTCTTCAATGCGGCGGTCAACACCGACATCCAGTTCATGCTGGCGGTCACCGTGCTGACCACGTTGATCACGATCCTGGGCAACCTGCTCGCAGACATTGGCTACGCCATGCTCGACCCGAGGGTGAGGTACACCTGATGGTGATGATGCCGCACGATGCCCCTGTTCCCGCCGGTCCGGGCACGCTGACCCCGGAGGTGCCAGCGAGTGCGCCGGCAGCGGGTCACATACAGGCCAAGCCGCGCAGCATGTTCCGCCGCGGCTGGGAGGTGTTCGCGGAGAACAAGCTCGCCCTCGTCGGGCTTGGCTTCGTCATCTTCGTCATCCTGTTCGCCTTCGTGGGGCCGCACATCTACGTGACCCCGCAGGTCACCGTGCAAACGCAGGATTACCTGTGTAAGCCGAGCGGCGCGCACCTGCTTGGCTGCGATGAGCTCGGGTACGACGTGATCGGCCGGCTGATGGTAGGCGGCCAGAACTCCCTTGAGGTAGGCCTGGCGGCCGCCTTCGTGGCCTGCCTGTTCGGGTCGATCTACGGAGCGGTCTCCGGATTCGCCGGCGGCATCGTGGACGCGTTCATGATGCGCATCGTCGACGCGATGCTGTCGATCCCGTTCATCTTCGTGCTCATCATCCTGGCGGTGCTGATCCGCCCGAGCGCACTGACGCTCATCGGCTTCATTGCCATCACTTACTGGCCCGGCCCTGCCCGGCTGGTGCGCGGCGAGACGCTTTCGCTGCGGACCAGGGAGTACGTCGCGGCGGTCAAGGTGGCTGGCGGCCGGAGTACCCGCGCGGTGCTCCGGCACGTGATGCCGAACGCGATCGGCACGATCATCGTGCAGGCCACGTTCGCGGTCGCGGACTCGATCCTGATCCTGTCCGGCCTCGGCTTCCTCGGCTTCGGCATCCAGCTACCGTCGACCGACTGGGGCTCCATGCTGTCCAATGGCCTGCAGTTCGTGAACCTCGGCTACTGGTGGCTGATCTATCCGGCCGGGCTCATCATCATCGCGACCGTGGTGTCCTTCAACTTCATCGGCGACGCACTCCGCGACGCCTTCGAGACCCGGCTGCAGCGCCGGTAGGAGAAAGGTGACCTAGTGGCGCCGCTACTTGAAGTCAACGACCTGCGCACTCAGATCAAGCTGCGCGAGGGCGTCGTGCATGCCGTCGACGGCGTTTCGTTCCAGCTAGAGCCGGGCGAGACGCTGGGCATCGTCGGCGAGTCCGGCTGCGGTAAGACGATGACCGCCTTGTCGATCATGAACCTGCTGCCGACTGGCGGGCATATCGCCAGCGGCAGCATCAAGCTCAACGGCCAGGACCTCACCGGCTTGTCCGACGAGCAGATGCGGAACATCCGCGGCAACGAGATCGGCATGATCTTCCAGGATCCGCTGACCTCGCTGAACCCCACCATGACTGTGGGCAGGCAGATCGCCGAGGCCGTTTCCCTGCACCGCGAGGTGTCCAAGGAGCAGGCCATGGACCGGGCCGTGGAGGTGCTGGACCTGGTCGGTATCCCGCGGGTCCGGGAGCGGATCAAGGAATACCCGCACCAGTTCTCCGGTGGCATGCGCCAGCGCGTGATGATCGCCATGGCGCTGGCCTGCGAGCCGAAGCTGCTGATCGCGGACGAGCCGACCACGGCGCTGGACGTGACGATCCAGAAGCAGATCCTTGAGCTCATCGACGACCTTCGCTTGCGCCTGGGCATGTCGGTCATCCTGGTGACGCACGACCTAGGCGTGATCGCCGGCCGCGCTGACCGGGTCGCGGTCATGTACGCAGGCAAGATCTCAGAGACTACCGACACCGAGACGCTGTTCAGCCGGCCGCGGCACCCGTACACCGAGGCGCTGTTCCAGGCGCTGCCGGACAAGGCCGCCGAGGCGGGAGAGCGCTTGTACTCCATCCCCGGCTTGCCGCCGGACCTGGTCAACCCGCCGCAGGGCTGCCGGTTCGCGGCGCGCTGCCGGTATGTCCAAGACCGGTGCCGGGGCGAGGAGCCGCAGCTCGTCGGCGAAGTCGCCGGGCACGAGTTCCGCTGCTTCTACCCGGTCGGGCCGTCTGAGC
>DATJLT010000347.1:0-2518 GCA_035509195.1 Streptosporangiaceae bacterium | reverse complement strand
AAGCGACCTTCAAATTCCAGCTGATACAAAGGCCAGCCGCATCATCGCCTATGCATTTACCGAGATGCTCAATAACGCGATTGATCATTCGGAAAGCGAGACCGTCGTAATAAGCTTCTGGGTAACTGGCGATCAGTGGTGCTTCGAAGTTAAGGATAAAGGGATAGGAGCATTTGCCAAGCTGGCTGCGGGCCTGCGGCTGGGCAGCGAATTCGAGTCTGTGCAGGAGCTTTCAAAAGGAAAGCGGACGACCGATCCCCGGCGGCATTCTGGGGAGGGAATTTTCTTTACCTCCAAGGTCGTCGATATATTCCGCCTGACCTCGTCAGGGGTACGATGGACGGTGGACAACCTCCGCAATGACCAGGCTCTCGGCGTCGTGCCGCCGACCGCTGGCACCTCAGTTCAATGCCAGCTAGATCCCCATACCGAACGGGTGCTGTCTGAAATTTTCCTTGAGTTCACCGAGGATCATGAATTTGTCCGAACACGTCCGGTGGTGAAGCTCTTCGAAATTTCGACGCTTTTTGTGTCTCGTAGCGAGGCCCGTCGCCTGCTTGACGGGCTCGCCGCCGACTTCGAGACTGTTGAGGTTGATTTCGCCGGGGTTACAGAAGTTGGCCAGGGATTTATCGATGAGCTGCTGCGCGTCTGGCCGCTGGCTCATCCTGACAAGACGGTGGTTCCTCTCAACATGAACGAAGCGGTGCGATTTATGGTCGATCGGATAAGACGCCGCTCGTAGTGCATGCCTGTGCCGGCAGGCCTGGCGGGCCTGCCGGCACAGCGCTGGCTTCCGCTGGTCAGCCCGAGGTGGTCCCTGTGGGGCAGGAGGTGAACTTCAGCTTCGCGGTGACTGTCTCGTGCGAGCCGCCGCTGGCGAACTTCACCGTTCCCGAGAGCGTGTATGAGTTGCCTGGCGTCAGGGTCGCGCCGTTCAGCACGGCCGAGTGAACCACGGAGCTGCCGAGGCGAAGGACCTTGCTGACGACGTGCCAGTTCTTGGCCGGCGATCCCTTCACGCCGACCGCGATGCCGGCAGGGGGCAGGCAGGACTGCGGTCCTTCGACCGTGACGTGGTTGCCCTTGGCGGAGTTGCTGGCTGTCACGTCACGGCCGGGGAGCAGGATCGGGGCGGCGAGCAGCTTGTTTGCCTCGCTTGACTCGGCGGACCAGGCGACCCAGCCCTTGCCGCGCGCGGTCGTGGTGATCTGCGGGTCGCCGCCCGCGAAGGTGCCGTGCGCGTTGTACCTGACGACGGCGGCATGCCTGGTGTCAGGCAAGTTCGCGATCGCGAGGTCGTCGCATTCGACCGACACGTCGGCGACCCGGCCGCTGTCGTCCGACACCAGGTCGTGGCTGGAAGGCGAGCAGTTGTTGAGGTCGCCGGTGAGGGCGCCGTCGATGAAGCTGCTGCCATTCCAGTTCCAGACGACCGGGTTGTAGCTGGCGTCATCGATGCTGGTGATCAGCCTGATGCCCGAGCTCGTCCCGACGAGGCCGAGGTCGGCGTCTGAGGTCCAGGTGTGCGCGAGCTTGGCGAAGCTCGTCCACGTGCCGTGCTTATAGCTGGCGTAATCGACGGGGACCGTGATCGCGCCGTACTTCTGGATCGCCAGCACCGCGTTGCTGCCGTGGAACCTGATCCGCGCCGCGCCTGCGTAGTACGGGGTCTTGAGCACGGTCACCAGGTTTCCCGTGGTCTGCAGGTCGGTGCGGACCTGGAGCCCGGTCTCGGCGGCCGGAGGACCGGCCACGGTCCAGACCTTGTCACCGGGACCGAGCCTGGCGTCGAGCAACGTGCCGAAGCTGGGCGCGGAGCCCATGTCGAAGCCGGGCGACAACGTCCCGCCCATGTCAGAGGTCGCGACCGCGAGCTCGCCGCCCTGCGGGCCCATCGTGGACGCGGTGGTGTCGTGGAACCAGACGAGGATCACCTCTCCGCTCGAGGAAACCAGCACCTTCAGGCCCGCTGCGGACGAGTCGCCGAGCGAGTCGATCGTCTGGATGCCGCCCTTGCACTTCTTCGCCCCTGGCGGGAGCGTGCACAGGTGCACCTTGCGGCCGGCGTTGTTCTTGTCGGAGATCCAGCCGATATAGGTATTGCCTGCGGCGTCGGTGGCGGCGTCGTAGCCGCTCAGCTCGACGTTGTTGTCGAGCACGATCGGGGTGCCGGTGAGTCCCGGCTTGGGTGAGCTGGCCGCGGGTGAGCTAGCCGCGGCAGCGTTGGCCGAGGCTGCGTTGGCCGAGGCTGCGTTAGCCGCGGCGGGGATGAGCAAGAGCGCTGCGCTGGCCAGCGTGAGCGCCGTGATTCTGGTGGCTCGCACGTGATCTCCATGAACAAGTCGGTTGTGATGTTGTAGTAGCAGTACAGCCACTTGGCGTAACGTCTGTGTAATGACGGGGGACGGCCTGGTAATCAGCGTGTTCGGGCCGGTCACGGTTCTGGCCAGGGGTTTGTCAATGTCCGGGCGTGCGCTTGGCGGGCGGAGGGCCAGGCTGGCGCTGGTGGCGCTGG
>DATJLT010000346.1:0-30249 GCA_035509195.1 Streptosporangiaceae bacterium | reverse complement strand
GGGCCTGACCGTTGTGCTGTCCTCCCACCTGATCGCGGACATCGAGCGGGTCTGCGATCACCTGATCCTGCTGGCCGGCTCCCGGGTGCAGCTCTGCGGCGACATCCAGACGCTGCTGGAAGAGCACCGGATCCTGACCGGCCCGCGGAAGGACACGACGGTCATCGCGCGGACGCACGCGATCGTGCGGGAGGACACGACCGCGCGGCAGACCACGCTGCTGGTCCGGCTGAACGGCCCGGTCGTCGATCCCGCGTGGGCCGTCGACGAAGCGAATCTGGAGGAGATAGCGAACCATGACGCGCCGGGCGCCGCCTGCGGCTCTTCTCCCGTTCCTGATGGCAGTCTTCCCAGGAGCCGCGCGGCATCATCGGGCACGCCGGTCTCGGCCACCAGCAGGGCATCGAGCTGGAGCAGATGCTGCTCGGCCCGCCAGTGATTGCACCAGGTTGGACGCGATACCGAACAGCCACGAGCGCAGCGAGCCACGCCCAGGCTCGAAGGACGCACCCCGCCGTCATACCAAGGTATTGTCCGGCCCGCGAGAACCCTTCCCGCCCACGTCACTTTCCGGTGAGCCGGCTGGTCCGGCAACCTGTCGCCGGCTAACTGGTGCCACACTCTAGGCGTGGCGACTGCGCGGCCGCGCCGGGTGGAGGTGCGGCCCTTTCCCTCCGACCGGCGGCTGGTCACCGCGGCCATGCGCGCCGGGCGGGGCAAGATGCCCATGTACGGGCTGGTCGATGTGGACGTGACGACAGCGAATCGAGTGCTGGCGGAACACGATCCGCCCTGGTCGCTGACCGCCTTCGTCGTGGCCAGCGTGGCCCGCGCGGCGGCCGCTCATCCAGCCGTGCACGCATACCGGAACTGGCGAGGACAGCTAGTGACACACCGGCATGTTGACGTTGGCACGATGGTCGAGATCACGACGCCGCAAGGGCCTTTCGCGATGCCTCATATCCTTCGCGACGCGGATATCCGTGCGGTACCCGAACTCACCGCCGAGTTGCGCAGCGTGAAGCACGACCCGTCGGTTAGCGGCAGCGGAAGGTGGCTAGAGCGTGCCGGGCCGGCTGCGACCCGGATTCCTGGCGTTATCCCCGCCATGTATGCGGTGATGGCCAGGTCGGTCGCGGCCCGGCAGCGCATCGGCACGGTCGCAGTGACGGCAGTGGGCATGTTCGCCGGCGGCGGAGGCTTCGGCATCACTCCGCTGTCGCTGTACTCCCTGGAGATCATCGTGGGTGGCATGAGCCAGCGCCCGCGCGTCGTCGACGGCCAGGTCGCGGTCCGCGACGTCTTGGACCTGACGGTAGCAATCGACCATAACGTCGTCGACGGCGCGCCCGCTGCCCGCTTTGCCGCCGAGCTTCGCGAGCTTCTGGAAAGTGCCGCCGTGCTATCGACACCCGGCGTCGCCTAGAAATCACTGCGACCCCGTTCGGCACTGGCGGTGCCCGCAGGGGAGAATCCCGATGTGACCGAACGCGAGGAAGCCGCCAGTTCGGTCGCGCTGCTCACAACGTGGCAGCAGCGGTTCGAGACGCCGCTGCGGCAGTTCGTGCGGACGGAGACCGGCAGCGCGGCCATCCTGCTGGCGGCTACCGTAGCGGCCCTGGTCTGGGCTAATGCGGACCCGGCCGGCTACGAGGCTACCTGGCACACGATGCTGAGCATCCGGTCGGGCAGCCGCGAGCTTGCAGACACCTGGCAGGGCTGGGTGAACTCGGGCCTGATGGCTTTCTTCTTCCTGGTAGCCGGGCTTGAGGCACGTCGCGAGTTCGACATGGGGGAATTGCGCGAGCGACGGAGACTGGCGCTGCCCGCGCTGGTCGCACTGGGCGGCATGATCGTGCCGATCGGGATCTACCTGGCCATCAATGCCGGCCTCGCGTCGGCCAGGGGCTGGGGCGCGGCCATGTCAACTGACACGGCGTTCGCGCTTGGCGTGCTCGCCTTGCTCGGGCCGGCGGTGCCTGATCGGGTTAGAACCTACCTGCTGACCTTTGCCCTGGTAGACGACGTGGCCGGCATCGCCGTCATTGCCGTGGCCTACAGCACGCACATCGACCTGATCGCGCTCGCTGTCGGCCTTGGGCTACTCGCTGTCGTCGTGATAGCGCGCCGTTTCGAGGTACGTAACGGCGGCGCATACCTGCTGCTCGGGATCTTCGCGTGGATCGCCTTCTTCAAGTCAGGCGTCGACCCTGTGGTGGTCGGACTCGCGCTCGGCCTGCTTGCGCTGGCCTATCCCGCGACGCGGAGTGACCTGGAGCAGGCGTCGGCATCCTTCCGGCTCTTCCGCGAGCAGCCGACGGCCGAGCTGGCGCGCGACGCCAGAGAGCGGCTCTGGCTGGCCATCTCTCCGAACGACCGGCTGCAGCAGATCTTCCATCCGTGGACCAGCTACCTGATCGTGCCGCTGTTCGCGCTGGCCAATGCCGGGATCACGGTGAACGGCAGCTTCCTTGCCAGGGCCTACGGCTCGCCGGTGACGTTGGGCATCCTGATCGGCTACGTCGTCGGCAAGCCGGTAGGCACGGTAGCCGCGGCCTGGCTCCTCAGCAGGACCAGCCGGGGCCGGATCAACCCGCCGGTCGGCTGGGCGGCGGTGACCGGCGCGGGCGCGATGGCTGGCATCGGCTTCATCGTCTCCCTGCTGATCGCCTCGCTGGCTTTTCACGGCCAGGAACTCGCCGAGGCGAAGGTGGGGATCTTGTCGGCGGCGCTCGCTGCCTCGATCCTTTCCTGGCTGATCTTCCGCGCCACCGCGATGCTGCCCAAGCAACTGAGGCTCCGCGCGCTGCTCGGCACCAGGCAGACCATCGTGGACCTGGCGGTTCCCGTGGATCAGGAACATGACCGCATCAGGGGACCAGCCGAGGCGCCGGTGACCCTGGTCGAATACGGCGACTTTGAGTGCCCGTACTGCGGTCGCGCCGAGCCAGTCGTTCGCGATCTGCTCGCTGACTCCGGTGACCTGCGATATGTCTGGCGGCACCTGCCGCTGACCGACGTTCACCCGCACGCGCAACTGGCCGCCGAGGCCGCCGAGGCCGCAGCCAGGCAGGGCGGGTTCTGGCCGATGCACGATCAGCTACTCGACCACCAGGGCGCACTCACCGCCAGGGACTTGCTGCGCTATGCGGCCGACATCGGTCTGGACACGGAGCGGTTCGTCGCGGACTTGCGGTCCCGCTCCGGCCAGGCCAAGATCGCCGGAGATGTCGACTCGGCCGACCTGAGCGGGGTGTCAGGCACCCCGACCTTCTTCATCAACGGCCGACGGCACCACGGCGCCTACGACATCACGACCCTGTCGGCGGCGGTTCGCGCGGCCCGAGCCGAGGCACTGGTCAGCAGCCTCCCGGGCGGTCGCGGCCGGCGCCGCCGAGCCGAGCCCGAGCAGCCGTCAGCTCAGTGAAGGTCCAGCCGGCGAAATCCGTACCAGGCCACGGCCAGCAACGCGGCACCAGCCGCGGCGAGCACCACGGCCGAGGAGACGGAGATGCCGCTCGTGAGCTGGTTGCCACCGACAGACCAGTAAAGGAGCGACGCGTACCTGGCCGGCCTGAGCCAGTGGATTACCGGCGCGAGGGAGCTGATCAGGTAGGAGGCTGCGGCAACGGCGGCCGTGATGCCGATGGCGGTTCCCCTGCTGCCTGTCAGGCAGCCGATTGACAGGGCGAGCAGGCCGAAGTCGATGCCGGCCAGCGTGATCGCGATCGTGATGCCGGCGAGATCGGCTGGAGTGATGTTCAGGCCCGAGCCGCGTCCGACCGCCACGCAGATCATCGTGACGACGCCGAGCACGATGGCCTGGACGATGAGGCTGGCGGTCTTCTGTACCAGGATGCTGGTCCGGGTAAGCGGCAGGGCAGCGGTCAGCGACAAGGTGCCCTCCTCGTCCTGGCCGGCGATGCAGGCGGCACCGTAGCCGATGGTGATCAGGAGCATGATCAACGGCAGGAAGTTGGCGTAGATGTTGGCGCTGAGCCAGCCGGCCGGGGAGGTCAGGGTTCCCGTCGCACCGAACAAAGCGGCCACCGCCGACCCATGCCTGGTGAGCTGATCGAGGCTGACCGAGTTCTTGAACTGGGGATACAAGGCGACGACGACCAAGGTGTAGAGCGCCATGCCCGCGGTGTAGCCGAGCAGTGACCTGCGCCGCAGCCGGAGGTCAAGCAGGGTAACCTCAGCGCGCATCGGCGGGCTCCTTCGCCGCGTCCCGGCGGTAATAGGCCAGGAAAAGCTCGTCAAGATCGGCCGGGCGGGCAGTAAGGTCCGCGACGTCGTGAGCCGCGGCGACTCGCAGAACCGGCGCAACAGGGCCGCGGACGGCCAGGGTCACCTGCCTGGGCCCCGTTCCCCTGACTCGCACTCCCGGCAGGGCAGAGAACCAGGCGGGATCGGCGGGTCCGGCGAACCGGAACTCGATCGTGCGCGGCGCGGACGCCCGCAGGCCATCGACGGTGTCGGTGACGGCGAGCCTTCCATCCCTGATGATGGCCACCCGGTCGGCCACCCGCTGCACCTGGTCAAGCTCGTGAGAGGACAGGAACACGGTCCCGCCCCCGGCTGCGAACTCGCGGACAAGGCGCTCGAATTCGTCTTGCATGAGCGGGTCGAGTCCGGAGGTCGGCTCGTCGAGGATAAGCATCTCGGGCTGGTGCATGACCGCGAGCATGATGCCGATCTTCTGCCGGTTGCCCTTGGACAACGTGCGTACCGGCCGGTCAAGTGTCACCTCGAACCGCTCGGCAAGTTCCCCGGCGAACGAACGATCGGTCAGGCCACGCGCCCGCGCCGCATAGCTGACAAGCTGAGCGCCGGTCATGCGCGGGTGCAGCGCGAGTTCCCCTGGCAGGTATCCGGTACGGCGGTGAACGGCCGCCGCGTCACTCACCGGATCAAGGCCAAGTACTGTCGCCCTGCCCGCTGTGGGGTGGTAAAGGCCCATGAGCAACCGGATCGTCGTCGACTTGCCCGCGCCGTTCGGGCCGAGGAACCCGAACACTTCCCCCTTGCCAACCTCGAACCTCAGGCCCTCGACGGCCAGGCGCGACCCGAACGCCTTAGACAGGCCATCGGCGGTGATGACTGCCACGATCGCTTCCTCGCTTCCTCGCTATACATTCGTTCAAATAATAGAACGAGTGTATAGCGAACGCCAGTGATCCGGAGATCACGGGCTACCCGGACGCGGGCAGGCGGTGCGTTGTTTAGGGTCTTGGCCATGAACTCGATGCCAGATGACCGGACGTTGCGTGCGGTGATCCGCGACGAGGCACTGCGCCTGTTCGCGGACCGCGGGCCTGACGCGGTCTCGGTCAGGCAGATCGCGGCGGCCGCCGGGGTATCGCCTGGATTGATCGTGCATCACTTCGGGTCTAAGGAAGGGTTGCGCGAGGCCGTCGATCAGTACGTGCTGGCCATTTTCGACCGGATGCTCAGCGAGATGAGCTCGGGCGGGCCTGACCTGTTCGACGCCGCAAGCTCGGGCTCGGTCGCCGAGGCGATCCTGGCACACTTGCCGGCCGGCTCTCCCGTGCCCGGCTACCTGCGCCGTCTCCTGCTCGACGGCAGCGAAGCCGGCCGGGAGCTCTTCGCGCGCCTGTTCGCGCTCAGCGCCAGAACCCTCGACGATCTCGCGGCGGCCGGGCTCGCCGATCCCGGCCGCGATCCCGCCGTACGCGCGGCGTTCCTCCTGATCAACGATCTTGCCGTGCTGTTGTTCAGAGATCACCTCACCGCAGTGCTAGGGGCCGATCCGCTATCCGGCGACGGCCTCGCCCGGTGGGCCGGCGAGGTACTCCTCATCTACAGCGCAGGTCTGCTCGCCGCGCCGCCCGCGCCCTGACCCGCGGCCCTGACCTGCCCGCCCCGCCGCAACGTACTTGCACTATCACTACTTTGTGATACCGTATAGCGGTACTTGGTACTACGGAGTACCGGGAAGATCGTAGGGAACAGCGGTGGACGACCTGACCGAGATGCTCAAGGGCACGCTCGAGGGTTGCGTGCTCGAGATCATCGGCAGCGAGGAGACCTACGGGTACGCCATCACCCGCCGCCTGAATGACCTCGGCTTCGCCGAGGTCATCGAGGGCACCGTATACACCATCTTGCTGCGGCTGGAAAAGAACGGGCTCGTCCTGGTGACGAAACGGCCATCAGGGATTGGGCCGCCGCGCAAGTTCTATGCGCTCAACGATGCGGGACGCGGAGAACTCGCGGCGTTCTGGGCGAAATGGGAGTACCTCTCATCGCGAATCGGCAAGCTCAGGGAGGGCGGGAGATGAAGCTCTGGGAGACCATGACGGGCAGCGATCTGACCAGGCAATGGAATGCGTTCGAAGCCCGGGCCGAAGCGTTGCCTGACGACTACCGCGTGGCGTGGAAAGAAATCAAGGCCCATCTGCTCCCTTACTCGGGCTTCACTGGCCGCAACCTGACGCCGATTTTTGACGGCGTACTCGGCCTGCTCGAAGAAACTGCGGCGGACGGGCAGAGCATTCATCAGGTGCTCGGTGACGACGTCGAGGGCTTCTGCGCGGCCCTGGCCGGCGGGCAAGGTGCCAGGAACTACCGCGACCGGTGGCGCGACCAGTTGAACAGGAACATCGCGAGGAAACTAGGCCGGCGAGGGGGCTGACATGAGCATCCGCGACATTATCGAGGGCAAGAAGCAGTGGCGGGCTCACATGGCGCGGGTCAAGGCGCTCCCCCCTGATTACCGGCTCGTCTACAAGGAGATCCAGCGGTACTTCTTCAAGACCGGACTCGTCAGCTTGCCCGACGGGCCGCTGCTCCCTGGGATCGTCGACTTCTTCGAGGAAGGCGCCGCTGCCGGCAAGGGAGTACTTGAACTGATCGGCAGCGACGTCGCTGCCTTCTGCGACGACCTGGCTAGTAACTCGCGCGGCATGGACACCGAGATCGAACATTCCAGACCGGACCAGACTGTGACAGAGTGATACTGCCGCTGCGTGCTGATACCCGGAGGTCCTTGATGCACCGTCGTCTGCGGATCGCGGTCCCGTTCGCCGCCATGACAGTCGCCGCCAGCCTCACGTTCTGCGCGATGACGACCGCCAGCGCCGCGACCGCTGCCCATCATGCTCAGCCCGGCCTGATGGTCGCCGCGGGGCATACGGCCGGCCGGTCGGCAGTGCCGTGGAAACAAGTCGGTCCCGGCTGGACGCTGGTGACCTACACGACCGCGACCGAATTCGCGGCCCACCCCAAGCGGGGCGCCACCACGCTGTACCTCGTCGATCCGGCGGGCGGCAAGTACGTGATGTACCGCTGGCCGCACGTTCCTGCCTACGGCGGGGTCGACCTGCTGGCCTGGTCAGGTGACGCCACCCGCGCCATGCTCGAGGTGGCCAAGAGCCCGACGAGCAACGCGCAGCAGCTAGACCAGCTCACCCTTGCCACCGGCAAGCTGACGAGACTGCCGCTGCCCTCTGGCGCTGTGCCGATCAGTTACACCAGGCCGGACGGCCTGGCCGTGCTCGCCTCCCTCGTCTTGAAGTCGCCCGCTGAGGTCCAGATAGTCAGGTACAGCCTGTCCGGAGCACTGGAGAAGGTGCTCTACACCCAGAAGACGACGAAGAACGGCGGCGGTTTCGTCAACATCAGCCAGTCCTCTCCCTACAACCCGGCTGGCACCAGCATCGCCCTGACGATCACCACGGGCAGTGCCAAGACTCCCGAGAGCACGCTGCTCATCAGCAACGCCGGCGGCGTTATCCATCGGTACGGCTCGGCCGACAGTTGCTTTTTCGTGCGCTGGTGGACGGCAAGTCAGTTGCTGACCGACAACTGCGCCGCCAAGCACTTGTTCCTGACTCCGGCGGGCGGCGCCGCGCCGAAGTCGCTCGCTCCCGCAGTCACATCGGCCGAGCGATTCGTGCAGGACGCGTGGTCGCTTGCCGGGCACGTCTACGTCGAGGAAAGCGGCCCGGCATGCGGGACTGGCATCCTCACCGTCATCAGGAACGGGCATCTGGCCGAAGTCACGGTGCCGAAGCTCAACGCAGGCGCCGACGTCGTCACGACCAGTTCGAGCAAGCTGCTCATCGTCGCGGAACGGTGCATGGCGAGCTCTGGCTTGCTGTGGTTCAACCCGCACAACGCGTCCGAGGTCCAGGTACTCGCGAAGAATCAAGGTCAGGGCGTCATCGGCGAGGTGCCCTACTACGCGACCAGCGGAGGGTAGTGCAGCAGGGGAGCTGAGCCAGATGGCAACTTCGAGCCACGGCAAGCGTTACTGGCGGGTGGACTATCTGGGATACAGCATCGCCAGCGCGATCGCCTGGTCGGTGATCTGGATCCTGGTCGGCACCTTGGCCAGCGCTGGCACCGTGCGCGCGTTCGGGCTGGTCTTCCTCGGGTGGGTCATCGGGTGGGCCTCGGCGACCATCGCGAGGGTCGTTTACCCGGCACCGAAGCGAACTCTGCTCGCGCAGCAAAGCCACGACTGAACTGCCGTCGCGACTGAGCCAGGTGTCAGCTCTCGCCGCCCGACCTGGCCGCGGCGAGGTCCCATTTCTGCTCGATGCGGCCGAACTTCCAGACCGCGAGCGCCGCAACCCAGGTGAAGACGAAAACGCCGACAATGACGAAACCCGCCTTGTTGATGTCGAAGTTCGCCAAAAAGGACCAGAACCCGCCGTTCAACCCGACTTCCTGCCCGAGCAGGGCAAGGAGTTCGATCGTGCCGATGAAAAAGGCCACGAAGACCGACAAGCCGGTGATCGTGAGGTTGTAATAGACCTTGCGTACCGGGCGGGCGAAGGCCCAGTCGTAGGCAAAGTTCATGAAGCAGCCGTCGGCGGTGTCGAACAGGCTCATCCCTGCCGCGAACAGGATCGGCAGCGACAAGATCGCGTAGAACGGCAGGCCGCTTACCACGGCGGTGCCTGCCAGGACCAGAAGCGCGACCTCAGTCGCGGTGTCGAACCCGAGGCCGAACAAGACGCCGACCGGGTACATCTTCCACGGCGCGTCGACCCGGCGGGCCAACGGGCCGAGGAAACGGTTCATCAGGCCGCGCTTGTCAAGCTGCGCCTCAAGCTCGCTGTCGCTGTACCGGCCGGTCCGCATCTCGCGGAACACCCTGACGATGCCCACGAGGATGACCACGTTCAGCGCCGCGATGATATAGAGGAAGAACCCTGACACCGACGTCCCGATGATGTTGGTGACGTTGTGCAGGCCAGAGCCGTCGTTCCTGACCTGGTCATCGAGAGCCCGGATGCCGAAATTCAGCAGTACGGCAAGCACGAAGACGATCGTCGAGTGCCCGAGGGAAAAGAAGAAGCCTACCGACAGCGGCCGCTTGCCGTCGTTGACTAGCTTGCGTGTCGTATTGTCGATCGCCGCGATGTGATCGGCGTCGAAGGCGTGCCGCATCCCCAGCGTGTAAGCGAGGATCCCGGTGCCGAACCCGAAGATCTCCTTGTTCGTGATGTGATAGTGCCCGCCCACCGCCGCCGACAGCATGAGCCAGCCGGCCACGTTCAGCCCGAGGATCGTCACCGTCATGCCGCCGACTCTGGCCCACTCGGACGGCGTCAGTGCGTTCCTGGTCCTGGCCAGGCGCGTCGGCATTTCGGTCATCTCATCCCTATCCTCCCGCGAGGCGGCCAGACAACTGGGAGTCTAGGCAAAGTTGCGAATGAGTTGCAACAGCATAGAGGCCGCAATCGCTAGATCCTCGCCGGGCACCGGCCGGAATTACTCGGTAGCCTGAAGCTCATGGCCCGTGACGAGCGCAGCGTGACCCCCCAGAGCGAGGACTTCTCAGCCTGGTACAACGACGTTGTCTTCCGCGCCGAGCTGGTCGACAGGTGGCCGGTCAGAGGCAGCATGGTGATCAGGCCGTACGGTTACCGGATCTGGGAACTGCTCCAGGCCGACCTGGACGCACGGATCAAGGCGACCGGTCACCAGAACGCCTACTTCCCGCTCCTCATACCGCAGAGTTTCCTGGAACGCGAGGCCGAGCACGTTGAAGGCTTCGCCCCCGAGTTCTTCACCGTGACTCACGCCGGCGGCAAGGAGCTTGATGAGCCGCTGGTGGTCAGGCCGACGTCCGAAACGGTCATCGGCGAGATGATGGCCAAGTGGATCAGCTCGCACAGGGACTTGCCGCTGCTGCTCAACCAGTGGGCCAACGTGCTGCGATGGGAACTGCGCCCGAGGATGTTCCTGCGCACCAGCGAGTTTCTCTGGCAGGAGGGGCACACCGCGCACGCTACCGCCGATGACGCGATCGCGGAGACGATGCTCGCGCTCGGGTTCTACCAGGACGTGGCCGCAGGCGTCGCGGCCCTGGCCACGGTGCCGGGCGAAAAGACGCCACGCGAGCGGTTCGCCGGGGCCGAGCGCACGTTCACGATCGAGGGCATGATGCGGGACGGGCGCGCCCTGCAGGCCGGCACCTCCCACTTCATGGGAACAAACTTCGCGAAGGCCTTCGGGATCACCTACACGGGCGAGAGCGGCGCGGCCGAACTATGTCACACGACTTCCTGGGGCATGAGCACCAGGATGATCGGCGGCGTGATCATGACTCACGGCGACGACAAGGGCCTGGTGCTGCCCCCGGCCCTCGCCCCGTACCAGGTGGTGGTCGTCCCGATCGGGCGCGGAGATCAGGCTGAGGCAACCATGGCCGCCGCGACCGAACTCGCAGCCCGGCTGGCACGCGCCGGCATCAGGGCGCACGTCGACAGCCGTCCGCAGCTATCGCCTGGCTTTAAGTTCAACGACTGGGAAATGCGCGGCGTCCCGATCCGGCTTGAGCTCGGCCCCCGTGATCTAGCCGCAGGCACGGCGCTGATGTCCAAACGCCTTAACTACCAGCAGCCACAAAGCACCAAGGAAGCGATCTCGCTTGAGGCTGCGCCCGATCTGCTGATTGCCGAGCTTGCCGCGTTCCAGGCGATGCTGGCCCAACGGGCCATCGACTTCCGCGACGAGCACACAGCCGTTGTTGATTCTTGGCCGGAATTCACCGCCGCCGTCGCGTCAGGCTGGGCTCTGGCGCTGCATTGCGGCGAGCAGGCCTGCGAAGACGAGATCAAGGCGGAGACAACAGCCACGCCACGTTGCATCCCGCTCGATGGCGAGCCTCTAGAGGGCACCTGCGTCCGCTGCGGAAAGCCATCCGCCTACGGCAAGCGGATCATCTTCGCCCGAGCCTACTGAGACAGGTACCTGAGCACGGCGAGCACGCGGCGGTGATCGGCGTCCGACGGGGCCAGGCCGAGCTTGCTGAAGATGTTGGAGACGTGTTTTTCTACGGCGCGCTCGGTGACGACCAGGGTCGTCGCGATCGCGCCGTTTGACCGCCCTTCCGCCATCAGGCTCAGCACCTCCCGTTCCCGCCCGGTGAGCTCGCCGAGTCCGTCCGCGCGGCGGCTGGCGCCCAGGAGCTGGGTCACGACCTCGGGATCAAGCGCGGTTCCGCCGCCCGCGACGCGACTGAGAGCGGACATGAATTCGCCGACGTCGGCGACGCGGTCTTTGAGCAGGTAACCGACGCCGGCCGATCCGGCTCCGAGCAGTTCGGCCGCGTAATGGGTTTCCACGTACTGCGAGAACACCAGCACTCCGGTGCCCGGATGGTCGCGCCTGATGGCGATCGCCGCCCTGATGCCTTCGTCGGTGAATCCTGGCGGCATCCGGACATCGACCACGCAAACCTCGGGCCGGTGCTCGGCGACCGCGGTCAGCAAGGAACTGCCATCACCGACCGCCGCGACGACCTCATGCCCGCGATCGGCCAGGATCTCGACCAGACCGGCCCTGACCACGGCCGCGTCCTCGGCGATCACGATCCGCATAGGCTCCGTCCGGTCAAGGTCAGGCGTGCGATGGCAGCTCGACGCTAATCAGGGTAGGTCCGCCCGGCTGGCTGCTTATGTCCAGCGTGCCGTCCACCGTTCTCAGCCGGTCCGCGAGCCCGGCCAGCCCTCCGCCCGCGACAACGCAGGCGCCGCCCGCTCCGTCGTCGCCGACCCGGATGCGCAGCAGGCCTGGCACGTGTACCGCCTCAAGCGAGGCCCTGCGGGCACCGCTGTGCTTGGCCACGTTGGTCAGCAACTCGGCCGCGCAGAAGTAGGCGATGGTCTCGATCGCGGGCGAAGGTCGCTCAGGCAGATCGACGACCAGGTCGACCGGCACCGCGCCGCTGGCGGCGAGGGTTCGCAGAGCCGTGCCCAGGCCGTGGTCGAGGGCGGGCGGGTGGATACCGCGTGCGAGGTCGCGGAGCTCGATGATCGCCGCCTTGGCGCTGCGATGCGCGGCGTCGACAAGCTCAAGCGCCCGCTCTAGATCGGCTTCCATCGTGGAGCCGCCAGCTTCGCCCAGCTTCTCCCTGGCAAGCCCGAGTTTCATCGCCACCGCGACCATCTGAGCCTGGGCACCGTCATGCAGATCGCGCTCGATTCGCCGCAGCCGGGCGGCGGAGTCGTCGACGGCGTGCGCCCGTGCCAGTTCAAGATCACGTACCCGCTGAGGCAACGGCGGCCCGAGCAGGCCGGTGATCAGCGCCACATCGATCGCATTAGCGCCAGTGGTCAGGTACGGCAGCACCAGGAGCACGATGATGCCCACAGGAATGAGGGCAAAGGAACCGCCGAAGGATTTCACCTCATAGGCCACCTTGACCGGATCCCATTTCCACCAGGAGATCCACGGGCCGAGGTGGATGACTATTCCGTGAAGCGCTAGCTGGTGGAGCAGCTCCCACCAGATCGGGAACGTGAGGTAAGGAAAGCTGTAGACGACCAGAGAGGAGGCAAGCACATACGCGAGCACCGCGACAGGGAACTTGAGCACCAGGTAACCGCAGGCCTTCCAGCTCGCCTGATCGGTCAGGCTAGCCCGTATCCAGCGAATCACGCCGGGCGGCGGCGGAACTCTTACCGACGGCTCGACCTTCGTATCGAGCATGCCGTTCGCCATCCTGCGGCAGAGGTCGCCGAGCTTTCTCGCCAGGGCAAGTGTGAGCGCAAGCAGCGGCAGACCGAAAAGCATGCCGGCGAAGCTGAGCGACATTCCCATCCCGACCACGACCGCCGATGCGATGACCGCGAAGGCAGGGACAGCGAGCAGGAAACTCAGCGCCGCGTACCAGCGCTGGTGCCTTCCGTGCCGGCTGAATGGCTCACGCAGCACCCGCACAAGGCCCTGCCTGAACTCATCCATAGCGCCATTCTCAGGCGTACGACCCTAACTTGGCCACCGTGCGGCCACCAGGCGACGGGTTCGGCTAGCACGAGGAAACGGCGGCCACCTGGACTTCCCCGCCCACGGTGATCGGCGGCTGGTCCACGCTGCTCACGAAAACGTGCGGGCTGATCCGGTGCAAGTCGTTAAGCAAAGCGCCAAGCCGGTCATCTCTCGGCAATTCGATGATGACGTCCCCGCCCGCGTCGGCGTCGGCATCGGCATCGGACGGCACCCGCGTCCACACACGCTGGTCAGCGAGCGCGGCATTAAGCAGCGCCTGGCTTTGCGGGTCGTCAGGCACGTCGAGCCGAATTCTCCACAGGGACATCACTGACTCCTTACTTCCCTCACTGCTTACAGAGTGCGACCGTCTCGTTGCCTGCGTGCTGCGGGTTGGTAACGACGACGTTAACCAAGGGGCGCGGCGGAAGATGAGCACTGGCGCCTGGCTGAGATTTAACCATGCCTGGGCCGCGGGATTCAGACGATAGTCTCGGCGCCTATGCGCATTCTGATCCTCGGCGGCACGGCCTTCGTCGGGCGCGCCATTACCGAAGATGCCCTCGGCACGGGGGCAGACATCACCTTGTTCGGGCGCGGGAAGACAGGCAGCGACCTGTTCCCTGGCCTCACCAGGCTGACCGGAGACCGCGACACCGGCGACTATGACTCGCTGCGCGGCGGAAGCTGGGATGCCGTCATCGACGTCAGCGGGTACGTGCCCAGGCACGTCGGCCAGGCGATGGACGCGATCGCTGACCGGGCCGGACGTTACCTTTTCATCTCCAGCCATGCCGTCTACGTACTCGACGGCGTGCCGCCAGGCTCTACCGAGGACACGCCGAGGCGGCCGCCGCGACGCGACACAGAGGAACTCACCGACGAAACCTACGGGCCGGCGAAGGTGGCCTGCGAAGACGACGTCACGGCCAGGTACGGCGAGCGGGCAGCGATCGTGCGCCCAGGCAAGGTCGCCGGACCGCACGATCCGCAGCGGGGCCTGACTTACTGGGTCAGGCGGGCAGCCAGGGGCGGACGGATCGCGGTGCCTGGCGAGCTTGACCAGCCCGTTCAGATCGTTGACTCGCGTGACCTCGCACGCCTCGTGGTCAGGCTCATCACCGACGAGCGCTCGGGTGCGTTCCATGCCGTCGGCCCGGCCGAGCCGGTGACGCTTGGCGGCCTCATCGAGACCTGCGCACGGGTCGCGGGCACGGAGGCCGAACTCGTCCAGGTGCCGCCAGAACTCGCGCCGCCGATGTTTCCGCTGGTCAGGCCCTCACACTGGACCGCTCAGCAGCGCAGCCCGGCCAAGGCCCGGGCCGCGGGAATGCCGGCGACCCCGCTCGAGGTAACTGTCGCCGACGTGCTCGCCTGGGACCGGGCACGGGGTGACCTGCCGGTGGAGGGCGGCTTCACGCCCGAGCAGGAGAACGCCCTCCTGGCCGCGCAAATGAAGGAAACCGCTCGCCGACCTCAGGGAACCAGGACGCATGACTAAGCACAGATTCGACAGCATAACGACAGAGCGGCTGCTCATGCGGCGCTGGCTTCCCGCTGACCGGGAGCCTTTCGCGGAGCTTAACTCTGACCAGGAGACGATGCGCCATTTCCCCAGTACGCTCAGCCGGGCCCAAAGCGACGCGCTCATCGAGATCATTGAGGCGAGGTTCGATATCAGCGGCTACGGCCTCTGGGCACTTGAGGTCTCGAAGACCGGCCAGTTCATCGGTTTCACCGGACTCAACCCCATGCCAGATGGCGTGCCGGGATCCGGTGGTACCGAAGTCGGCTGGCGTCTGGCCAGGCACGCCTGGCACCAGGGCTACGCGACCGAGGCCGCCAAGGCCGCACTCGGGGTCGCGTTCGATGGCATCGGCCTGGAAGAGATCTGGTCGATAACCGCCATCACCAACGAGCCTTCCCAGGCCGTCATGCGCCGGATCGGCCTCACGGAAGTAGCCAGGTTCGAGCACCCGAAAGTCCCCGTCGGCAGTCCAGTTCGCCCCCACGTCGCCTACCACCTAGCCCGCAGGGACCGCGCGGTCTAGCCTCAGCCGCCCCCCTGGCTCCGGTCGGCGCGGGGCGCGAGCTTGCCCGGCCAACATCAAACCCCGGTTTCGTGGTGCACGCACCCCATCAAACCCCGGTTTGGTGTTGGCCGGACGAGGCGCACGCGGGCGGACGGCCGCGCCGGGGGGCCGAGGCGGCGCAGCGGCAGGGCACGGAGGCCGGGCACAGTGCCCGGGCGGCCTGAGCATGCCGGGGCGAGCAGCATCGGTGGCCCCGCGTTGCTGCTGGGCGGGCGAATCCGGTGACAACGGTGGCTAGTTGATGCTGTCCCTGTGACATCGCCGGGACATTGATGCTGTGGCCGGAGCCGGACCAGCAGCATCGGTGGACATCTGATGCTGCTGGCCGGGCGCCGCGAGTGACCCCTGCCGCGCCGACTGGCTCAAGGGCTGGCGCGGTAGTGGTAAGCGTGGTGGTCGGTGAAGCCAGCCTGATGGTAGAGGGCGCGGGCGGCCGCGTTGGCGTCGTCTACTTGCAGGTACAGGCCGGCCACCCCGCCACGGGCGACAGCAGCGGCCACGAGCGCTCGGGTGATGGTCATCCCCAGGCCGCGCCTGCGGTAGTCAGGCGCCACCTCGACCGCGGTCAGTCCGGCCCATCCGGCGGCGATCGCGACGCGGCCGATCGCCACTGTCCTGCCGTCAAGTACGACCGACCCGAAGGCCTGCCAGGGCGCGGACTTCAGCAGTCGCCGCGACACCGGCGGCGGCCGTTCACCGCGGTACCGATACAACCCGAGCCAGCCCTCGTCCGGGTCAGCCGTTACGTCAACGCCATCGACAGGACCGGTCAAGGCAGCGACCTCGGCCGTCATGACAATCGCACCGCGCAGGACCGGCCAGCCGAGCTCACGCAGGAACCTGTCAAGGTCACTGCTCTCCGCCTGCCCGACGGGGAAGGCGACAGACACCAGCGCCGGCAGCCCGCGCGCGGCGTACCAGTCACGAGCGCGGGCGATCGCGGACTCGACGGGGAGGCCAGGGTCGCCCACGGCGAGTACGCTATTCGCCCGGCCGGTAAAGCCGCCAGCGGCCCTGAGAACCCAGTCGCCTAGCTGCGACTCTTCCGTAGCCCGCCAGCCAAGTGACGCCGCCCGCTCAAGATCCGCGATCGCGATATCCATAGCGAACAAATACGTCGAACACCGGCGAGCCCGCAAGCGGATCTTGTTTTCTGGCGACCTTTCGCCAGCCCCACGTGGCGCACGCGCTTTGAGCCGGGACTGCGGCCGGCAAGACCAGCGCCGTGGACCTTTCCTCTTCGCGATCGCTCACCAGGAGGTCGTGCAGCGTCTCGCCGATCCGCTGGCGCCGCCACGCCGCGCGGACGAGCAGGTCGGCTACCGCGAAGGTCCGGCCTGGGTACTCGGCCGTCACCTCGGAGGACAGCGGAGTGGTGAGGTCACGCCACCAGTCTGTGGACGGGCGGAGCGGCATGCCGCAGCCGAAACCGACGAGATACTCACCGTGCCTGGCCTCCGCGAGCACGAACCCGGGCTGACGGCACAGCACCGCGAACCGCCGGGCGAACCGCTCATGCTGGTTGTCAACCCACCTGTAGGGCGGTTCTTCGTATACCTCGGCATGCATCGCGAGGAACCCCGTCGCCAACTCCGCGGCCCGGCGACCGTCAAGAACCTCAAAGGCGATATCGGGTTCAGTCACTCCCAGATAGTGCCAGTTACTTAAGTCTGTCCCGCGCGATACTGGCGCCATGACTCAACCATCGGCAGAAAGCGGCTGGTCGCTCTCAGACACCGACGTGTTCGTCAAGTACGGAGATGCCTGCGTACCGCGCCGGGCGGAGCAGATCGGCGTCGTCTGCGATCTGCTCGCCGACATCCCCTCAGAAGCCGTGCTTGACCTGTGCTGCGGCGAGGGAAGGCTGTCCGAGGAGTACGTGCGACGGCATCCGGGGGCGCGCGTGACCCTGCTCGACGGCTCGGCAGAGATGCTCGCGCTGGCGGCCGAACGGCTCGACCTGGCCGGCGCCAGCTTCACATCGGTCCAGGCTGACATCGCTGACCGTGACTGGCGGGAAGGCGCGCGGTATGGCGGGGTGATGACGTCGCTGGCCGTGCATCACCTGGACGCCAAGGGCAAGCGGGAGCTTTACCGTGACCTCTGGGAGATGCTGCTGCCTGGCGGTGTGTTCGTGATGGCCGACTTGGTCGAGCCGACCGGGCCATCAGCGCGAAAGCTGGCGGCCGAAGCCTGGGAGCAGTCGGTGGCGCGGGTTTCTGATGAAGCGCTGGCCGCGTTCATCGAGACCGAGTGGAATTACTACCGGCTGCCAGGCCCCGACGATTTCGACCAGCCATCATCGGTCGCCGAGCACCTGACGTGGCTCAGTGAGGCCGGTTTCGAACAGGTCGACCTGACCTGGATGTATGCGGGGCACGCGATCTTCACGGCCCGGCGGCCGGCAGCCTGACGCGCGCGAACACGGCCCGGTGGTCGGTACCTGGCAACCGGTGCACCGAGCTGGCAGCGACCGCGCATCGGGCATCGACGAGCACGTGATCGAGCGTGAGAAGCGCACCCCTTCCTGGCAGCGGCCCCCAGGTGGGAACGAGGCCTTTTCCGGTTTCCGCGGCGGCGTCCTTGAGCCCCAGTCTTAGCAGGCGGCGGAAGCCGATGTGATCGATCGTGGCGTTGAAATCGCCAGCGAGGATCACTGGAACGTCACCTGGCCACCCGAGCACGGGGAACTCGGCCGCCGACGCCAGGTCCGCCCGCCAGCGGGACACGCCTTCCTGCTGCCAGGGCCGCCTCGGGGTGTGCAGGTGAACGCAGCCAAGCCTGACCTCGCCTCCGGGCAGGCCGAGCAGGGCAACCGGCTGAATGGACGACGTAGGCACCGGGTTCGGCTCCGCCTTGAGCGGGTAGCGCGCGTAAATCGCGTTTCCGCGCGGCTCGGGCGCAGCGAGGTCGGTGATGACGTGCGGTAGCTCGTCCTCGAGTCCTTCACTGGCGAGCCTGGCCATGGTTCCGCTGCCGAGTTCTTGCAGAAAGAACACGTCGGCCCTGGTGCGGCGGACCAGTTCGGCAACCGAGCTCGCGCCTGCCCTGCCGACCAGGAGGTTGGCTGTCAAGATCCGCAGTTCCGCTCCTGCCGCCGGCGGCTGGCTGCGCGGGATCGCCCTTGGCAAGGTCGCGGCGCTGAGGGCCAGCGCGCCTAGCGCGATTCGCCGGTCTTGCAGCAGGAAGGCCGCCAGCCAGGCCCCGGCCGCGGCCACCGGCGTGAACGGCAGGAACGCGGCCGCAGGCGCGCCGATCACGGGCAGCCCGTCGGCGCCCGCGAACCTGGCCAATGCCCAGGCGGAGCAGCCGGCCGCGAGCGCGGTGCTCAGTTCTCTTCCTGGTCCAGCGCAGATCCTGGCAGCCACGAGTGGTAACGCTAGCAATCGCGCGCGATAAGGGAACCCTTAATCGACGGTCACGTTGCCCGGCTGCGGGAACTAGTCTGGGCTGATGGACAGGAAGAGCGAGCGAGATCCGGTCGAAGTGCTACGTGACGTGTGGTCAGCGCGCGGGCAGGGTGAAGCCGATCTCACTGAGGCGCTCGGGCCGCAGAAGTCCTGCAAGCGAATGGCCGACGTGGGTTTTGATGACTTCGCCGATTATGGCGATGATCTGCGCTCGGCGTGGCGGCAGACGCTGGAGCGCGACGGGAAGCTCAAGCCTGATAGCGGTACGGTGGCCGATCTGGTACTCGGGCGAGCCCGCACTGAGTGAACTCGCCGGCATGAACTCGCCTGGGAACGTCGCTGAGCTCACCGTCACCTTGCGCGAGGGCGGGTACGTCGCCGACAGGGGACTTGCTACGTCCTTGTTCGTAGCCATGTCGCTTGGCCGGCCGATCCTGCTCGAAGGCGAGGTCGGCGTCGGCAAGACCGAGGTCGCCAAGGTACTCGCCGCCCAGTTCGGCCGGCGCCTGATCAGACTGCAGTGCTACGAGGGCATCGACACCAATCAAGCGCTTTACGAGTGGGATTACGCCAGGCAGATGCTCTACATCAGGGCACTATCCGAGCGTCAGCTCGCCGATCCCGAGGCAGTCGACAAACTCTTCGGAGTCAAGTTCCTGCTTGAGCGCCCGCTGCTCGATGCGGTGAGGACCGGCGATCAGGCAGTACTCCTTATCGACGAGATCGACAGGGCCGACGACGAATTCGAGGCATTTCTGCTTGAGATCCTCTCCGACTTCCAGATAAGCATCCCTGAAATCGGGACGATCAAGGCAGAAAACCCGCCGCTCGTCATCTTGACCTCGAACCGCACTAGGGAACTGCACGACGCACTCAAGCGCCGGTGCCTGTACCACTGGATCGGCTATCCCTCCGCGGACCGCGAGGTCGAGATCGTGATGATCCGTGCTCCGGGAGTCTCCGAGCAGCTAACCCGCAAGGTCGTCACGGCCGTGCACCGGCTGCGCGAGCTTGACCTGGCCAAACCGCCGGGAGTAGCCGAGACCATCGACTGGGTGAGCACCTTGCACTTCCTCGGCGAAACCGACCTGTCAGCGGCCAGCGACACCCTTGGTGCGGTCGTCAAGGAGAGGGACGACCTCGAACTGGTCAAGGACAACCTCGACGTAATAGTGTCCGGTGCCTGATCCAAGTACGGCTTTTACCGCCATGCTGGTCTCCTTCGGCAGGGAACTGCGGAGTGCCGGTATCGGGATCGGCTCTGGCGATGTGCTGACGTACTGCACGGCGGCGGCTCAGCTCGATCCTTCCGACCTTGTCGACTTGTACTGGGCCGGACGAACCACGCTGGTCACCAGATATGACCAGATCGCCATCTACGACCGGGTATTCCGCGCGTTCTTTCTCGGGGCAACTAACCCGGTCGCCGAGTTTCTGCAGCTCACGCCCCAAAGCCCGGCTCAGACTCAAGGAGTGCTCCAGATTCCGGCAACCGAGCAGGCTGAATCTGAGCCCGGCGAGGAAGCGCAACTCGGGCTGATGGCCTCTGAGGCAGAGGCGCTCAGGCACAAGTCGTTCACTACGTGCACGCCAGAGGAACTGGCCGCCGTGCGCAGGATCATGGCCAGGATCAAGCTCACGCCGCCAAGGCGCCGCACCAGGCGCACCGTGCGGGGCAGCAGTCACGGCCGGACGCCCGACATGCGCCGCACGGCCAGGGAGGCGATGCGCACGCACGGCGAGCCAGCCGAACTGTACTGGCGGCGTCGCAAGGTCAGGCTGCGCCCGCTGATCCTGATACTCGACGTGTCAGGCTCGATGGCCGACTATTCGCGTAACCTCCTGCAGTTCGCCTACTCAGCTAAGCGCGCGGCGAGCCGGGTCGAGGTCTTCTGTTTCGGCACCAGGCTGACTCGGGTGACGAAGGCACTCGACCACCGCAAGCCGGACGAGGCGCTGCGGCGAGCCGCCCTGACCGTCTTCGACTGGGAGGGCGGCACCAGGATAGGCACCAGCCTTGACTCCTTCGTGAGGAACTGGGGCCGCCGGGGTCTTTGCCGTGGCGGGATCGTCGTGATCTGCTCAGACGGTCTTGACCGGGGCGACCCGGCAGTGCTGTCGGCCGCGATGGAACGGCTTTCACGGCTGTGTTACCGGGTCGTCTGGATGAACCCGCATAAGGGAGACAGCACGGACTTCCGGCCGAGCACGCTCGGGATGATGGTCGCCGCTCCGCACGTTGACGTGCTGCTCTCCGGCCACGACTTGCACAGCCTGGAAGAGCTAGCCGCCATGCTGCCAGTACTCGCCTAACCCAGTACCACGTTAGCGTGGTACATTCGCCGCATGACCGCATTGGCAGTTATCGACCGGATCAGCGCGCTCCTGGATGACAGCATGCAGGAGACATCGAACACCTCAATGAGAATCCCGACTGCCTTGAGGGACGCCGCGGCGCTCGCGGTCAAGGAACTCGGCGTGGCATCGTCAACTACCTCGCTGACCACTAGTGCGCTTCGCTCGGTACTTGAGGCGGCCGTGATCCAGGCCGTGCTCGACGAGCATTACCAGCATCACCCGGAGGCCAGGCCCGACCTCGGCGACCTGGCTGTGGCCGCCGCGGAGATAGACGGGCACCCGCTGTCAGCCGAACCCGATCGCTTGCGCTCGGCAGCCGCGGAGATCCTTGTGCGGCATCCCGGAGCCACCGCGGAAGACGTGGTTCTGTGGGCCGAGGCCAGGGCTTTCGCCGCATGAGCCGGCTCGTGCTGCTGGACAACGAGGCTGTACTGGCCCTGCGCGATGCCTCGCATCCCAAGCACCGCAAGGTAATCAGTCACGTTCAGGTCATCACCAGCCGCCAGCGCCGGGCTGAGGCGATTGACGCGGCGGTTCCGACCGCGGTGCGCGTCGAGGCCGGATGGGATCGAAGGTCGCCAGCCTGGGCTTTCCCGAACCGACTGCGGATCGCTGACGTGCCGCTCGACGTGGCACACGCGAGCCGAGCGGCAGCCTTCCGCTCAGCGACTGGCGTCTCGGTGGCCGACGCTCACCTCGGCGCCGTCATGGACCTGACATCAGCGACGCGGATCACCGTCATCACGAGCGATCCGCGAGACATGAGGCGGATCGCCGGAGATACGGACCTGACCATCGTCTCCCTCTGATGGCTTACGCTCGGTTCTGTGAGATGGAGTGTGGGCATCCAGGCCGAGGCAGAGCGGATCTTGTCCCGCGAAGAAGTCGTCGAGCTAGCTGACGCCGTCGCCGAGTACGAGGGCATCGCGACCGGGATCGGGTCCAACGTGTACGGGGCGCAACTCGTCGTCCAGGCAGACAGCCGTGATGAGGCTCTTGAGGCGGCCAAAGAGCGGTTCGCTCTGGCGGTAAGCGCGGCACGTCTGCCTGAAGGGCCGATCGTCAGGGCCGAGGCGATCAGCGAGGAAGAAGACTCCGAAGGCCTGGCCGAATGATCAGGCTCGGCACGGCCGCCGGGTACCCGTTCGAAGGCCCGAGGCTGCTCGGCGGCTGGACTCCTCCTTCACTGCCGGCGGTGTACGTGATCATGTACAAGCCGGAGCCAGACAAGCGGCCCGACCGGTACACCGTGATCTACGTCGGGCACAGCGACGACCTGACCGGTGAAAGGTTTCCGTTCCGGCATCCGCGCTCCTCCTGCTGGACAAAACGGGCAGGCGACAAGTGGAAGGTCCACGTCGCCTATTACGAGGTGCCGGGCGGCAGCCGTGCACACCGCGAGCAGATCGCACGCGAACTTACCGCCGTCTACAAGCCGGGCTGCAACGACCAGCAGTACGACCACGCATGGAAAGACGAATGGATCGGCGACTACGTCGCCCCGACCACCAACTCGGTCACCCGGCGCGGTCCCGACAAGGCCTGAGCGGGCACCCGCCCGGAATACGCCGCCTGCAGGGCGATACCGTAAGCGCCTCTAGCCCTCGGAGGTGAAGCCGACCGCTTCGAGCAGGCGGGAGCGACGGCGGCCCGAGGCCGGCCTGGCCGGCTCCGGCTCAGCAGGAGCCTCCGGGCGGGGGGTCACGTCGGTGACGATCTCCTCCGCCATGCCGTACAGCAGTGGCAGCGCGCCGGCGACCACGCCGCCCGTGCGGTTGATGTGCTCCACCCCAGGCCCGATCAGCTTGGCGTGACCGACGATCTCCCCGGCGGTGGCCAGGCCTTCTTCCAGGTTGCCAGCGATCCGGTTCAGCAGCGTCCCTGCCCAGTACAGGTAGAAGGCCAGGCCCGCGATGAGGACCACGATCACCACAACGGTCAAGACGACCAAAAGCGTCACGACTTCACCTTTCCGAGCACCCGGCCAAGGAACAGGTGGTGCTCGAGCCCTTCGGCGAGCACCAGGTCGACGCCGCCCGCGACCTGCGGGATCAGCGCGGTGTCAGCTGTGTTGGCGGCCGCTGCCTTGAGCGTGTCCCTGACATCGACGACACGGCTGTCGATGCGCTTGATCAGCAAGATCAGCAGGCTGAGCAGTGCCGCGACGGCGATCACGACGACGAAACCGAGTACGATCGCCCAGACCCAGAGAGTGTGTTCTGTCGCTGGCATAACTAACCTCCCAGCCGGTGACGGCCGCGCTTCAGGCCTTCGATGATGGTGACGGCATAATCGATCGTCGTGCGCAGTCCGGCTAGCGCCGCCGTGTTCTGCACTGCCTTGGCCAACTGGCCGTTTATCTTGGGCGCCTCGTTGCCGATGTCGTTCGCGAGCACGAGGATCGGCACGACGAGCGCGACGACAACGAGCACGAGCACGCCGCCGATCGTGAACCCGAGGATCCAGCCGAAAGTACTGACCATGAGTTGTCCCCTCAGACCGTTTCGCAGAAGTCCCTGACCGGCTTCAGGCTGGCGTTGACCGAGGTCAGCCGTTCCGGCACGGTGCTGGTCAGGTCGGCCACGGCGGTGACGCCGCCGGTGACCTGGCTCAGCGTGGCCTTGATGGCCCTCAGGTGAAAGATGATCCGCAGCAGGCCAACGGCGGTGATGCCGATGATCAGCGCGGAGATGATCAAGGTGCCCCAAGCGGCTCCAGGCATGGCTAACGCTCCTCCCTACGACTTCGCGGGCAGCAATTTGGCGACGGAACCCGCGTACCTGACCGCGCCGACAGAGACGGCGCTGATCGTGGCGTCGGTCGTGGCGAGAGCCTCTGGCAGGCCGTCGAGCTCGCCGACCAGCGCCCCGCCACCGACGAGGATGTTGTCCGACGCCGCGCGGATCCGCTCCAGGGCCGCCAGCACCCGGTTGAGCAGGTAAATCACTACCGGCAGTACCGCGACCAGCAAGATCACGTTGCCGATCCACCAAAGAACCATCGTCGGCTCCTTCTAGCTCGCTGGTGCCTGATATGGAAGGAAGAACCGGCGGAACACCCGGCTCAGCGCCATCATCGCGGCGCGGAACCCGATGGCCAGGCCGCCGGCCGCAGCGGACGCCTGGACCGTCTCACCTCGCTCGGCCGCAGTGATCTGGCTGGCCATGTTCGTCGCGAAATCACGCATTAGGACGGCGGTGACGTCCGAGATCATGCCCCTGCCGTACTGCGCGGCGGCGCCGGCGAGCTGCAGGTCCTGCGTCACAGATACCTTGGTTCCCCGCCCGGCCTGGGTGAGGACGGCAGTGACGTCCATCGCGGCCTGACCGCGACCGCGCTGCTCGGCGCCTGTCGCGTGCACGACGATGCGCTTGGCCGCCTCGTCGCGGTCGGTGATCTCAGCGGTACCGGCGAACTGCAGCTTGACCGGCCCCATACGGACCGCGACCTGGCCGCCGTACTTGTCGTCACCCAGATCCTCGGTCAGCTTCGCCCCCGGCAGGCAAGATGCCACACGGGGGATGTCACCGAAGAACTCCCAGACCTTGGCGACCGGCTCGGCGACCTCGAAGTCCTGGTTGATCAGCATCGGGTCTCATTCCTCGCATAGGAAGCTGGATCAGATTCGAACGCACTCCGGCAGCCGGCGCCGCAGAAGTAATAGGTCAATCCGTCATGCTCTGCGCGCAAGGTCGCAGGCACCGCGTCGACCGTCATGCCGCACACAGGATCAACGGCCGAGGCCGCAGCCGCGACGACTGGCCCGCCGTAGCCGATCTCGCCCGATGCCCGGAGCCGCACCAGCTCAGCAAGCACCGCGACCGCGATCTCCACGTGCGAGGTCTTGCCCAGGTCAAGCCCGGCCGGCACCCGTACCCGGTCGAGCTGCTCAGCAGGAAGTCCGCGCTCGGCGAGATACCCGAGCAACGCCTCCCCCCGCTTGCGCGAAGCGACCAGGCCCAGGTAGCTCGGCCGTGCGGCGACCGCCCGCTCGATGGCCTCTTCGTCACCGTGGCCCTGGGTCGCGACCACGACGATCGAGCGCGAGTCGACTTCGGCATCGGCGAACTCGGTCCAGTCCTTCAGCACCGTGCGCCAGCCGATCACCTGAGCGAGATCGACGAGCGCGTGAGCCATCGGCGACCGTCCGACGACGATGAGGTGCGGTACGGGAAGCACCGGCTCCACGTAAACCTCAAGCGCGCCTTCGCTCTGGCAAGAGATCGGCACGACGGTCATTCCTTCAGGCAACTGCCCGCCGAACGTGGCGCCCGAGGGCAGCTCGTCCGGGCTGCCAAGCAGGAGCAGCCGTGGCCGGCCATCTGCGATGACCTCGCGGGCGTGCCTGATCACCGATGGCTCGGCGCACGCGCCGCCGATCCACCCCACGAGCTCGCCAGAGGTGGTGATGATCGCCCGCGAGCCGAGCTGGCTCGACGAAGGCCCTTGCCTCCACACGACGGTCGCGAGAGCGAACGGCTCGCCGCGCCGCTCAAGCTCCGCCGCCCGCTCCATCACCTGCCAGCCATACATGAGAACTCCTGGCTACTCGTCGCCTCGAACCGGCGGGGCACCGGAGACGTCACGCTGGTATGTCACTGCTTCCCACACCCGGTCGGGCAGCAGCGGCATGTCGATGTTCCGCACCCCCAGGCCGTCGAGCGCGTCGATCACCGCGTTCACGAACGCGGCGGGACCGCCGACCGCAGCGCACTCGCCGATGCCCTTCGCGCCGATGGGGTGATGCGGGCAAGGAGTGACAACCTCGCTGTGCAACTCGAATCCTGGTGTCTCCCACGCGGTCGGCAGCAGGTAGTCCATGTAGTTCGAGCCAACGCAGTTGCCTTCGGCGTCGAAGGTGATGAACTGCATGTTCGCCATCGCGTAGGCCTCGGTGAGCCCGCCCATGATCTGTCCCTCGACGATCATCGGGTTGATCCGCACTCCGCAGTCGTCGACCGCCACCATGTTGAGCACGTCCCAGACCCCGGTCTCAGGGTCGACCTCGACTGTGACGATGTAAACCGCGAACGGCCAGGTCAGGTTCGGCGGGTCATAGTACGCGGTGTTCTCGAGGCCGGGCTCCATGCCATCGGGCATGTTGCTGTAGGCGGCCATCGCGCATTCCTGTATCGTCACGCCGCGGTCGGGCGCGCTGCGCACGTAGAACCGGCCGAGTTCCCACTCAACGTCCTCTTCAGAGACCTCGAGCAGGTGCGCGGCCAGCTTGCGCGCCTTGGCCCTGATCTTGCGTGACACCATCGCGATCGCCGCACCGGCGACCGGAGTTGACCGGGACGCGTAGGTGCCCATGCCGAACGGCGCGGTGTCGGTATCGCCTTCCTCGACGATCACGTCCTCGGCAGGAATCCCCAGTTCGTGCGCGACGATCTGCGCCCAGGTGGTCTCGTGGCCCTGACCCTGGCCGCGGGCCCCGGTCCGCAAGAGAGCCTTGCCTGTCATGTGAACCTTGAGGTCGGCCGAGTCGAACATCTTGATGCCGAGGATGTCGTACTCGCGGCTGTTGCCAGCCCCGAGCGGCTCGGTCATCGTCGAGATGCCAAGGCCGAGCAGCTTGCCCCGCTTGCGTGCCTCAGCCTGCCGTGCGCGGAAGTTGTCGTAGTCGATCGCTTTGAGCCCGACGTCTAGGCACTTGGCGTACTGACCTGAGTCGGTCAGGAACCCGAACGGTGTCCTGTGCGGGAAGTCGTCGTCCTTGACGAAATTCATCCGCCGGAAGGCAGCCTGATCCATCCCCAGGTCAGAAGCCGCTGCCTGGACCATTCGTTCCTGGAAGAACATGGCCTCGGTGACTCGGAACGAGCACCGGTAGGCGACACCTCCTGGTGCCTTATTGGTGTATGTGCCCCTGGCCGTCAGGTGCGCGAACGGGATGTCGTAAGTGGCGAACGCCGAGTGCATGAGGCCGATCTTGAACTTGCTAGGCTGCGCGTCGGAGAAGAACGCGCCGTGATCGGACTCGGTGTGCATGCGGACGGCGAGGATCTTTCCGTCCTTGCGCAGCGCCATCTCTCCGTCCAGGTAGATGTCGCGCGCGAACCCCGTAGAAATCAGGTTGCCCGACTTGTCCTCGATCCACTTCACCGGGCGCTCGAGCAGGATCGAAGCCAGGATCGAGCAGACGTAACCAGGGTAGACGGGCACCTTGTTGCCGAAACCGCCGCCGATGTCTGGCGAGATGATCCTGATCATCTGCTCGGGGAGTTCGGCGACGAGCGCGACAGCGGCCCTGATGATGTGCGGGGCCTGGGTGGTCATGTAAACGGTCAGCTTGGACGTAGCCCTGTTGAAGTCGGCGATCGACCCGCAGCACTCGATCGGGCTCGGGTGCGAACGCGGGTAGTGAAGCTGAAGCTTGCTGACGACGTCGGCCCGCTCGAACGCCGCGTCAGTGCCCGCCTTGTCGCCGACTTCCCAGTCGAAGATGACGTTGTCCGGCTGGTTCTCCTTGTCATCGCGGATCACCGGGGCACCAGGCGCCTGAGCCTGCGTCGGGTTCACGATGACAGGAAGCGGCTCGTACTCGACGTCGATGGCCTCGCAGGCGTCCTTGGCGATGTAGGGATCGTCCGCGATCACGCAGGCGACCTCCTGGCCCTGGAAGCGCACCTTGTCTGTGGCGAGCACGGCCTGAGTGTCGTAGGACAAGGTCGGCATCCAGGCGAGGTTGCGGGTCGCCATCATGTCGCCGGTCAGCACCAGGTGGACGCCCGGGATCTCCCAGGCCCTTGACGCGTCGATGGACTTGATCCTCGCGTGCGCCAGAGGACTACGCAGGATCTCCATGTGCAGCATGCCGGGCAGCGTGATGTCGTCGGTGTAGTTGCCCTTGCCCCTGATGAACCGGTCGTCCTCGACACGCTTACGGCTGGCGCCGATACCGCCGATCTTGATCTCGTCTACTGCCTGAGTGGTCACGCTTCTGACCCCCTGAGCTTCTCAGCCGCCCACAGCACGGATTTCACGATGTTCTGGTAACCGGTGCACCGGCATAGGTTGCCCGAGAGCGCCCAACGGATCTCGTCTTCTGTCGGGTTCGGGTTCTCATCGAGCAGGGCCTTGGCGGCCATCATCATTCCTGGCGTGCAGAACCCGCACTGGAGCCCGTGCTCTTCCTTGAAGCCTTCCTGCAAGGGGTGCAACTCGCTCGGCCCTGATAGCCCTTCGACGGTGCTGATCTCGTGCCCGTCCACCTGGACGGCCAGCATCGTGCAGGACTTCACCGGCTTGCCGTCCACGAGAACGGTGCACGCACCGCAGTTCGTCGTGTCGCATCCCATGTGCGTGCCGGTCAACGCCAGGCCCCGCCTGATCAGGTGGGAAAGCAGGAGCCTGGGTTCCACCTCGGCGATCTTCTTCTTGCCGTTGATCGTGAACTTGATACGCCTTACCGGCACCGAGCCGGTGTCCTCGCTTGTGTCGTCGTAGACGATCGTCATCTCAGGCTGCCCTTTCCGCCATGGCTGGCTGACCGTCAACCCGGCTCAGGATCCTGACCACGAAGGTCTTCACCATATGCCGCTTGTACTCGGCGCTGCCTCGATGGTCTGTTCTGGGATGAGCGGCGCCCGCGGCCAGGTCGGCCGCCCGTGCGATGTTCTCGGCGGTCAGCGGTCCACCGGTCAGCGCCTGCGCCGCCTCGCCCGCGCTGATGGTGGACCCGCCCACTCCGGTCAAGGCGATGCCCGCCCTGGTAACTGTCCCCCCAGAAATCTCGATGGCCACCGCGACCCCGACGGTCGCGAAATCGCCGACCCTGCGCTCAAGCTTCAGGTACCCGCCGGCGGGCGTGCCCTTCGGCGCCGGTATCACGGCCTCGACCGCGATCTCGTCCAGCGCCAGCGCGTTCTGGAACGGGCCGCTGACGAAGTCTTCGATCGGGATCGACCGGCGGCCGCCGGGACCCGCCGCCACGACAGAACCGCCGAGCGCGGTCACTACGGAGGCCCAGTCGCCTTGCGGGTCCGCGTGGCAGAGCGATCCGACCAGCGTGCCCCTGTTGCGCACGATCGGGTCGGCGATCAGCGGCGCGGCGGCCGCCATCACGGGCTGCTTGTCTTTCAGCAGGGCCGAACGCTCAAGCTGGGCGTGACGGCAAAGCGCGCCGATCCTGATCGTGCCGTCGGCGTCCTGCTTGTGGTAATCGAGGCCAGGCAGGTTGTTGATGTCAACGATCAGCTCGGGCGAGGCGAAGCGCAGCTTCATCAGCGGCACCAGGCTCTGGCCGCCGGCGAGCACCTTCGCGTCATCACCGCCCTCGCGCAGCAGCGAGATCGCTTCGGCAAGCGAGCCCGGCGCCTCGTAGCGGAACCGAGACGGATACATAAGTCCTCCCTTGGCGGGCTAGGCGGGCGGTGACGCCGGCTTGTTCTGCTCGCCCGTGCTGGCCGTGTCAGCAACCGCCACCGGCAAGGTGTCCTCTTCCGGGTCGGGTCGCGGCTCCTGGTGCGGCGGCCAAGGGCCGGGTACCGGCTGGCCGGCGATCTTCAGGTAATCGATCAGCTCAGGCCACGCCCAGACCGTCGGACTCTTGCCGGTCTTCGGCGCGTGCTCGATCAGCTCGTACAGCCGGGGATTGCCCTGGCTGTGCCCGTCTGACTCAATTCGCATCTGGCACGCTCCCTCGGCCGCGAGGCAAACACCGGCACGGCGAACAACACACCGCACGCGCCGTGCGGCAGAACCGATAATTCCCCCGGCTGCCTGTGCCTGGCAACTTGGTAATAAGTTGTTGCTTAAGTACCCACTCGCAGCCTTCAAAACGAACTACCCATCGTCGGGGCACGTGACACCAGCGACTTCTGGTACAAGAGATCGATAATGTGACAAGGGCCATGAAAGCCGGATCAGCTCCAGATCGTGACGTAAACCGGGGGCCGGAACTTGGACGGCGGCACTCCGGCCGACGGGGACCTGATGAGCTGCATCGCCTCAGGAGTACTGAGGAAGCGGCGCAGCGAACTGGCGACCGCGCTTCGCTGCTGCCTCTCGAGCAAGGTCGCGTACCAGCAGCCCTGACCAGGCGATCCTGGCACGTCGACCAGCGAGAGTTCGCCCCTGCGCAGTTGCTGCGCGACCAGGTGCTCGACCGCGACAGAGACGCCGCCGCCATCGGC
>DATJLT010000345.1:0-2660 GCA_035509195.1 Streptosporangiaceae bacterium | reverse complement strand
TGACCAGCCCGAACGGGACGCAGGCCATTGACCGGGCGGCGTTGCTGCTGACGAGGGTCGTGCAGGGTACCGAGCCTGCCAGCTTCACCGAACTGGCGGCGGCCAGCGGGCTGGCCAAGTCGACGACGTCGCGGCTGCTGATGGCCCTTGAGCGGCATCAGCTCGTCAGGCGGGACAGGGACGGGCGGTTCTGCCCTGGCGAGCTGTTCGTCAGGTATGCCTGGCAGGGCACGGCGGACTCTGACCTCGTCGCGGTGGCCCAGCCATTCCTTAACCAGCTTGGCGAGCTGACCAGCGAGACGATCAACCTCGGCATCGCAGCGAACTCGGGCGCCGGCGCGGCCGTGAACCAGATCGCCCAGGTGGACAGCAAGTTCATGATCGGCGGCACGAACTGGGTCGGCCTTGCCGTGCCGCTGCATTGCTCGGCGTCCGGCAAGGTGCTGCTCGCCTTCGGCTCCACCCACTTGCCCGACGAACCCTACGAGCGTCGTACCAAGCACACCATCACCACCTGGTCAGAACTCGACCAGGAGCTGGCCAGGGTCCGCGAGCGTGGCTACGCCACCACGCAAGAAGAGCTCGAGACCGGCCTGGTCGCGGTCGCCGCGCCGGTCTTCGCGGGCGGCCGCAAGGCGATCGCGGCGATTTCCGTCTCGGGGCCAGCCTCGCGCCTGGCAGCCGATCAGCTGGAAACCACTGCGGTGCACACGGTGCAGGTCGCCCGCAAGATGTCCGCGACCCTGGCCGGAGCCAACTTAACCGAACAGAGAAGGTGAGCCCCGATGGACAACGACGAGCTGCTGCGCCAGCTATACGACCTCACCCTGGTCGGCAACAAGCCCGCCGTACTCGAGCTCACCAACGCGGGCCTGGAGGCCGGGATGGGCCCGGAGACCCTGCTTTACGAGGCGCTCATCCCGTCGCTCGAAGAGGTCGGGGCCAGGTTCGAGCGCGGCGACTTCTTCGTGCCTGAAATGCTGATCGCCGGCAAGGCGATGGCCGCGGCTCTTGAGATCCTCAGGCCGCTGCTCGCCGAGACCGGCTCGGCCAACATCGGCACCTTGGTCATCGGCACGGTCAAGGGCGACGTGCACGACATCGGCAAGAACCTGGTCAACATCATGTTCGAGGGCGCCGGCTTCCAGGTGATCGACCTCGGCGTGCAGGTCGCGCCAGAGAAGTTCGTCGACGCGGTGATCGAGCATCAGCCCGACATCGTGGGCTTCTCTGCCTTCCTGACCACGACCATGCCGATGTTCAAGGCCAATATCAACGCGCTTAACAAGGCTGGCTTGCGGGACAAGGTGCTCGTGATGGTCGGCGGTGCCCCGGTCACGCAGGAGTACGCGGACGTTGTCGGAGCCGACGGGTACGCTGCCGATGCGTCGGCCGCGGTGGTGAAGGCCAAGGAGCTGCTCGCCGGACGGCGGGCAGTGACCAGCCCGGCATGACGCCTGGCCAGACCGCGGTCCCGCGAGTCGACCTGCTGTTCTCAGCCGCGGGGAAGGAGGTCAAGGTAAGGGTTCCTGCCGGGGTAACGATTTTCGACGCCGCGAGCTGGAACGGCATCGCGATCGACTCCACCTGCGGCGGGCACGGCACCTGCAAGAAGTGCAAGGTCAGGGTCACGACCGGCTCGGTACCCCCGTCCAGCGTCGACCCGCGCGCGTTCTCCGACGCCGAACTGCGTGACGGCTGGCGCCTCGCCTGCCGGGCGGAGGCGGCCGCCGACCTCCAGATCGACGTGCCGCCGCTCAGCACCAGGCCGAAGGCGGCCACGGTCGGCGTCGGGCGCCAGGTGATCCTGCGGCCGGCCGTGCAGAAGCGCTACCTGGGGCTTGACGAGGCATCGCTGGCCGACCAGCGCAGCGACGCCGAGCGCGTTCTCGCCGAACTCGATGACCTCGAGCCGAGGGTCGACCTCGCCGTCTTGCGCGGTCTCGGACCCACGCTGCGGGCGGCCGACTTCAAGGTCACGGCCGTCGTGGTCGACGACGTCCTCGTTGACATCCAGCCAGGCGACACCACGGAGCGCAAGTACGGCATCGCGTTCGACCTCGGCACCACGACGGTCGTCGCGACCCTGCTTGACCTTTCGACGGGAACGCCGCTGGCGGTCAGCTCGATGCTGTCGAAGCAGCAGCCTCTCGGCGCCGACGTGATCAGCCGGATCAGCGCGACCATGCTCGACCCGGCGAACCTGCCCAGGCTGACCGAGCTGGCTCACTCCTCCCTCGCCGACCTGACCGGGGAGGTCTGCGCCGAGGCCGGCGTTGACCCGCTCGACGTTTACGAGATCGCCCTGGCAGGGAACGCGACGATGACCCACCTCGCGCTCGGCATCGACCCTGAACCTCTCGGCGTGGCGCCGTTCATCCTGGCCGCGAGGCTCTGGCCAGAGGTACTCGCACAGGATCTCGGCGTCCCCGTGCATTCAAGGGCACGGGCGGTCGTGTTTCCCGCGTTCGGTGCCTACGTAGGCGGTGACATCACGGCAGGGTTGCTGGCTGCCGGGATGAACAGGGACGCCAGGACCAGGCTGTTCCTGGACATCGGCACGAACTGCGAACTGGTGCTCGGCAACAGGGACTGGATGCTCGCGACGGCCGCGCCGGCCGGCCCCGCCTTCGAAGGCGCGGCCGTCCGGTGCGGCATGC
>DATJLT010000344.1:0-19290 GCA_035509195.1 Streptosporangiaceae bacterium | reverse complement strand
CTTCGTGCAGAGTCAGTAGTGCGAAGGCCAGGCCGTTCAACCGCTCGGCCTTCCTTATGTGTCCGTCCGGGGTTTGTCTCGCCGCACGGTCCTGAGCCTCCACCGACGCATCAAGGACCTGTTGATCGCGCGTCCATTCGTAGGCCCGCATGAACGAGGCTCCAAAGTCAGACAAACGAGTCAGACCTTCAACGTCGGACATTTGAAGCGCATCCATGGCCTCCCTGTGTTCTTCCAACGCCAGCTCAAGTTCCGATCGTGGGCTCTTGGCAACGCGTCGGAATCGTTCTAGCCGGGCGTTACCCAGGCCAGACAGAACCGCCGCACGGCTGGTTGATGAGTCTGGTCGCTTCCGGATCGAATCGAGAACAGCGACCGCCTCGCTCAATTCGGAAATATCACCGAACATCGAACCGCTTTGAAGGAGGGTCACACCTAGGTCGAACATACTGACGCCGTGCTCTGAATGACCTCTGGGCGCTCTCCTAACTCGCTCTCTCTGCACTCGGATAGCTGCGCGCATTATCTTTCTGCACCCACTGTGCTGCCCCTTCAACAGCAGCGCCTTACCCTTGCGCATCAGGTATCCAACGTATAGATCGGATACCTCGAATTCCTGCTGGTGAAGATCAAGGAACCTCAGAGCGCCGTCGAGAAGCTCGTCCGAACCGCCAGCCTCAACCTGCCTGATAAGCGCGTTTACCAAGTTGATCACTGACTTTAGATACTCAGGGTGATCGTCCCTGCGGGCTTGGTCTTCTATCTGCTCGAACAATGCAACGGCCTCTGCAATGCCTTCTGCGTCTCCGGCCGCAGAGGCGCGCTCCAAGTCTGCACTTGCCCGTGCCGTCAGCGCAGCCAGGTCATCCTCGCCGAGCAGTCCGGCATGATTCATGCACGCAACGCTAATGGATCCCCGCCTGTGTTCGAGCGGCGTGCGCTTTCCGCATCCCCGGCTCGGTGTCAGGCCGGAACGGTATGCCAGTGCGGCAACCTCGATGCCGGGCCTCGCCTAGCTGGGCGCCCGCTCGGCTGCATCGGGGAAGCCCCTAGAGCCGGATCCGAGGAGTTGATTGGAGGGCCGACGTGCGATGAAACTTCTCCGCGTATTCTCCGCAGGCAGCCGTAGAAGGCCAGTCCTAGCCGTACACGACCGGACAGTCCAAGATCACCACCAGCACGACATCAGCGCTGGTCAGAGTACATATTCCCAGGTGGTGGCAGGTGTTGGGTTCGAACCAACGTAGGCTGAGCCGACGGTTTTACAGACCGCTCCCTTTGGCCACTCGGGCAACCTGCCTTCGCTGTCCAACGAGGACAGCACGTTGAAGGATAGCGGAACAACCGGCTCCCGTCACATGCACCCCTCAGCGCCCGCACTCCTAACGCTTGCGCAAGGCAGGTTGCAGGCGCAGGGCGGCAAAAGTAAGGACTCTGTCGCGCATTTGCTCTGGACCTCCCGCCGACTACCGCATCGCTGGCCCACCGATGTTGCAGCCAACCCAGTGCCCAGTGACAACGGTGGACACCTGATGCTGCGCCCGTAGCATCAGATGTCCACCGTTGTTGTCACTAGCCCGTTACCAGCAGCATCAGCGAGCCAAGGATGCTGTAGACCCGCCGTTATAGGCGATTTGTCCGGCTTCGGAGGCCTCCGGAACGCCCGGCGTCGGGCGCCGGCCCCGGCCCAAACCCCACCCCAGGCCCCGGCCCAGGCCCAAAACCCGGCCCAGACCCAGGCCCGAACCCCGGCCTAACCCGCAGCCGGCACTCCCGCGACTCGCCCGGCTGACCTCGGTCATCGCTTGCTGGTCAGCGGGGAGGTTCCTGGGTATGTCAACGTGTGACGGATAGCCCTGTATAAACCCGCGCGCAGCACGGTCGCCGCCAGCGGCGCCGCACCGGTGCCGCACAGGCGCCGCAACCCGCGAACCCACCGAATCGCGAGCCGCAGCGCCGCGCATGCAGCAACAACAGGGGGTGACCGGTGCGATTCACCGACCGGGCCGATGCCGGCCAGCGGCTGGCCAGACGGCTTGATTACCTGCGGGGCGGTGACCTTGTTGTTCTTGGCCTGCCACGCGGCGGCGTGCCAGTCGCCTTCGAGGTCGCCCGTGCACTTGGTGCGCCGCTTGATGTGATCGTGGTGCGCAAGCTTGGCGTGCCCTTCCAGCCTGAACTGGCCATGGGAGCGATCGGCGAAGGCGGGATCAGGGTCACCAATGATGACGTTATCCGCAGGTCGGGCGTCACTGAGGCGGAGCTGGCCGCGGTTGAGCAGCGCGAACTCAAGGACCTCGCGCACCAGGCCCGCCGGTTCAGGGCGGGGCGACCGCACATCGACATCGCCGGGCGGACGGTGATCGTGGTCGACGATGGCATCGCTACTGGGTCGACGGCGAGCGCGGCCTGCCAGGTGGCCAGGCGGCAGGGAGCGGCGACGGTGATCATGGCGGCTCCGGTCGGTGCTCCCGAGTCGATTGCCATCCTGCGTACTGTTTGCGACGAAGTGGTCTGCCTGGACGCGCCGCCTTATTTTGCCGCCGTCGGCACCTGGTACGACGATTTCAGTCATGTTCCGGATGCCGACGTCACGAACCTGCTCGAGCGGGCCGCCAACGCCCTCTCTACCGCAGCATCGTCCTCACGTAACTATTCAAGATCCCTGAATTCGTCCGCCAGCAAGGCACCGGGTAACACCAGCCAGCCGGCGCGCGACGAGCCCGTGGAAGTACAAGCAGGGCCGGTCGTGCTTGCCGGGCACTTGACGATCCCTGCTGGTGCCCGAGGCACGGTGGTTTTCGTGCACGGTAGCGGCAGCAGCAGGCACAGCCCGAGGAACCGTTACGTGGCCGGGCGGCTCAACGAAGCTGGCCTTGGCACGCTGCTGTTCGACTTGCTTACCTCACGCGAGGAACTCGACCGCGTCAACGTCTTCGACGTCGAGACGCTCGCCAGCCGCCTCTCTGAGGTAACCGCCTGGCTTCGGTCTCAGCCGGGTGCCGCGGACGCTCCCCTCGGCTACTTCGGTGCCAGCACGGGGGCGGCGGCCGCGCTCTGGGCTGCGGCGGAGCCTGCCGCGCAGGTGGACGCGGTGGTTTCGCGTGGCGGCCGACCCGACCTAGCCGAGGCAAGGCTCGCCGCGGTCAGGTCACCTACCTTGCTTATCGTGGGTGACAGGGATGAGGTCGCGCTTGGGCTTAACCGTGAGGCGCAGCAGTGGCTGCGGTGCGAGAACCGGCTCGCGGTCGTGCCGGGAGCGACGCACTTGTTCGAGGAGCCTGGGGCGCTGCAAACGGTTACGACGCTCGCGCGTGACTGGTTCTGTACTCACTTCGGCGCGAGTTCCGCCAGCTCAGGTTCGCCGTCTCGGGCAGCACCGCCCTCCTGAGCGCAACCGCGGGCGACGCGGGCGCAGGCGCGGCCGTTGCTCCTGGCCTGGCTAAAACCCAGGCCAGGCTCCTGGCTCGCCGGCGTGCTGCCGTTCTTCGCGACCGTCTGACCGCGGAGAACGGCAGCCAATTCGGCGAAGCCGTGAGCCCGGTCGGCGTCTCTTTCATGCTCCGCGCACAGTCCGCTGGCGCGGCTCGCGCAGTCCCAGCATCCGGCCGAAGCCGCGCCTGACGTCCGGTACTCGACAGCGTCGGCGAGCGCTGCCATCACGACGTCGAGTTGCCGCGCGGACAGCGCGCCTTCCCTGCGGCCGCGTTGCCTCGCGCGGGACACCAGCGATGCCACGGTGGTCGCCGTCCGTTTGTCCCACTGACTGAGCCTGGCAAGGAACCGCCGCTCAGGTGCCGTAAGTTCGACACCGCGCAGCGCGGCGTCGAGCTCGGCCCTGGCCGCTGCCCTTCCAGAATCGCCCGATCGTTCGTCGGTCGCTCTGCCTGGCCTGCCGGCCTGCTGTTGAGCGAGATCAGTCATGAGACTGCGGCCTCCTCCCGTGAACACCAACGACGCCGAGTATGACGTGTCTCGGTGTCACCCGGCTGACACGCCGCGTAATCGAAATCGAGTCGCAACGCTACAGCCCGTTAATTGACTTCTGTACTGCCAAGATCACACCGTTGGTTGTCTCAGTCATGGCGTTTTCCGGCGTGGCTGGGTAATAGGATGCGGCGTGGCATTGAGCTGGGCACTGGCATAGATCCCGGCATCGCGGTGTTGTAGCTGCTGGGGGTATACGCCCGGGTTCATGTCAGAAGCGCCCCGCCGCTGTGGCGCCGCGCCTGAGCGAATACGCCGACCTCGCGGAGACGTGAAGTTGGCGCACAGAGGAGGAACTCCGCTGTGAGCAAGCAAGTGCAGCAGCTCGATCGCGTAATCATCAGGTTCGCCGGCGACTCCGGCGATGGCATGCAGCTAGCCGGTGACCGGTTCACGCAGGAAACAGCTACCTTCGGCAACGACTTGTCTACGTTGCCTAACTTCCCTGCCGAGATCCGCGCGCCTGCCGGAACACTGCCCGGTGTCTCCAGTTTCCAGCTTCACTTCGCTGATCACGACATACTGACGCCAGGCGACGAACCCGACGTGCTCGTCGCGATGAACCCGGCCGCGCTCAAGGCTAACCTTGGCGACCTGCCAAGGGGCGCGGACATCATCGCCAACACGGACGAGTTCACCAAGCGCAACCTCACTAAGGTCGGCTACGAAAGCAACCCGCTCGAAGACGGCACCCTCGACGGGTACCAACTGCACGCGATCCCGATCACTTCGGTGACGGTCAAGGCGCTCGACGGGTTCAACATCACCAAGAAGGACGCCGAGCGCGCCAAGAACATGTTCTCGCTCGGCATGCTGTGCTGGCTCTACAACCGCCCGGCGGAGGGAACGCTGCGCTTCCTGCAGTCCAAGTTCGCCAGCAAGCCGGAGATCATGAAGGCCAACATCGCCGCGTTTCAGGCCGGCTGGAACTACGGCGAGACGACCGAGGAATTCTCTGTACAGTACGAGATCAAGCCGGCCGCGCTACCCCCTGGCACCTACCGGAATATCACGGGAAACATAGCGCTCGCCAACGGCCTGGTCGCGGCCAGCCGCCTGACCGGTCTCCCGTTGTATCTCGGCTCTTACCCGATCACGCCAGCATCGGATATCTTGCATGAGCTGTCCAAGCACAAGCGGTTCGGCGTGCGCACCTTCCAGGCCGAGGACGAGATCAGCGGAGTCGGGGCGGCACTTGGCGCCTCTTTCGGCGGCGCACTCGGCGTAACGACGACCTCAGGCCCCGGCATGTGCCTGAAGGCCGAGACGATCGGCCTCGCCGTCTCTGTCGAACTGCCGCTTGTGGTGTGCGACATCCAGCGAGCCGGCCCTTCGACGGGGATGCCGACGAAGACCGAGCAGACCGACCTGCTCATGGCCCTGTACGGACGCAACGGCGAGTCACCTGTCGTGGTGCTCGCCCCGTCAACTCCAGGCGACTGCTTCACGACCGCCCTCGAGGCAGCGAGGCTGGCCGTCAAGTACCGGACCCCGGTGATCATCCTGTCCGACGGTTACCTGGCCAACGGCTCCGAGCCGTGGCGAGTACCCGATGTCGGCGAACTGCCCGACCTGTCGGCCGAGTTCGCCTTTGCCGCGCCGACGGCGGACGGCGGTGCGTTCAGGCCGTTCGAGCGCGATCCGCGGACGCTAGCGCGCCCGTGGGCGATTCCTGGCACCAAGGGCCTTGAGCACCGCATCGGTGGCATCGAGAAGGCCAACGGCTCGGGGACCATCTCTTACGACCCAGACAACCATGACAAGATGGTGCGGCTGCGCCAGGCGAAGATCGACGGCATCGCGGCGGACATCGGCCCGATCGAGGTCGATGACCCGGACGGCGACGCCCGCGTGCTCGTGCTCGGCTGGGGCTCGACCTTCGGCTCGATCGGGGCGGCGGTCCGCCGGGTCCGGCTGGCCGGCGGTTCGGTCGCGCAAGCGCACCTGCGGCACCTGTCGCCATTCCCTGCCAATCTCGGCGACCTGCTCAAGCGCTACGACAAGGTTCTTGTCCCCGAAATCAACCTTGGCCAGCTCGCACTGATCCTGCGCGGCCGTTACCTCGTCGACGTGATCTCTTATAACCGGGTACGCGGCCTGCCGTTCAGCGCCGCCGAACTCGCCGGAGTCATTCAGGATGTGATCGCACATGACTGACCAGCTCAAGTCGCTGACTCTCGTGCCGCACTCGGACGAGAAGCTCGGCATGAAGGACTTCAAGTCCGACCAGGAAGTCCGCTGGTGCCCGGGCTGCGGTGACTACGCGATCCTGGCGGCCTTCCAGTCGTTCCTGCCCGAGCTTTCCGTGCCCAGGGAGAACCTGGTCATCATCTCGGGTATCGGCTGCTCGTCCAGGCTGCCCTACTACGTCAACAGCTACGGCCTGCACTCGATTCATGGCCGGGCACCAGCGATCGCGACCGGGCTAGCCAGTTCGCGTCAGGACTTGTCTGTCTGGGTTATCACCGGTGACGGCGACGCGCTCTCGATCGGCGGCAATCACCTGATCCACGCACTGCGCCGCAACGTCAACATCAAGATCCTGCTGTTCAACAACCGGATCTACGGACTCACCAAGGGTCAGTACTCGCCGACCTCTGAGCAGGGCAAGGTCACCAAGTCAACGCCGTTCGGCTCGCTCGATACTCCGTTCAACCCGCTCTCGCTGGCGCTAGGCGCCGAGGCCAGCTTCGTGGCCAGAACGATCGACTCCGACCGCAAGCACCTGACCAGCGTGCTGCGGGCAGCCGCCGACCACAGGGGTGCCGCTTTCGTCGAGATCTATCAGAACTGCCCGATCTTCAACGACGACGCGTTCCTGCCGGTGACCGAGCCTGGCCCGCGAGAGCAGAACGTGATCAGGCTCGAGCATGGCGAGCCGGTTCGGTACGGCCCGCAAGGCGAGCACGGCCTGCGGTTCGGTAAGTTCGGCTCGATCGAACCGGTACTCGTCGAGGATGCCGACGCTGAGTCGCTCCTGGTACACGACGCCCATGCCGAAGACCCTTCGTATGCGTTCGCGCTGTCGCGACTCGATCAGTCGGACTTCGCGCACACCCCGATCGGCGTCTTCCGCTCCGTCGAGCGGGCAACCTACGACGACCGGATGTCCGAGCAGATCACCCAGGTTCGCGACCGTCAGGGCGACGGCGACCTCGCCGCGCTGCTGGCCGGTGCCGACACCTGGAAGGTCAGCTAGCGTCCTTCTCGCCGGCGAAGTTACGGCGGAGGGTCTCGCCGTTTGGCGTCCCGCCAAGCGATGCCGAGATCTTGTCCCATGACCATCCGGCCGCCCTGGCTTCCCGCACTGCCAGCGCGATCGCGTTCTGGGCTACTCGGCGCGCATCCGCGGCGCTGTTCATCAGGTCTTCTACCGTTGTCATCATGCCATGAAGTGTGGCATAAAATGTGGCACGAAACAAGGGAGTGGTTAGGTTCCGTGGCGGCCGGCGCCGTCGCGGAATCTGGCCACGCCTGCGATCATCGCCTGGTCTTCGAGGCTGCCCAGGCCGTGAGTCAGTTCGTTCGCCATCGCGTCGTGGTGGCCGAGTGAAAGGGACTCGATCGCGGACAGCCGGTCGTTGCGCAGGCATGCCTGCGGCAGCACGGCGAGGTCAGCGGCAAGGCGCTGCGCAGCCTCGCGGGCGCTGCCTTCCGGCACGACGCGGTTGACCAGCCCGAAGCTCAGCGCCTCCGCAGCGCCGACCGGCCGGCCGGTGAGGATCAGATCCATCGCCCGGCTGAGACCGATCAGCCGTGGCAGGCGCACCGTACCGCCGTCAATCAGCGGCACGCCCCAGCGGCGGCAGAACACACCGAAGACGGCGTTTTCCTCGGCGACACGCAAGTCGCACCACAGCGCGAGTTCGAGCCCGCCAGCCACAGCGTAACCGGCAACGGCGGCGATGACCGGCTTAGACAGCGCCAGCCTGGTCGGCCCCATCGGCCCGTCACCGTCCGGCGCTACCCGATTCCCTGCCGGAGTGCCAACAGCCCGCAAGTCAGCCCCGGCGCAGAAGGTGCCGCCGGCACCGTAAAGCACCGCGACCGACGCCGCCGGATCGGCGTCGAACTCCCTGAACGCCTCGGCCAGCTCAGCGGCCGTCTCCCGGTCAACCGCGTTCCGCACCTCAGGCCGGTCCAAGACCACCGTCGTAACCGCGCCGTCCCGCTCCACCCGCACGCCCACAGCCCATCAACTCCCATCCCCAACCCCTCGGCCCCGACCAGCCAACACCAATCCGGGGTTCGGGGGTGTGTGCTGCCCTCAATCCGGGGTTTGGGGGTGTGTGCTCCCCTCAATCCGGGGTTTGTGGGTGGCCGGGCGTGGCCGGGCGGGGCCGGGCGGGGCCGGGCGGGGCCGGGAGCCGAACAGCTGACCCCCTCAATGGTGGGGTCAGCCTGCCCCGGGCATGCCGATGCTGCCCGCTTTGCCCGCGAGGAATAGTCTGTCCTGAAAGCGGCGCGGGGTGGGGTTATGCGGCATAGATCACGCATGGTCATGGTGACAGCGCTGGCAGTCTTGGGCGCGTTGGCTGTCGTCCCTTCTCAGCCCGCCGGGGCCGCGGTGCCGGCGGGCGTCAGTTGCCGGGCAGCGACTAAGGCTTACGATCCGCTGGCCAAGCGGATGGCGGCCGAGATTACGGCGCGGCTGCGCGGCCGGGCAAGCGACGTCGGCCTCAACCTGACCGACAGTAAGACCGGGGTGACCTGCTGGTATCACTCGACCAGGCATTTTTATGCCGCGAGCGTCATGAAGGTGACGATCCTCGCCGCCTTGCTGCGCAAGGCTCAGGAGCAGAACAGGAAGCTCACCGAGGCCGAGTTGCACAATGCCTGGCTCATGATCACCCAGTCTGACAACACCGCCGCCAACTACCTCTGGTTCGACGTGGGTCTTAAGTTCATGCAGCACTTCCTGGACCTCGCCAAGATGAAGCAGACCAAGCTCGACTACCACTGGGGCCTTTCGCTGCTCACCGCGCACGACGAAATGCTGCTGCTCGCGCTGATCACCGGGCCCAACGACGTGCTCACCAAGCCGTCCCGCGTCTACGCCAGGTACCTGATGGCACACGTCATCGCCGACCAGCGCTGGGGCGTGCCCGCGGGCGCGCCGCGCGGCGTGATCGTCCACGTCAAGAACGGCTGGCTGCCGTATCCGGGCAGCTTGTGGGAAATCAACAGCATCGGCACGTTCACGAACGCGCACCGCGCGTACCTGATAGCGATGCTGACCTATGACAATCCATCGATGGGCTACGGCATCGATACCATCGAGGGCGCCGCACGGGTCATCCACGCCCTGCTCAACCCTGGCAACCACAAGACGATCCCGACCTCGAGCCCTGGCCCCGCCCTCGGCGTTCCCGATGAGCCGGTTCCGCCAGCGAGGCACTAGCCGGCCGCGCCAGCCCAGTGGGATCGGAGGTAGTGAGTCGCGGCGGCTTCCTGGCTCGCGGACAGGAAAGTGGCGGTGCCGCTGATCGCTGGGTAGGCAGCCGCCTCGGCGGCATTCGCGCTATGGTCGGCCATCATGGCCGCGAGTTCTACCGGGCGGACGTCGCCCTTCAGCCACAGGTTCTGCCCGGCGCCTGGCGCTTGGCTGTAAAGGAATTCTTCCCATAGCCTGGCCGCGGCCGGGTCTGGCGCGTTCTTGCTGATCGCCTGGGCGTAGAAACTGCCGACCGCGGCTCCTGACGGGATGAACAGCTTCCAGGTCGATGGCGTCCGCCCGACAACCTTGGCAGTGTTGAGGTAATCCCAGTTGATGACGACCGGCGTCTGCCCCGACCTGATCGTCAGCGGCGTCGTCGCGGGCACAGAGACGAGATTGCCCGCGGCGGCCAGCTTCTTGAAGAACGTTACGCCCGCAGAGATGTCGCCTGCCGTCCCGCCGAGCGCGAGGTTGGCCATCATCACCCCGGCCAGCGCAGAAGGCGCCTGCGCGGGGCTGCCGTCGAGAGCGACCGAGCCGGCGAACTTGTGGCCGAGCAACTGGCTGACCGACGTGATCTTCCCGTACCTGGTCGGGTCATAACCGACCGACATGTAGCCGCCGTAGTCCTGCGCCCAGGCACCGTTCGCGGCCTTCTGGTCAGCGGGGATCGCGGACCAGGTGGCCACTTCGTAGGGCGCGAACAGGCTCGCGTTCTCCGCCGCGAGCGGTGCCTCGACATCGACCACGTCGGGAGCCTGCGGCCCGCCGCGTTTTACCGCGCCGATTTCCTGCTGGCTGGTGCCGAACGGATCGCTGGCGTTGATCTTGATGCCGTACAGCTTGGTGAACGCCCGCATGATGGCGGCATAGTTGGCGAAAGAAGGCGGCAGCCCGATGACGTTCAGCGTGCCTTCCTGCTTCGCCGCCGCGATCAGCGCCTTCATCCCGCCGCCCGCAGCAGCCGACGTAGCGACGGCCCAGCTCACCGGCTTGGCCGAGGCTGGGCTTGCCGAGGCTGGGCTTGCCGAGGCTGGGCTTGCCGACGCGGACGGCGACGGGCTGCCGGTCAAGGACGAATGCCCGGACGACGGCGAACTGCCCGGCGATGACGAGCACGCGGCTAGCGCTAAGGCCAGGCCGACCGTGCCGGCTAAAAGATGTCTGCTCCCCACATGATGACTATTTCCACCCAAGCCCCACCTCATTCAGGGAATGTCCCAGTCACGCGGGCTGCCTATCCGCTCGGCGAACTCTTGGCGCGGCAAGCCTTATCTTTCGACGAGCCTCTTGGACAACGTCGATGGTACCGCGTTGCTGCTGGCGGGACGGATCCAGCGACTACGGTGGCCACTTGATGCTGTCCCTATGACGTCGTTGGGACCTTGATGCTGCAAGCGGGGCTCGGCCTGCAGCATCGGTGGACATCTGATGCTGCTCGCCGGTGGGCTGCGCCGGCCGGCGGGACGTTAGCTCTCGGCGCGGACCACGCCGACCGGGCAGGACACGCCGGTGCCGCCGAGGCCGCAGTAGCCGTAAGGGTTCTTCGCGTCTGACAGGTACTGCTGGTGGTAAGGCTCGGCGAAGTAGAACTCGCCGGCCGGGCTGATCTCGGTCGTGATGTGCCCGTAGCCTGACTTGGTGAGCTGGTCCTGGTATGCCGCTTCCGACTCCTTGGCTGCGGCCTCCTGCTCGGGTGAGTGGTAGAAGATCGCCGACCGGTACTGAGTGCCTGTGTCGTTGCCCTGGCGCATGCCCTGGGTCGGGTCGTGCGACTCCCAGAAGACCTTGAGCAGGTCGCGATAGGAGACCAGCTTCGGGTCGAAGACGACCCTGACGGCCTCGGCGTGACCTGTGCCGCCGCTGCAGACCTCCTCGTAGGTCGCGTTCGGAGTGAACCCGCCCTCGTAACCGACGGCTGTCGTGATCACCCCTGGTACCTGCCAGAACTTGCGCTCGGCTCCCCAGAAGCAGCCAAGGGCGAAATCGGCGATCTCGCTGCCTGCCGGGTAAGGCGGCAGCAGCGATGTGCCGAGCACCTCGTGCTTCGCGGGAACCTGCATCTGCTCTGAGCGACCGCGCAGAGCCTGGTCCGCGGCAACCATCCGAGTCTTGTTGGTGCCAAACAGTCCCACAGCTACTCCTCCCCGCCCGGCGCACTCCGGCGCTCGCGAGCGTTTCGCGTTAGGGGGGCGGCGCGCCGCCCCGCGAGAAATACAGCGCTGTACGCACGGCGCTTGTTCCCGTAGCCCTAGCTGGTGCGCTCGACCATGAAGTCGCAGAGTTCGGCCAGCGCGGCCCTCGCGGGCACATCGGGAAGCGCCGCGATCAGCTCGCGTGCCCGGTTAGCCCAGTGCCTGACGTCGGCACGGGCGAGGTCCATGCCAGGATGCTTGCGCAACAGCCCGAGTGCCTCATCAAGCAGCGCGGGGTCGCTGAGGTCGGTGCTCAGCAACTCGACCAGCCGCGCGTCCTGCGGTCCAGCCGTACGGAGTGCGTGCAGGACGGGGAGCGATCTGACTCCCTCCCGCAGGTCAGTGCCGGGAGTCTTGCCGGACTGAAGCGACTCGCTCGTAATATCCAGGATGTCGTCAGAGAGCTGGAAGGCTACTCCAAGCGCGGCGCACGCCGCCGAGACGGCGGACACCAACTCGGGCGGCGCACCTGAGAACATCGCGCCGAACTGCCCGGCCGTAGCGATCAGCGATGCGGTCTTGCCGGTGATCACCTCCATGTAATGCTCGGCCGCGTCCTGTCCTGGCTTCGGGCCTACTGTCTCGGCGATCTGCCCGGCGACGAGGCGGCTGAACGTCTCCGCCTGGATCTTCACTGCCTCGGTGCCGAGGTCGGCGAGGATCGACGACGCCCTCGCGAAGAGATAGTCGCCGGTGAGGATGGCGACCGAGTTGGCCCAGCGGGAGTTCGCGCTTTCCCAGCCGCGCCTGACCTCGGCCTCGTCCATGACGTCGTCGTGGTAGAGGGTGGCCAGGTGGGTAAGTTCGATCGCGATCGCCGCCTGGACGATGCGGGAGTCGCGCGGATCGCCGAAATGCGCAGCGAGCAGGACTAGCGTGGCGCGGAACCGCTTGCCGCCCGAGTTGATTCCGTAAGCCGACGCTTCGGCCAGAACCTCGTCTTGCGCCAGCGCGGCCTCATGCATGCCGTCCTCGACCTGGACCAGCCCGGAGGCCAGGTCTCCGGCGAGCGCGGGGTCGGATAGCGCCACGGGAACGACGGTGATCACTTCATCCCCTATCGCTATCCTGCCGCCAACGGCCCGGTCGCCGATTGCGGGGGTAAACACCACCATAAGCGCACTGGGTTTCCACGCCGATACCGCCGGGCCACCTCGTGGCCGACAATAGGTGCATTAGCGGACGAATAGCTGAGCTGCAGCGTCGTGAGCGAGCCTGAGCAATGGCTCAGGCACGATCCCGAGAACCACGGTCGCCAGGGCGCCGATCGCGACCGCGCTGACCGTAAAGGCGCTCGGGCGTACCACGACAGGTCCTTCTGCTGGCGGGTCGCTGAAAAACATCAGCACGATGACGCGGACGTAGGGGAAGGCCAGAATCGCGCTGCTGATCGCTCCGATCACGACCAGTGCCACCGCGCCGCCGCCGACCGCGGCCTGGAACACCGCGAACTTGCCGATGAAACCGCTTGTCAGCGGAATGCCGGCGAAGGCGATCAGGAACAAGGCGAACACGCCTGCGACGAGCGGTGACCGGCGGCCGAGCCCGGCCCAGCTTGAGAGGTGATCGGCTTCGCCGCCCGGATCGCGTACCAGCGTCACCACCGCGAACGCGCCGATCGCCGCGAAGCCGTAAGCAGCGAGGTAGAACAGGCTGCTCGACAGGCCAGCCGTGGTCGCGGCGATCACGCCGGTGAGGACGTACCCGGCCTGCGCGATCGAAGAGTAAGCGAGCAGGCGTTTCACGTCCGTCTGCGTGATCGCGATGATCGAGCCGCCGAGCATGGTCAGGATCGCCACTCCCCAAAGCGCGGGGCGCCAGTCCCAGGTGAGCTGCCCGAACGCGACGTAAAACACGCGCAGAAGCGCGCCGAACGCGGCGACCAGCGTGCAGGAGGCCATCAGCGCGGTCACGGGCGTGGGAGCGCCCTGGTAGACGTCTGGCTTCCAGGCCTGGAAGGGCACGGCGCCGATCTTGAAGAGCAAGCCCACGCCGAGCAGGGCGATGCCCGTGTACAGCAGAACCGCGTTGCCCGTGTTACCGCTCGCCGCCGCGGCGATGGCCGATAGCCGTACCGAGCCAGAGAACCCGTAGAGCATAGCGATGCCGAACAGGAAGAACGCCGAGGAGAAGGCACCGAGCAGGAAGTACTTCATCGCGGCTTCCTGCGAGAGCAGCCGGCGGCGCCTGGCCAGGCCGCACAGCAGGTATAGCGGCAGCGACAGCACTTCGAGCGCGACGAACATGGTGAGCAGGTCGTTCGCCGCAGGGAACAGGAGCATCCCGCCTACGGCGAACAGCGTGAGCGGATAGACCTCGGTGTGACTGATGCCGGCGATGAGGCCTTCTCGCTCCTCCGCGCTGCCAGGTACCGCCGCCGCCTGCGCCGCGAACGCGCTGACCTCATGCGAAGACTCGGCGATCAGCAGCACGCTGATGAAAGCGAGCACCAGGATCGTGCCCTGGATGAACAGGGTCGGGCGGTCAACGGCGACCGCGCCCTCCGCCGCGATGCGGCCGGGAGCGCCGCCGCCGAAGATCGAGTTGTCCAGCGCCACCGCGATCGTGAGCACGAACGCCCCGGCGAGTCCGCCGAGCGTCAGCGCCAGGTGCAGCGTGCGGCGCAGCGGGCGGGGCGCGAACGCCTCGACAAGGACTCCGGCGAGAGCCGCCCCGAACACCAGCAGCATCGGCGAGAGCTGCCCGTACTCAATGTGCGGTGTCGGAATGACGTGCGGGGCAGAAATGACCTGCGCGATCGCGCTGACGTTCGCGGTCACGGCTAGTTACCCTTCTGGGCGAGGTTGGACGCCGGATGAGGCGGCACCGGGTTGACCGAATGCGCCTGAACGAGCGTGGAATGCACTGCGGGGTTGATCACGTCGATGACCGGCTTGGGATAGACGCCGAGCACGATGATCAGTGCTATCAGCGGGCCGACCGCCCACAGTTCCCTGGCTTTGAGGTCAGGCATCGACGCGACCTCAGGCTGCACCGGACCTGTCATTGTCCGCTGGTACATCCACAGGATGTAGATGGCGGCCAGGATGATGCCGGCCGTGGCCAGGATCGCGGCCGCCTCGTACCTGGTGAAGGTGCCGACCAGCACGAGGAACTCGCTCACGAAGGTCGACAGCCCCGGCAGCGCCAGGCCGGCGAGACCGGCGACGAGGAAAAGCCCGGCCATGACCGGCGCGACCTTCTGCACGCCGCCGTAGTCAGCGATCTGCTGCGACTTGCGGCGGGAGATCATGAAGCCGGCGATCAGGAACAGCGCGCCGGTCGCGAAGCCGTGGTTGACCATGTAGAAGGTAGCGCCGACCTGACCCTGGCTGGTCATCGCGAAGATTCCCAGCGTGATCAGGCCCATGTGCGACACCGATGTGTAGGCGACCAGCCGTTTCAGGTCTTTCTGCCCGATCGCCACGATCGCGCCGTACAAGACGCCGATGACCGACAGCACGATGATCAGCGGCGTGAAATAGTGCGCGCCGGAAGGGAACAGGTCAATGCAGTACCTGATCATCCCGAACGTGCCTACCTTGTCGAGCACGCCGACAAGTACGACCGCCGCACCAGGCTGGGCGGCCGTGGCGGCGTCAGGCAGCCAGGTGTGGAACGGCCAGAGCGGCGCCTTGATCGCGAACGCGATGAAGAATCCGAGGAACAGCCACTTCTGCACGGTCGCGCTCAGCACCAGGTGCGTAAGCGGCAGGAACAAGAACGTGCCTGGCTTGCCACCCGAGGTCGAGTACACGTAAAGCGCGATGACCGCGACCAGCATGAGCAGGCCGCCGAGCAGGCTGTACAGCAGGAACTTGACCGCCGCGTACTGGCGCTGCCCGACTCCGTAGCTGCCGATCATGAAGTACATCGGGATCAGCATTGCTTCGAAGAACACGTAGAACAAGAAAACGTCGGTGGCCGCGAAGACGCCGATCATCATGGTCTCGAGCACGAGCATCAAGATGAAATAGGTCTTGGCGCTGCGTTTCGGCGGTGCCGCGCCTGCCGGGTTGCCTGCTCCCTCGGCGTCGTTCCACGAGGCAAGCACGACAACGGGCATCAGCACCGTCGTCATCAGGATCAGCACCAGCGCGATGCCGTCCGCTCCGACCGCGTAGTGGACGCCGAACTGCGGGATCCACTGATAGGTCTGCGTGAACTGGAACCTCGGGCCGCCGATCTTGAACTGCACCGCCATCGCGATCGTGATGGCCAGCGTGATCAGGCTGAATACCAGCGCGATGCGCTTGACGAGCAGGTCGCGTGCACGCCGGTCGGCGGCACCGCCTGGTGCCGACTGGCCGGGAGTCAGGCCGATCGCGATGGCGCCGGCCAGCGGTACGACGCCGGCGACGGTGAGCCAGGGAAAGTTGCTCATGGGAGTATCAGCGCCTCACCGTAACCTAGAGCTTCACCAGAAGCAGGGCACCGACAACGAGCACGGCGCCGACGAGCATGGACAGGGCGTAGGAGCGTACGAACCCGGTCTGTACCTTGCGTACCCGGCCCGAACTTCCGCCCATCGCGGCCGCGACGGACCTCACGATCCCGTCGATGCCCTGAGTGTCGAAATACACAGACAGCCTGGTCAGCCACGACCCCGGCCGCATCAGCAGTGACTCGTTGATCGCGTCGCCGTAGAGGTCCTTGCGGGCGGCGACCGTGACCAGGCTCCCGCGCGGAGCCGTGACGGGAACATCTCGCCGCCCGTAGATCAGCCAGGCCACGACGGCGCCGGCGACGACGAGCGCCAGCGAGATGATGCTGGTGACGGTGAAGAAGCCGTGAGACAGCGGCGGAGTGCCCACGACGGGAGCCAGGAAGTTGATCAGCCGGTTGGCGATCATCAGGAATCCGCCGGCGCACAGCGATCCGATCGCGAGGATCACCATGGGCCCGGTCATGATCGGCGGGGCCTCATGCGGGTGCACGTGGTCATCCCAGCGCCGTTTCCCCGTGAACGTCATGAGCATGACTCGCGTCATGTAAAAGGCGGTGATCGCGGCCCCGATCAAGGCCGCAGTGCCGAGAATCGCGCCGGAAGTCCCGCCCTTGGCGTAAGCGGCGTCGATGATCGGGTCCTTGGTGAAGAACCCGGAGAACGGCCAGATGCCGATGATCGCCAGGTACCCGAAGGCGAACGTCACGAACGTGATCTTCATGACCGTCGCCAGGCCGCCGAACCGGCGCATGTCGACCTCGTCGTCCATCTCGTGCTTGACCGACCCGGCTCCGAGGAACAGCCCGGCCTTGAAGAAGCCGTGCGAGAGCAGGTGCGCGATCGCCAGCGCGTAGCCGACCGGTCCGAGACCCGCGGCCAGCATCATGTAACCGATCTGGCTCATCGTCGACCCGGCGAGCGCCTTCTTGATGTCGTCTTTCGCGCAACCAATGATCGCGCCGAACAGCAGCGTCGCCGCGCCGACGATCGTGACGACAAGGCGGGCATCAGACGACAGGTTGAAGATCGGCGCGGACCTGACGATCAGGTAGACGCCAGCGGTCACCATCGTCGCCGCGTGGATTAGCGCCGAGACAGGGGTCGGGCCCTCCATCGCGTCGAGCAGCCAGGACTGCAGCGGCAACTGCGCCGACTTGCCGCAGGCGCCGAGCAGGAGCAGCAGGCCGAGCGCGGTGATCGTGCCAGGGCGAGCCGAGTGGACCTGGCTGAACACGCCGGTAAAGCTGACCGAGCCGAACTGGGCGAACATGAGCATGATCGCCAGTGACAGGCCCACGTCACCGACCCTGTTGGCGATGAATGCCTTCTTCGCCGCGACCGGCGGAGCCGGGTTGTAGTACCAGAACCCGATCAGCAGGTAGGACGCCAGGCCCACGCCTTCCCAGCCCGCGTACAAGGCCAGGTAGTTGTCGGCGATGACGAGCAGCAGCATCGCGGTGATGAACAGGTTCATGTACCCGAAGAACCGCCGGCGGTCAGGATCGGCGGCCATGTACCCGACCGCGTAAATGTGGATCAGCGACCCGACACCGGTGATCAGCAGCACGAAGCAAATCGAAAGCGGGTCGATCCTGATGCCGAGCGGCACAACGAACCGGCCGATCGGCGGAATGAACGAGTACACATGGAGGTCAAATCCGCGCTGACTGGCCGGCCTGCCAAGTAGCTGCGCGAAAAGCACGCAGCCGTAAGCGAACGACGCCAGCGACATGAGCACGGCGAGCCAGTGCCCCCAGGCGTTGGTGCGCTTGCCGCCGACCAGCAGGACCAGCGCACCGAAGCCGGGGAACGCCAGCAACAGCCAGGCGGCGTGCGCCGCTCCGGTCGCGGGCAGCGTGGTCAGCGCAAGGGAGCCCGTCACTGCTACCACTCCAATACTCGGGTTCGCCGTCAGCGGCGAAGGTCAGTACTTAAGCAAACTGGCGTCGTCCACCGACGCCGACTTGCGTGTCCGGAAAATCGACGTCAGGATCGCCAGCCCGACGACAACCTCCGCAGCGGCGACCACCATCACGAAGAAGGCGATGACCTGCCCGTCGAGGTTTCCGTGCAGCCGGGAGAACGCGATGAACGACAAGTTGACCGCGTTCAGCATCAGCTCGACGCACATGAAGACCACGAGCGCGTTCCTGCGGATGAGCACGCCGACGCCGCCGATGACGAACAGGATCGCGGCGAGCGCGACATAGTGCGCCGGGCTAATCACAGTTTCTCCTCATCCAGCTCGTCGAGGTCGGCGGGCTGATCATCGGCGTCCTCATCGGGACCGGCCTCGATGATCTGCACCGGCTCGCCAGGTTCGAGAAGCTCGGCGGTGGCAACACCCTGACGGCCCGCTTCCCTGCTCGCGAGCACACCACTGACCGATAGCCGTGACGTGCTGCCGTCGGGCAGCAGGGCAGGCATGTCGACCGCGTTGTGCCTGGCATAAGTGCCGGGTCCCGGCAGCGGGGCAGGGCGCCCGCTGGCGATCCGCTGCCTGGACAGCATCCGCTGGGTCGGCTTGGGACCGGTGCGCTCGCGGTGAGCGAGCACCATCGCGCCGAGCGCCGCGGTGATCAGCAGGGCGCTGGTGACCTCGAAGGGAAAGACGTACTTGGTGAAGATCAGCGCGGCAAGGTCGGTCACGTTCGCCGAGCTGTTCCTCGGGCCCGACGGCGCCGCAGGCCCGATCGCCGCGTGCCCTACGGCCACCACAAGCAGGATGAGCAGTGCGATCCCGGCCAGCGCGGCCCAGAACCGCTGGCCCCTGATTGTCTCGATGATCGAGTCGGCGGAGCTGATGCCGACGATCATCATGACGAAGAGGAACAGCATGAGCACGGCGCCGGTGTAGACGATCACCTGCACGAAGGCCAGGAACGGCGCTCCCTGCATCGCGTACATCGCGGCGAGGATCAGCATGACCACCGCGAGCAGGACCGCGCAGTGCACGGCTCTCCTGGTGAAGATCATGCCTAGCGCCGCGCCGACCGCGACGATGGCCAGGATCCACCAGGCCGCCAGCTCGGTGAAGTTACTGCCTGGCGACGCCAGCAGGAGCTGATGGCTCACCGGTCGTCTCCCGTCTGCGCATCGACGTCGGCTTCGACATCGCGGACCATGGCGCCGAGTACGTCGCCGCCCTCGGCCTGCGCGGCCTCGAATTTCGGCCCCTGGCGGTAGTAGTCCTCTTCGTCCTTGCCGAGGAGCATCGGATGCGG
>DATJLT010000343.1:0-3119 GCA_035509195.1 Streptosporangiaceae bacterium | reverse complement strand
GTCACCGACTCGGTGGCCAGCTCGGGCAAGACCGCCATGACCCTTGCCGGCAAGTGGATCACGATCCTGACCAGCGTGGTCGGGGTCATCGCGCTTGGCGGGGTCATCGCCGGACGCGCCACGATCCTGAGCATTCCTCCGTGGCCGCGGGCCGTGCTCGGCACCGCCGCGCTGATCGCCGTGATCGCCAACGCGCTCATGATCTACCAGGGCAATCAGGCAGGCACTGGCCTTCCTGTCCTGCGGCGAGCGCGAGACGAGCGCAGCCTGATAGACGCCGACATCAAGCCCCTCCGGGATGCCAGCGCCGCCATCGATGGCCTCAGGAAGGCCAGGAACTTCGCGGTGCTCACCGTGTCGGCGGCACTCATCGCGGTCGGCCTGTTCCTCTTCTGGCCCGCGGCCGCCTCTGACCACGTCAAGCTCAAGTACACCGACACCAGCGGCATCGTCCACCAGACCGGCTGCGGCAAGCTCATGCCAGGCTCGGGCAAGCCAAGGTCATTCCGGCCGGACACCGGGCCGGAGGTCTCGCTGGCCGGCGTCACCGGCCTGGAGATCGACGCCTGCTAGCCCTTAGCAGCAGCGGCCACGGCGACCGGGCTAGATTGCTGGCATGAAGCCCGCAGATCTCACCTGCCTGCACACGCTGGGCAAGCCGGCCATCTCCCCCGACAGCAGCCACGTCATCGTCGCCGTGACCAGGCCCGATCTGGAAGCGGACGAGTACCGCGGCAATTTGTGGATCGTCAGGACCGACGGCTCGGCGCCTGCCCGCCAGTTCACCTCGGGAGGGCGCGACAGTGCTCCCGCCTACTCACCGGACGGGGCCTGGCTGGCCTTCCTGCGGGCGACGGGAAACGAGGGTCCCGGCGCCAGGCCTCAGCTTTACGTGATGCCGACGGGCGGAGGCGAGCCCCGGCGCGTAACCGACCAGCCGCTTGGTGCGGGCACGCCGGCCTGGAGCCCTGATTCCCGCCGGATCGCCTACGTCACGCGCGTCCCCGATCAGGGCCGTTACACCTCGGGTAAGCCAGACGCCGAGCCGCCGAGGCGGATCACGACCCTTCAGTACCGCGAGGACAACCTGGGGTTCTTCACCGACCGCCGGTCTCACGTATTCGTCGTCGAGCCGTTCGCCGAACCTGCCGCCGAACCCGTCCAGGTGACCAGCGGAGACTTCGATGATCACGACGTGACCTGGAGCCCCGACGGTCAGCGGCTTGCCTTCGTGTCCGCCCGCCACGACACCCGCGACACCGACCTCATCAGTGACCTCTGGGTGTGCGCGCCTGATGGCTCGCAGTTGCGGCCTGTCACCCAAGGTAGCTCGGCCGGGGCGCCGCGTCTCTCGGCCAGGCAAGTGCGTTTCAGCCCTGACGGCACCTTGATGTGCTTCTCGGCGACCGATGTCGGGGCGGACGGCCTTGACATGGTCGGCCGCAACACAGGCATCTACTCCGTCCTGGCCGACGGGTCTGCCCAGCCGCAGCGGCTCACCGGCACAGAGACCTTTCACCTGGCCCGCGACAGCAGGATCGAGACGACCCGCGACGGCGTGCTGGCAGGCGCCGAGCGGCGAGGCGCCGTCGAACTGCTGCTCATCCCCTACGACGGAGGTGAGCCGGAATGCCTCATGGCCGGGCAACGGCAGATCGAGGTAATGGCGACCGTCGAGTCTGTGCTGGTCGCTGTCGTCGCCTGCCCGAGTTCTGGGGGCGAATTGGTCGCCCTGACTGATGGTAAAGAACTCCAGCTCACCACCTTCGCTGCCGTGCCTTCGCTGGTCGCGCCCGAGGAGATCACGACCGCCGCGCCTGACGGGTATCCCGTTCACGGGTGGATCGTCAGGCCGCCTGGTCCTGGCCCCCACCCGGTGCTGCTGATGATTCACGGCGGGCCGTTCACCCAATACGGCTGGCGTCTATCCGATGAGGCGCAGGTCTACGCGGGCGCGGGATACGCCGTCATCATGGGCAACCCTCGCGGGTCCTCAGGCTACGGACAAGAGCACGGCACCTCGATCATCGGTGACGCGGCCACGGCTGCCGCCGCCGACGTGCTCGCCTTGCTTGACGCCGGAATCGCCGCCGACGACCTCGACGATTCCAGGGTCGGCGTGCTCGGCGGGTCCTACGGCGGCTACATGACCACGTGGCTGGCCGCCAGGCACGGCGACCGGTTCAGGGCCGCGGTCAGCGAGCGCGCGGTCAACGCGATAGACAGCTTCCACGGGTCAAGTGACATCGGCTGGGCGTTCGCCGCCGCCCTGTGGGGCGCCGACCCCTCGGGCTGGGCCGCGCAGAACCCTCTCGCCTACGCGGACCAGATCGCCATCCCGATGCTGATCATTCACTCCGAGCACGACTGGCGCTGTCCAGTCGAGCAAGCGCAGCGGCTCTTCGTCGCCCTCCGGCTGCGCGGTGCTCCCGCCGAGATGCTCCTGTTCCCTGGCGAGGGCCACGAGCTATCGCGCAGCGGCCGCCCCAGCCACCGCCTGGCCCGCTTCGAGGCGATCCTCGACTGGTGGTCCCGCCACTTGTAGCGGAAGCCACGACTCGGCCCTGTCAGCAAGCCGGGGATCAGGTTGCTCGGTAGCATGGCGCTTGTGTACACGGACCTTACTATCCGACACTTCAGGCTTTTTGATGACATCAGCGTTAAATTTGCTCCTGTCACCATAGTCTCCGGCAAAAACAACGCCGGCAAAACCGCCCTGCTCGAGGCGTTGTTCCTGCACGCGTCAGGACCCAGGGCCGGCTTCACATCCCTGGTGACCTTGAACCTCAGTCGCGCTGCCGCGCCTGTGACCATGTCGCAACAGGAGGGCCGTAGCGCCTGGGATTCGCTTTTTGCCAACTATGACATTTCACGGCCTGTCGAGTTCACAGCGGTTCTCGACGACAACCTCATTCAGGTGGAACTGAGGCCAACGTCCTCATCGCTCATTAGCCCCGGAACAGTAGGCGTGTCTGGCGCGGGGTCATCGGGCGAGGGCTATGCCCAATCGCTTGAGGTTCATGTAGCGACCCCCGCCGGGAGTAAAGAATACACGCAAACCGTCACGCAGCAGATTTACAGCCAACCCAACAGCGGCATTCCGCTTGGCATCGGGGTTC
>DATJLT010000342.1:0-3970 GCA_035509195.1 Streptosporangiaceae bacterium | reverse complement strand
ATCGCCGAATTCGAATGCCTGGTCGGCAGGCAGGTCGCCGGCGACGCCGTTGCCCTGGCGTTGCCGAGCGCGACCGCTGCCCTGGTGACCGCGCTGCGCGCACTCGGCATCCCGCCAGGCGCCACGATCGGCGTGCCCGCGCTCGACTGGGTCACGGCGGGCGCGGCCGCCAGCCTGCTCGGCATCCGTACCCGAGCGCTCGCGGTCAGCCACGTCAACGGCCTTCTGGACCCCGCAGGGCTCAGCGAGAGACCCGGCAGCGACCTTGCCGCCTTGGTCGCGGTCCACCGGCAGGGAATCGCTTGTGACGTGCCCGCGCTGCGCCGTGCCTGGCCGGACGTACCTGTCATCGAGGATGCGTCAGGAGCATGGGCCGCCCGTTATCCCGGCGGCGAGCCCGTTGGCTCGGCGGGCGATGCCTGCGCCTTTTCCTTCGACGCCGCGAGAACCCCGAGCGCGGGAGAGATTGGCTGCCTGGTCACGAGAAGCCCCGCCCTTGGTACCCGCGCGCTCGAACTGACGCAGCACCCGGTCCGCCAGCTCATGGCAGGCGTCCTTCGCCCGAAGAACGATCAGCCGATGATGCGCGTCGCTCCGGCGGCGGCGCTGCTTGGCGCCTACGCCGTGCAGCGGCACGCGGCGCAGGCGCCGTTGCTTAAGCAGGCCGGCCGCGAACTGGCGGGAAAGCTTGACCGGGCGGGACTTACCGTGCTCGGCGACCCGAAGTGGTGTGCACCTGGCGTCATCGCGGTCAGGGCGGAACAAGCCCGCGTCCGCGCGGCGACTCGCGGTCTGAGGCTCGGCGATGGCGTCATGGTCGCCTCGGTCAGGCAGGCCGACCTCAGCGTGCACCCAGACGCTGCCGATGACCCCAGGTTGAGGGAACTGGCCGCAATGACAACAACGGTCGTCCTCGCCCGCCGCAAAAAATCTCAGGTCTCATCCGCCAGCAAGCTCCGGGCAGCCGGGCAGCCAGGAGCTGAGGCACCAGCAGGCCGAGGCCGAGAATGACCGCGTCACTCGGCGAGGGCACTAGTAACCCAGGTGCGCAGCGCGGCTAGCGGAGCGGCACCGGTCTGCCTGGCGACGACCTTTCCCTGGCGCATCAGCAGCAGGGTCGGAATGGCCTGTGCGCTGAACCGGTGCGAAAGCTGCGGCGAGCTATCGACGTTGACCTTCACGAGCTTTATCTTGCCCGCGAATTCGCCCGCGAGTTGCTCAAGCGCGGGACTCACCATCCGGCAGGGCCCGCACCAGGGCGCCCACAAGTCGATGAGGACAGGGATTTTCGCCGCGTCCGCTACGTCGGCGAAGTCGGCGTCCGTGGCATCGGTAATCCACGGCAGCGGCTGGTGGCATTTGGCGCAGCGCGGCGTTCCCGCAGCGGAGGCCGGAACGCGGTTCGCCTGGTCGCAGGCTGTGCAGCGGACGACTTTCTTGTCCATGCTCTTAGTCTCCATTACCTGGCCGATCCGCCGGTAGCGAGGCGCATCAGATCAGTATCGAGATTGATCTCGGTTTCCTTGCCGTTGGCGCTGCCGAACTCGTGCTGATAGTTCTGCCACGACTCGTCCCTGATCTTGCGCGCGAACTCGGACTCCGTCAGCAGCACGAGTTCTAGTGCGGCCCGGTCGATGCGCTTGCTCAGCGCCGGGTCGATCCAGTCTTCCTGGGCTGCGAACAGCGACGTGGGCACCGTCATCGTGCGCAGGTAGGCGAACAGCGGACGGAGCTGGTCGTCGGCGACGAGTGCGTGGCGGGCCGTGCCCGCCGTGGCCGCGAGGATGACGGGCTTGGCGATGAGGAGGTCGTTGTCGAGCACGTCGAGGAACGAGGTGAGCAGGCCGCTCGGGGCAGCCTTGTAGACCGGGGTCGCCACGATGATGGCGTCGGCTTCGGCAAGCACCGTGACCGCCTGCTTGAGCCCGGGCGTCACTAGCTGGGTGACCAGGGCGCTTGAGATGTCCGTTGCCAGTTCGCGCAGTTCGATCGTGGTAACGATCAGCTCGTGGCCGTGGTATTTGGCCAGCGTCCTGACTCGCTCGGCCGTGCGGTCGGCGAGCAGCCTGGTCGACGAAGGGTCGCCGGTGCCTGCGCTTACTACGGCGAGCTGGTAGGTGCTCATTTTGGCTGATCCTTAAATCTTTCCAGTAGTGCTCCGAGCTGCCTGAGCTCTTCTGCGCTGAGTGCTGTGGTCATGGCGCGGGCAACGCCGCGTCCGTGCCTGCGGCCGATCTCGCGCTGCCGCGTCCGGCCATGTTCGGTGAGCGAGAGCAGAACGCCGCGGTGGTCGGCCGGGTCGGCCTGGCGCGCGATCAGGCCCTTGTCAGCCAGCCGGTCCGTCAGGCGGGAGAGGGCAGGCTGGCTGAGGAGCACGTGATGGTTGAGCTCGCTGATGCGGACAGGTCGCGGGCACTTCGACAGCGTGTAAAGGACGTCGTACTCGCGCATTGACAGGTCCTGCCAGATGTCCTCGGCCGCGAACTGGCGCATGAGCCTGGCGTGGACCTCGAGCAGTGATTCCCAGGCGTCGTTGGCTGGATGCCTGTTCATCTAGCTGCTCGAGTCCTGGTAGGGGGAGCCGCTGGTGAGGTTGTCGCCCCTGTTCGCGTTCGGACGGGGCCGGCGTGGCGCCTCGTCGCCGTACTTGGCCCTGACCAGGCTGGAGTGAGTCGGTGCCTGCGGGGTCTCCGGGTCCTGGCGGGCGTCGATCTCCTTGCGCAAGACCGGGACTACCTCGCTCCCGAGCAGCTCAAGCTGGTTCAGCACCGTATTTAGCGGCAGGCCAGCGTGGTCCATGAGGAAGAGCTGGCGCTGGTAGTCGCCGAAGTGCTCGCGGAAGGTCAGTGTCTTGTCAATGACCTCCTGCGGGCTGCCGACCGACAACGGGGTCAGGTCCGTGAATTCCTCCATCGAAGGGCCGTGGCCGTAGACGGGGGCTTCGTTGAAGTAAGGACGGAACTCGCGCTTGGCGTCCTGGCTGTTCCTGGCGAGGTAAGCCTGGCCGCCGAGGCCGACGATAGCCTGCTTTTGGGTGCCGTGGCCGTAGTGCTCGAAGCGCTGGCGGTAGAACCTGATCAGGCGGATGTAGTGCTCCTTGGGCCAGAAAATGTTGTTGGCGAAGAAGCCGTCGCCGTAATACGCCGCTTGCTCGGCGATCTCCGGCGTCCTGATCGAGCCGTGCCAGACGAACGGAGGGACGTCGTCAAGTGGTCTCGGTATTGAGGTGAAACCCTGGAGCGGCGTCCTGAACTTGCCCTCCCAGTCGACCACGTCTTCCCGCCACAGCCGGTGAAGCAGATTGTAGTTTTCCAGTGCCAGGGGCAGGCTCTGCCTGATGTCCTGGCCGAACCACGGGTACACCGGGGCGGTGTTTCCCCGGCCCAGCATGAGGTCTGACCTGCCCTTGGACAAGTGCTGCAGCATCGCGTACTCCTCGGCGATGCGCACGGGGTCGTTCGTGGTGATCAGTGTGGTGGCCGTGCTGAGGATGAGGTCCCTGGTGGTTCCGGCGATGTAGGCGAGCAGCGTCGTCGGGCTTGAGGAGAAGAACGGCGGGTTATGATGCTCGCCGATCGCGAACACGTCAAGCCCGACCTCCTCCGTCTTCTGCGCGATCTTGACGATCGCCTCGATCCGCTCGGCCTCGGTCGGAGTTTCCCCGGTGACCGGGTCCCTGGTGATGTCGCTCACCGAGAAGATCCCGAACTGCATGAGTGCCGCCTCCCCGCGTCAGATACATGCGTTTGCATATATCTCTAACGCGGGGAGGCCGGCGGTATTCCGCGGGCGCCCTAGGGCCGCAGGTTGCCGGGCTCAGGTGCCGTTGTACTCGGAGTCCGTTACGTGGTCGCCCCAGTTGGCTTCTGGCTGAGGGTCGCCGGGGGCCACTGCTTCGGTGATCGAGAGGTGCGACATGAAGTGGTCGGGGGCGGCGCCGTGCCAGTGTTCCTCGCCCGCTGCGGCGTGG
>DATJLT010000341.1:0-14637 GCA_035509195.1 Streptosporangiaceae bacterium | reverse complement strand
CGGTGCGGCTCACGGGCCGGAGCGCGACGAAGCGGGCGAAGAGCAGGTTCCGGTCGGGCAGGCTGCTTCGGCCGCGCGGATGGGCGCGGGCACGGCGGTCGCCGAGCGGGTCAGGCCGCTTCAGTCCAAGGCCGGGCAGGTTCGCGGTGCTTCTGTGACCGTTCCGGTCGGTCAGAAGGTCGCGGTGACCGCTGCGACCTCGCGGCTCCCGATCGGCGCCGCGCTGGACGACCCGGTCTTTGACCAGGTCACCCGGGTAGCGCGGGGCATCAGGGACATTACCGACATGGTGCCGGTGTAGGGTTTCCCCGGTCTTTAGCGGGCGAGCCGGGCTTCCCAGGATCCTGGCAGGTCGGCCAGGGAGCGCACCCGGTCGGGCAGTGAGCTGGAAACGATGTGCGCGAGCGTGACTTCCTCGAGGATCGCGCGCTCGTTGGCGCGCAGGGCGATCCAGACGGTCTGCAGCGGCTCGGCCGCCCCGATGTAGCCAAGGTTCTCCGGGCGCTCGCCCCGCACGCCGAGCAGCGGACCGTCAATCGCCCTGATGATGTCGGCGAGCGAGATCTCCTCGGCGGGCCGGGCCAGCCAGAATCCGCCGTCAGGGCCGCGCTGGCTGCGTACCAGGCCGGCCCGCCTGAGCTGGGTCAAGATCGCCTCAAGGAACTTAGCCGGGATCTGCTGTGCCTTGGCGAGCTGGTCGGAGGTAACGTGCCCGTCGCGCGACGCCGCGAGCTCGATCGCAGCACGCAACGCGTAATCGGCTCTGGCTGACAGACGCATACCCAGCATTATGCCGTGTACCAGCGAGCACTCTGTCACGCCGGCCCGAACACGCGCGCCCTGACTTCAGCCTGACCCCGTGCGCGGCCGCGCGGCGAGGTTGCGAGGTTGCGAGGTTGCTCAGAGGTTGGTCACGCTGGCAGGCGTTTGGTTGGCGCGGGGGTTCGGCGTAGACGAGTATTCAGGTATGCGCTATCTAATACACAGCAAGTGGTCCTTCACCGAGCATTTCGCGATCGATGACGGTACGGGGACCCCGGTCTTCGACGTTCGCGGCAACCTGAGCCTGACTCAGCACCTGACCATGCGCGATGCCATGGGCCAGGAGGTCGCCGAGATCAAGAAGCACCTGATGACGACCAGGCACGACATCTTGATGGGCGGCCAGCGGGTCGCCGAGGTGCATCACGAGGGCTTCTTCGGCGAGCACTACGAGATTGACTCGCAGTTCGGCCGGATCAGCGCCAAGGGCAACTTCGCCGGCTGGAACTACAACATTCACCAGCAAGGGCAGCCGGTCGCGATGGTGTCCCGCCAGCTCGCGTTCGGCGAGAAGTTCCTTGTCGAGACCGCCGACAACGTCAACGATCCGTTCATACTCGCGGTAGTGCTGGCGATCGATGCGATACACAAGGAGCGCGAGCAGGACCACGACCAGGGCGGCTTCGGCAACCAGGGCGGCATCATCGGCGACATGCTGGGCGGCGGCGGTGGCGGTGGCGGCATTTTCGGTGGCAACTTCCCCTAGGAGCCGATTGCTCCGGCCGGCAGGACGGCGTGCACTCCCCAGGACTGATTCGCCACCTGGGTGATGCGCAGGTCGACTACGGGGCTGGCGAGCGCGAGAGCGCTTGCCCTGTCCAGCCCGTAGTCGCGCTGCATCCAGGTCAGCATGGCAGCCAGCGCCTCGTACATGGCCTCGTTGAGGTCAGGGCTGAAGCCGAAGGTGATCCAGCCAGCAGGGGTCTCGGCATGCACCCCTGGCACCGGCCGGCCGGTCACGAGGTCGAGCTTGAGCTCAGTTGTCATTCCGCACTCGATGGCGGTCCCTGCGACTTCGCCGTCGCCCTGGGCGGCGTGGCCGTCGCCAATGCTCAGCAACGCTCCTGGCAGGCTGACCGGCAGGTAGAGTACGGAGCCGGCGACGAGTTCGCGGCAGTCGATGTTCCCTCCGGCGATCGCGCGCGGCGGGACCGTGGAGTGCTCGCCTGGCTCATCCCACGCGAGCCCGGTGACGCCGTGGAACGGCGCGATCCGCACCTGATGCCCCCGGTTGCTTGTCGCGACTCCGGCAACGGCGTCGATCTGCCAGAGCAGCCAGACGGGCGCCGCGTCGGCGGCACCGAGACGCCTGCTCAGCGGGGTGTCCCGCGCCACCGTCCAGCCCCAGTCGTCGGGACGCAGTGACACGTAGCGCACGGCCAGCATGTCGCCAGGTGCCGCGCCTCTCACGGAGATCGGCCCGGTCAGGCAGTGGCCGCGCCGTTCGGGGAACATCTTGGGCACCGGCTCGCCTGGCACGTTCTGGCGTTTCAGGTGCCCGGTCGCATCAAGCGACCGGACGATCACGGTGTCGCCAGGCTCCACGGTCAGCACGGGCCGAAGGTCGCGGCTGAAGACTTCCGCGGTGGTGTTCTGCGTGGGATCCAGGCGATGGTGGTTCATAGACCGATCTTGCCAGTTCGGCCGGCATTTGCCCGTCGCCCGCCCGCACAGCCTGGCCAGCAGCATCAGATAGCCATCGATGCTGTCCGCCCCACCCCGGCAACAGCAACCATGGCCCAGCGACGTTATCCGGACAGCATCGCAAGGCCACCGATGCGGTCAGGTCCGCCCCGCCAGCAGCAACGCGGGGCCACCGATGCGGCCGGCTCCGGCGCTATGCCCCGGCCGACCGAAATGCCCAAGCCGTACCGCGGCGTAAACGGAAGCCGGGCCAGTGGCTTGAGCCGGCTCGTATTCGAGCCGTAAGCGTCTGCCAATCATGGATTCTGACACTGCTCGTTAAAAGCCGATTAGCGTTGTAAGCTCTGGCGGTGGGTGGTAATCCGCTCTCCGGGGGGAGACTGATCGATGGCCTTGAAGACCGCTCACCTCAAGATCGACCGGCTCCTGCTTCCCCAGAAGTACGACGACCTCGGGGTTCGATTTGAACACCACGCTGTGGCAACGCTCAAGGAAGGCAAACCTCCGGCCGATATGGTGCTCATCAGGCCGGCTGGCCAGTTGCTCGGAGCCGAAGACGCGGTCGGGCCCGAGCCACGCTGGAATCTTCTTCTTTGCGGCATGCGCATCAAGGCGCGCGACGGAACTGATGCGCAGGGGCAAGGCCAGTTGCTCATCACGGGCCAGCGGCTGATCGGCATGATCGACACAGGTACAGCCGGCGGATCCCGGCTCTCTGCGGACAGCTCGGGCAGCATATTCTGCTTCGCATTCCTCAGGGACGACGTGTACCCGCCGCAGGTGAAGAAGCATCGCCTTACCCCCTCCGATTTCTCATTCCGTAGCAAGGAACAGCAGCCAGTCGCCTTTCAGATGATGGTCATAGCCGCGATGGCTTATATCGCGAACGACAAGGTCGGATACTGGTTCGACAAGAACATGCTGCACGCCTTGTCAGATGAGGGACGCGAGGGCTTGCTCAGGCACTGAGCCGGCTGACCACGACCCGACGAGAGGCTACTATGCCGTTCTTCAGCAAGAGGCCAGACCCTATGTCCCTGACGATGGCACTGGTGGAGGCCCATGCCGCCGGCGACCTCCATGCGGTTGAGGAAGCAAGGCAAGGACTGGCGCCCGTAAAGACGATAGACATCCTGCACAGTCTCTTTCGCTTTGGTCAGATACTCGACCGGGCTAATCTCTCAGCCGAGCAGACGGCGATAGTCGAGGAAGAACTCAAGATCACTGCGGATAGTCCTGAGATGGCAGTGGCCGTGGCGACAGTTGGCCGGGCACTGCTGATCGAGCGGAGCCAGCCCGCTCTGGCTATGGCGGTGAACACTTATGGCGTTCCGCTGCTGAACTCGACTAGCGACCGGGTGCGCCAGATGACGTTGATACTCGCGGCGGTTACCGGGGCAGTATGCCGGCGGCTGAAGGTTAGTTTCAACTGGAGGTAAGTGCTAGCCGCGCAGCCTGAGGCCGCGCGGGGTGGGGCGGAAGCCCGCCGCCTCGAGTGCCTGGGCCAGCGGTGAGTCGTAGACTCCTCCGCCGTCGGCGCGCTCGACGGTGAGCCGCCCAAGGGCGCCTGCCTTGACCGCGCTGGCTAGCGCGGCGGCGGCCGGCTCAAGCAACGCGGGGTCAGAGGTCCAGCTAAGCAGCGTCTTGCCGCCACGCTCCACATACAGCACGAGCTGCCCGCCGACCAGCACTACCAGCGCCCCGGCCTTCCTGCCAGGCCGATGCCCGCCGGGCGCTTCCCCTGGCCGCGGCGGCCAGGGCAGGGCCGCGCCGTAGGCGTTCGCCGGGTCGGCGGCGGCCAGCACGAGAAGCGGCAACTCGGCTTCGGCCATGGAGCGCATCCGGTCCACGGCGCCAGGCAACGCGAACTGAGCCGCGCCCAGTCCTTCTACGAAGTAGCCGCGACGGCACTGGCCGGTCTCCTCCATCGCACGGAGCACCGGGTAGAGCGCGCCGAAACCGCCGGGAACTCGCTCGGCCGCGGCGACGCCGCGGATGACGATGCCATGCCGGTCAAGCATCGAGAGCGCGCGTGCATGCATGCGCCTGGTCGGATCGAGATCGACGGCCGGTACGAGCGACCAGCGGCCGCTCACGATCGGCGGCCCGGCGTTGGACGGCATCGCGCCCCGGCCGAAACTCGGACGCCGGGAGGGAAGCCCGGCGCCTCGCAGCGAAGACCCGTTGGCCACGGCACGCGCTCTCGCGAGATCGGGCGCCGCGCCTGACGACTGCGCGCCCGGCGACTGCGCGCCTGACGACTGCGCGCCCGGCGACTGCTTGAGGGCCGCTGCGGCCCGGCCGGTACCGAGCAGGGTCCGCAGCGGGGCGAGCGTGTCGTTGGTCAGCAGGCCGGCCCAGACCAGATCCCAGAGCACGGCCGCGATCGCCTGGTCACTGACCCGGTTCAGCGTCCGCACCCGGTCGGCCGGAGTCTCGCCGGCCTGAGCGGCGGTAAGCCGGGCGACGACCCGGTCGGCGAGACCGCGGAAGAACAGCGCTCCTCCGCCGTCGAGCACGGCTAGCACCGCCTCGTGCACTGGCGTCATCGTGATCTCGCCTGGCGGCGGCAGCAGCAGCGGCGCCGACTCGGCAGGCGCCAGGGTCAGCCACCCGTCACCGCCAGGCAGCGCGCCCGCCCCCGCCCAGATCACGTCGCCCGCGGCCGTGAGCTCGTCGAGCATCGCCGGCGCGTACCCGTTGACGCGAGCAGGCAAGATCAGCGATTCGACGGCGGTCGCCGGCATGGCCGCCCCCGCGAGTTGCTCCACGACCGCGTAGATCGCGTCGGGCCCGGCGATCCTGGCACGGCGCCTGCCGCCCGCGGAGCCGGTGCCGGCCGGAGATACCGCGTCCTGCCAGGCGGGCAGGAACGCCGCGAACACCACGGGCGGCACCGGCTCGGCCTCATGCCGCAGCTTGGCCAGGCAGCGCCGTTTGAGCGTGCGCAGCACCCCGGCGTCGCACCACTGCGGCCCGGCCAGGTGCGGCAGGAACTCTCCTTCTGTCAGCCGCCCTTCCGCGCTGAGCCGGTGGAGAACGCCGATGACGACGGCGATCCCCAGCCCGTAGCGCCCGGCGACCTCGGCGGCCGTGAACGGCCCGTGCGTCCGCGCGTACCTGGCGACGAGGTCGCCGAGCGGGTCGGGCAGCAGTTCGGTGAACGCGACAGGGATTCCCGTCGGCAGCGCGACCCCGAGCGCGTCCCGCAGCCGCCCCGAGTCCTCCACTGCGGCCCACCGCTGCTCGCTGGCGACCCGCACCTCGATCACCCGCCGCTGCGCCGCCAGCTCGGCCAGCCAGCCAGCACCCTGCGAGGGCTCCGCGCAGCGAGACGCGATCTCCCCGGCCGACAGCGGGCCGAGCATCATGATCAGGTCGGCCAGCCCTTCCGCCGAAGAACAGCGCCGGCCTTCGGACAGCCGCTGCAGGTCGCGCTCGGTCTCGGCCACGACGACGGGATCGAGCAGCTCGCGCAGGTCGGCCTGCCCGAGCAACTCGGCGAGCAGCGCCGAGTCGAGCGCGAGCGCCTGGGCACGCCGTTCGGCAAGCGGCGCGTCGCCCTCGTACATGAAAGCGCCGATGTAACGCAGCAGCAGCGCACGGCCGAACGGCGACGCGGCCGGCGTCTCGACCTCGACCAGCCTGATCTTGCGGCTGGCGAGGTCACGCATCAGCGCGGTTAGCGCAGGAACGTCGAAGACATCCTGCAAGCATTCCCGCATCGTCTCGAGCACGATGGGGAAGCTCCCGTAGCCGCTGGCCACGGCGAGTAGCTGAGCTGCCCGCTGCCGTTGCTGCCACAAGGGCGAACGCCGGCCAGGCTGCCTGCGGGGGAGCAGCAGCGCACGCGCCGCGCACTCGCGGAACCTGGACGCGAACAGCGCCGACGCGCCGAGCTCTGCCGTCACCAGGGGCTCGACTTCCTCGGGTTCGAGCAGGGCGAAGCCCCCTGGCGGCGGGTCATCGGCGTCGGGCACCCGGATCACGATGCCGTCGTCTGTGTACATGGCCTGCACGTCCATGCCGCCGTACCGCTCGCGCAGCCGGGCCGCGATCGCGAGTGCCCACGGCGCGTGGACCTTGGATCCGTAAGGGCTGTGCAGGATCAGGCGCCAGTCCCCGAGTTCGTCCCTGAACCGCTCGAGCACGAGAGTCCGGTCGTCGGGAAGGTAACCTGTCGCGTCCCGCTGGCTGGTGAGGTAGCTGAGGAGGTTCGACGTCGCCAGGGCGTCGAGCCCGGCGTCCCTCAGCCGCTCGGCCGCCTGCCCGGGCTCGGCCGCGCCGAGCTCGCGGCAGTACTCGCCGATCGCCCGTCCGAGCTCGGCGGGCCGCCCTGGCGCGTCGCCGTGCCAGAAAGGCAGCTTGCCTGGCTGCCCTGGTGCTGGCGAGACGATCACCTGGTCTGCGGTAATGTCCTCGATCCGCCACGAGCTTGCCCCGAGCACGAAGACGTCGCCGACCCGCGACTCATACACCATTTCCTCGTCGAGCTCGCCAACACGCCGGGAGTGGCGTCCGGACGTCTCGCCAGAACCTGCGAGGAATACGCCAAATAGCCCCCGGTCGGGGATCGTACCTCCGTTGGTCACCGCGACGCGCTGACTGCCAGGCCGCCCGCGCAGCGATCCCGTCGTGCGATCCCAGACAAGCCTTGGGCGCAGCCCGGCGAATTCCTCGCTCGGGTACCTGCCTGCCAGCATGTCAAGCACTGCCTCGAGCACCGGCCTGGTCAGCCCGCTGAACGGCGCTGCCCGTCGTACCAGGGCCATCAGGTCATCAACCGCCCAGTCGTCCATCGCCGTCATCGCGACGATCTGCTGGGCTAGCACGTCGAGCGGATTCCTCGGCATCCGCAGCGCTTCGATCTGGCCCTCGCGCATGCGCCCGGCCACGACAGTGGCCTGGACCAGGTCACCTTGCCATTTCGGGAAGAACACGCTGCGGGAAATGTCACCGACGTTATGTCCCGCGCGCCCGGTGCGCTGGAGTCCGCTGGAGACTGATGGCGGAGACTCGACTTGAATGACGAGATCGACCGCGCCCATGTCGATGCCGAGTTCGAGACTTGAGGTGGCGACGACAGCGGGGAGTTGCCCTGCCTTGAGCGCCTCTTCTATCTGGGTCCGCTCGGCGCGGGACACTGAGCCGTGGTGGGCGCGCGCCACGACAGGGGGCGGGCCGTCGTCCGGTGCTTCCCGGCCGGCGCGGGCGGCGATCTCGGCGCGTTCCGCCGCTCGCTCGGCGGCCAGTTCGTTGAGCCGTGCGCACAGTCGCTCGGCCAGGCGGCGCGAGTTCGCGAACACGATCGTGGACCTGTGCCGCTCGATCGCGTCGAGCACCTGAGCCTCGACGTGGGGCCAGATCGAGTTGCGGCGCGGGTCAGTCTCAGGTTCCTGATAGGCCACCGCGCCTGGCCTGGGGTTGCCGACGCCGGCCTCGGCGGCGATCTCGGCCGGTCCGATCGGGTGCCCGCCGCCGCTCACGCCCGGTCTAGGCATCGCCCCGAGGTCGGACATGTCCTCGACAGGGACCACGATCCGCAGGTCAAGCTGTTTGTCAGTGGGGGGTGCGACGATGGTCACCTGGCGGGAGCCGCCGAGGAAGGAGGCGACCTCTTCTGGCGGGCGCACCGTCGCTGACAGGCCGATCCGCTGGGCGGGCCTGGCGGACAGCGCATCGAGTCGTTCGAGCGACAAGGCCAGGTGCGCGCCGCGCTTGCCGCCGGCGAGGGCGTGCACCTCATCGATGATGACGGTCTGTATGCTGCGCAGGCTGTCCCTGGCACGGGAGGTGAGCAGGAGGAACAGCGACTCTGGCGTGGTAATGAGGATGTCTGGCGGCTTCGTGGCGAGCTGCCTGCGTTCGTCGGCCGCCGTGTCGCCGGTGCGGACGCCGACCCTGATGTCGGGTTCGGGCTGGCCGAGCCGGCGCCTGGCCTGGCCTACGCCGGTCAGCGGAGAACGGAGGTTACGTTCGATGTCGACGGCGAGAGCCTTGAGAGGAGAGATGTAAAGCACGCGGCAGCGTTCTGCGGCTTCGGCGGGAACCGGCTCGCTCGCCAGCTTATCGATCGCCCAGAGGAACGCCGCGAGGGTCTTGCCCGAGCCGGTAGGGGCGATGACCAGCGCGCTCGAGCCCCCGCGGATCGCGCTCCAGGCCCCGGCCTGGGCAGCGGTCGGCTCGGCGAAGGCAGCACGGAACCACGAAGCGGTTGGCTCGCTGAAGCCGTCGAGCGCCCCGGTGGCAGCGGACATGCCTCCATCCTGCACCGTGCCACTGACAGCCTCGGCCGTTGGCGGTTCGGGCCGTTGCCGCTTCAGGCTGGATGGGGTGCGAGGCGGGGCCAGGGGCGGAGTTGCTCGATCTGCGCGGCCAGGCTGAGCAGCCTCAGGTCTCCGCCTGGCGGGCCTACGAGCTGGATGCCGATCGGCAGCCCGTCATTGTCGTGCCCGAAGGGCAGCGAGGCGCATGGCAGGCCGGCCAGGCTCCAGGGCGCGGTATAGACCCACCTCGCGACGCCGAGCGTGGTCTTGAACCAGCCGACGCCTTCCCAGGTGCCGACGGGCGGCGGGCCGCTGGTTAAGGTCGGGGTGAGCAGCGCCTCGTACCGCGCGAACAGCGGGGCTAGCTGCCTGCCGTAAGGATCGGCTGCCGCCGGCTTGGCACGGCGGCCGAGGAACCGGCCGGCCTTGACCATGCGCTGCGTACGCGGTTCGAGCAAGTTCGCCTCAAGCCCTGCGGCGTCTTCCGCGATGCCCTTGAGCCAGCGCGTGAGGAATCTCAGGCCGAGCGACGCCGGGTACGGCGGGTTGTCTTCGAGCAGGGAATGCCCAGTGTTCCTGAGCATGGCGGTGGCGTAGCGGAGTTCGGCCCGCACGCGGTCGGTGGCCTTCGCGCCAGGAAAGGGGTGCTTGTCGGAGAACGCGATGCTGATGGGGTTCTCGAGCGGCTGAGGGTCGCGGAAGCTGTTTTTACCAGACAGCACGTCGAGCATCAGGGCGGCATCCGCGACGGTCCTGGCGATCGGGCCGTACTCGATCAGGCCGAGCCAGCGCGGCCTCCCGTCGCCGCCGAGGGGAACGACTCCCCGCCCTGGCTTGAAGCCGAAGGCACCGCAGCACGCCGCAGGGATCCGCAGTGACCCGCCGCCGTCCGACCCGAGCGCCAGCGCGGCCATCCCGCTGACAACGGCCGCCGCCCCGCCTCCCGTGGAACCGCCTGGCGTGCGTTCGGTGATCCAGGGGTTCCTGGTGGCGGCGAACGCCGCCGGCTCGGTGAACGGCCAGATCGCCAGTTCGGGTAGCTGACTCTTGCCGATCACGATGCAGCCGGCTTGCTTGAGCTTGCTGACCAGCAGGTCGTCACGCGCGGCCGGCGTGGCCGGGGTCGCGGCCGAGCCGCGCCTGGTCGGTTCGCCTGCGACGTCGATATCGTCCTTGACGGCGAGAGGGACTCCCGCCAGCGGCAGTTCGCCGAGACCGGCGCTGTCGGCCAGCGCCTTCGCCTCGCTGAGCGCGGCCTCGGCCCTGATCGCCTGAAAAGCCCTGATGACGGGTTCGGTCAAGGCGATGCGGTCCAGATGTGCCTGCACCAGTTCGACCGGGCTCACCAGCCGCAGCCGCACCATCCTGGCCATCTCCGTCGCAGGCAGCGCGCACAGGTCCATCGGGCTTGGCGACCCGGCGGAAGGGAGATCTGACTGGCTAGCCATCGCCAAGCTCGGACCTGATCAGATCGGGCAGCACCTCTGGCCAGACCTTGTCCGTCGTCGTGGTCAGCTCGTCGAGCGTCCACCAGCGCCAGGCAGCGATGCCGTCAGACTTGTGCATGGCGTCTACGCCGGCGATCTGGCGAGCGGGCTTGTCTGTCCTTGCCAGGTACAGGCGTTCTGCCTGGTGCACGAGGATTCCCGCCCACTCCATCGTGTGGCTGCGGTGATGTATCTCCCGCAGCAACTCGATGTCGGTCCACCCGGTTTCCTCGGCGAGTTCGCGCAGCGCGGCCTGCTCGTATGTCTCGCCCGACTCGAGGCCGCCGCCCGGAGTCGCCCAGTGGGTTCCGTTCGGCGGCCCGTCGTCGTAGCGCATCAGCAGCACCCGGTTGTCTGGGTCAAGCAGCACCACGCGGGCCGCCTGCCGCTGCCGCGGAGCCGCGGTTTCGAGTCCGGCATCAGGTTCTGGCGAGCCAGCGTATCCAGGCGCCATACCCCTATTCTGCCGCTTCACGGTGCTTCGGGCACCGGCCAGCCCCCACGTTTGCGGCGCCAGCCCGTGTCGCTGCGCTGCTGCGCGGAGACTCCTGGCATTCCGGGCGGGGTCGGGCGGAGGGGCTAGCCGGCGAAGGCTTGCGAGGGTTGGTGCCGGAATGTGAGGGTTCGGGCGGGGGCGGGAAGAGCTAACGGGGCCGTGTCGGGGGTGGCGAAGCCGGTCGCGGTCATCGCGAACTCGCCTTGCCTGACTCCGGCGAGGAAGGCGTTCCACTCTCCTGCCGTGAACCGGAGTGAGGTGCTGTCCGGCTCGGGCGCATGGAGGATGACCAGCCCGCCTTGCTGCTCGGCATGCAGAGCCTGGCCGTCAGTGACTGCCGCGCCAGCGAAGCGGAGCAGCGACCTGGCCCAGCAGCCGGGAGTGACAACGAGTTGAGGTCCAGACGGGTCCTTGGAGTCGCGGACGCGGATCAAGCCGTCGCCTGGCGCGGCTACCTCGACGCACTGCCCGCCTGTGCTGCCTGACAGCGTGCTCTTGCGCCAGCGCGGGGGATTACTCACCGCAGGCCCGCAGGTGATCGAGGATGACCTTGCGCGAGTCGTCCGGGTCAAGCGCCGTGCTGGCCAGCGTGTCGAAGGCCAGGGAATAGTAGTTCACGTCTTCACCATCTTCGAGGTACAAGGTTTTGCGGAAACTCTCCACGTAAGCAAGGCCAGGAATCCGCTCGCCAGGGAACAGCAGCAGGCAGAAGGGGAAGTCCATAGCCGCGTGGGTAACCGTATCGGGCAGTACGGAAATGGTGATGTTGGGTACCTCAGATGCCTCGGCCAGGTGCCTGAGCTGGTCTCGCATCGCCGAAGTGCCGCCGACCCTGCGGCGAAGCACCGACTCGTCCATGATCGCCCACAGGCGCAGCGGGTCGAGCGAGTGGTAAAGGAGCTGCTGCCGCTCGAGCCGCAGGCCGATCAGCCGCTCAAGTTCTCCGGCGCCAGGGCTGCCGCCAGGGAGTTCGGCGCTCATGACGGCACGGGCGTAGGCAGGGGTCTGAAGCAGGCCGGTGATCAGGGCACCGCGATAGTCACGCTCCTCGGCCGCACCGGACTCCAGCCCGACGAAAGTGGAGAACCAGGGCGGCAGGATGTCGCCGTAGCCCTGCCACCAGCCGCGCTGCTGGGCTTGCCTGGCCATCTCGACCAGGGGCCTGACGTCGTCTGGGTTGGTGATTCCGTACACGTCGAGCAGTTCGCGGACATCTCCAGGAGACACGCCTTCGTGATTTTCGATCCGCGACACCTTCGATGGCGCCCAGCCGAGCCGCCGCGCGACCTCTGTGCCAGTAAGTCCGGCGGCGTCGCGCATCTCCCGCAGCCACTCGCCTAGTGCCCAGCGCATGAGCACGGGACTTGACCGCTCCTCCATGCGCTGGTCACCGCCTTTGTCGCCGCATCCCGGCCACGAGTCCGGCCGCGAGCTGATCATCAGATGATGCCCGTCTGCGCATCCGCGCGGCAACCGCAGGCAGAAGATCCGCCAGGCCAATTTCTGTCGATTATTATTGCGCAGATAGAAATTCTACGAAAGAGTAGTCCCTGACCAGGTTTGCGGACCATGCTGGCGTTGCCCCGACAATGGCAGGTAACCACGTGATCTCGTTCCAGCGCACGGCCGGGACCGCTGACGCGGCCGACGGGTCGCTTGCCAGCGAAGTCGCTGATCAAGGGCCGCAGCCTCCCCGGCGCCTGACGCTGACGATTCCCCGCAGCGCCCAGATGGTCACGCAGGCCAGGCACTGGTTCCGCGATGCGTTGTCAGGCTGGGACCAGGACCGCGCGGCTGAAGCGGAGTCTCTCTTCAGCGAGGTCGCCACCAACGCGGTACGGCATGGCAGGGGCCAGGTGACGATCACGGTCAGGCTGGCGTCAGAAGCGGTACGCTGTGATGTCCGTGATCAAAGTTGGCGAGCGCCTGGCCGCACCTGCGGGCACGATCTCGACCTTGAGGATGGCCGTGGCATCGCGATCGTGACGGCTCTGGCGCATGCCTGGGGGGTGCGCCGGCGGCTTCGCGGCAAGACAGTGTGGTTCGAGATTCTCGCCTCGGGAAGGAATGTCAGCCCCCTGTGACCGCCCGCTACGATCCCGAGTTGCCCAGGCTAGACGCCAACACGCCAAGCTCGGCCCGCATCTACGACTATCTCCTCGGCGGCAGCTATAACTTCGCGGCCGATCGTGAGGCTGCGCAGAGCATGATTGCCGCGTTTCCCGCTCTGCCCCAGGTGCTCCGCACCGCGCGAGGGTTCGTCCGCCGCGCGGCCCGCTACCTGGCAAGCGAGCAGGACGTGACTCAGTTCCTTGACCTGGGCAGCGGCATCCCTACGGTTCGCAACGTGCATGAGATCGTGCAGGCCGCGCGCGGCGGCGACAACGCCAGGGTCGCCTACGTGGACATAGACCCCGTGGCCGTCGCGCATGCCCGCCGGATCCTGCACGGCAACCACACGGCGACCTGCGTGCAGGCCGATCTGCGTGATCCGGCGGCCGTAAGCGCGAATCCGGATATCAGGGCGGTCATCGACTTCTCCCGCCCGGTCGCGATCATGCTCAACTCGGTGCTGCACTTCATCGCCGATGACAATGAGGCTAATTCGATCGTCGATCAGTACCTGGCCGCCGTTCCCGCTGGCAGCTACCTGATCATTTGCCATCACACCAGTGACAGCATCGACGCCGACGAGGCGGAGGCACGCGAGATCTACAGCAGGACGACCACGCCCTTGATCCCGCGATCAAAGGCGCAGATCGCCAGGTTCTTCGACGGCACGACGCTCGTGGAACCCGGTATCGTGCTCACCCCGCTCTGGAGACCTGATCCTGGTGAGGCACCCGCGCAGCCTGGTGATACGCCGCTGTATTTCGGCTATGTCGGAGTGGGCCGCAAGTAGGCGTTCCGGTTCAGGGGGAGTCCGCGGTGATGCGGTAGCCGATGCCAGGCGTGGTGGCGATGATGGGCGGGTCGCCTAGCTTGCGGCGCAGGCGGCCGATGGTGACGGTGACGGTGTTGGTGAACGGGTCAGCCTGTTCGTCCCAGACCTGCTCGAGCAGGTCCTCGGCACGCAGGTAGGCGGGAGATGCCAGCAGGAGTGCCTCGAGCACCCCGAACTCCTTGACCGACAGATGTACCGGCCGGCCGTCGCGCGTGACCGTGCGCCGCAGCGGGTCGAGTTCGATGCCTGAGGCATGCAGGACGCGCGCTCGCGCTGACGGCTTCCTGCGGGCAAGCGCGCGGATACGCAGCACCAGTTCGGGAAAGTGGAACGGCTTGCCGAGATAGTCGTCGGCACCGAGCGCCAGCCCGGCGACGCGGTCGCCAGGAGCGTCGGCCGCGGTGAGCATCAGCACCATGGCCCTTTGGTCGCTCCCTGTGATCATCTGGCAGAGCAAGTCGCCGTGTATGCCCGGCAGGTCCCGGTCAAGCACGACCACGTCATAACGGTTGACCCCGATCTTTTCCGCCGCCTCGAGCCCGTCGTGAGCGGCGTCCACGGCCATGCCCTGATCGCGCAGTCCCTCGACGAGGACGTCGGCGAGCGACCGCGAGTCTTCCGCGACGAGTACTCTCATGCGGGCACCGGGGCCTGGGTCGTCGCGACCGGCAGTTCGATCCTGACCGTCAGCCCGCCTCCCGGCCGTGCCCGCAGGTCAAGCCGGCCATCATGAGCCGAGACGATGGCGGCCACGATCGACAACCCGAGACCTGAACCCTTGTCAGAGCCGGTGCGGTCCGCGCCGAACCGGCGGAACGGCTGCGCAAGCTCGCCGGCCTGTTCCTGGCTGAGTACCTGCCCGCCGTTCTCGACGACCAACTCGGCCATTTGCTCATCCGCTGAGCTGTAAATGGCGATCCAGCCGCCCTCCTCGTTGTGCGTGATCGCGTTGTCGAGCACGTTCTCGACCAGGCGGCT
>DATJLT010000340.1:0-5548 GCA_035509195.1 Streptosporangiaceae bacterium | reverse complement strand
ATTGGTGTCGCCGCTCGACCTCTCGTTCATGGGCAGGGCCCAACACCAATCCCGGATTTGACGGGGTTAGCCCGGCCGGTCGCGAGCTCCGCGCTAGGCCGGTGAGGACGGCGGCAGCCCGAATGGGCGCAGGGGCGACCGTGGTGTCGGCCGCGGGTTGCAGGGGCAGTTCCCTGGCAACTCAGTGCGCGAGGTGCTGGACGGCGAGGAGCACCGCGATCGCCAGCAGCAGCAAGGCGACCATGTAGGGGATGCTCACGCCGTGGTTGTGACGGTGCAGGTCCGACTTCGCGGCCCGGCACACCGGGCACCGGCCTTCCGCGACCGGCCCGGCGCAATGTGCGCAGATCAGGTGCTCGCAGCTCATGTGTCTGCCTCCCCGGGACGTGCGGTCCGCCCTCTTCGACAATGTTGGACGTTCCAGCCCAGTTTCCCCCCTAGACTGTCCCGTGATCAAACCGGGGCGAGAATCTTCCCCCGGCACTTCATACTATCGAGCGCTACGGCGGGCCCTGTGATCCACTTCGAAAGCGTCAGCAAGACGTACACGAATCAGAGCCGTCCAGCCTTGGATTCTGTCAACCTGGACGTGGAGAAGGGTGAGTTCGTCTTTCTGGTCGGGCCCTCTGGGTCAGGCAAGTCGACGTTCCTGCGCCTGATCCTGCGGGAGGAGAGGCCGACGGACGGCCGGATCTACGTGGCTGGTCGCGACCTTGCCCGGCTGACCAACTGGAAGGTTCCGCAGCTCAGGCGGCGGATCGGCTGTGTCTTCCAGGACTTCCGGCTGCTGCCGGCTAAGAGCGTTTATCAGAACATCGCGTTCGCGCTTGAGGTCATCGGTAAGCCGCGCCGCTTCATTCGCAAGGTCGTGCCTGAGGTCATCGACCTAGTCGGGCTCGAAGGCAAGGGCGACCGCATGCCTGACGAACTGTCCGGTGGCGAGCAGCAGCGCGTCGCGATGGCGCGGGCGTTCGTGAACCGGCCGATGATCCTCCTCGCCGACGAGCCGACAGGCAACATCGACCCGGCGACCTCGATCGGCATCATGAAGGTACTCGACAGAATCAACCGAACTGGCACCACGGTCGTCATGGCCACGCACGACGCCGCGATCGTGGACTCAATGCGCAAGCGCGTCATTGAACTTGAGTACGGCAAGGTCGTGCGGGATCAGTCACGCGGCGTCTACGGCCAGGCTTATTGAGCGGGGCCACGTAACCGCGGGTTTACTGGCTCTCCAGCCGGGTTCCTCCGACCCGGCGAGGCGATGACAACCAAAGGATCAGTTAGATGCGTGCGCAGTTCGTGTTCGGCGAGGTGTGGATCGGCCTCCGGCGCAACCTCACCATGACTGCTGCGTTGATCGTGGTCGTCGCGATCAGCCTGTCGCTGCTCGGTACTGGCCTGCTGTTCGTCAAGCAGGTGGATCACACCAGGTCGCTCTGGCAGAGCAGGCTCGAGCTCTCGGTGTACCTGTGCTCCGCGGTCAATCCCGACCAGCACTGCGCCAAGAACGGTCCAGTCACCGCGTCGGAAAGATCGCAGATTCAAAGCACGCTGCTCAGGCTTCCGCAGGTAGTTAGCGTCAAATACCAGACCCAGGCCCAGGCCTACCAGCAAGCCAAGCACCTGTTCCAGGACGAGCCTGTGATGCTCAACTTCGTGCAACCAGGTGACCTGCCGGCGTCGTTCGAAGTGAAGATGAAGAACGCGCAGGCCGACGCGGTGCCGGTGACCGGTGCCGTGCTCGGCCAGCCAGGCGTCGACTCCGTTGGCGACGACGCGGCGATACTCACCAAGTTTTACGCGCTCCTCGGCGGAGCGAGGGACGCGGTGATCGTGGTCGCCATCATCTTGATCGTGGCGGCAATCCTCTTGGTCGCTAATACGATCAGGCTGTCGGCGTTCAACCGGCGCCGCGAAACCGCGATCATGCGACTCGTCGGCGCGTCGAACTTCTATGTGCAACTTCCCTTCCTTGTTGAAGGCATGATCGCTGGCCTAGTCGGCTGGCTGATCGCGACCGCGCTGCTCGCCGGGGCCAAGGCCGGTCTTGACGGCTTGCAGCAGTATTTCCCCTTCCCTGTCGAGCTCTCCGTCGGGGACCTAGTCGAGGTGGTGCTTGTCACCATGCTGATCGCGCTGGCGCTGTGCGGGGCGACCTCGTTCCTCACGCTCAGGCGTTATCTGCGCGTGTAGGGGGGAATCAGGCTTACGGTGGCGCCAGAGCAGAGCAAGAAGATCATTGCGAGCAACCGGCGGGCCAGGCACGACTACGACATCTTGGACGTGTACGAAGCTGGCCTGATGCTCACAGGCACGGAGGTCAAGTCGCTGCGTGCCGGGCGGGCGTCACTGGCTGACGGCTACGCCATGATCAATGACGGGGAGGTCTGGCTGTATGGGGTTCACATTCCTGAGTACGTCCTCGGCACCTGGACCAATCACGAACCGAGACGGGTAAGGAAGCTGCTATTGCACCGCAAAGAGATAGCCAAACTTGAGCGGGCGACGGCAGAGGGCGGCCTTACGCTGGTTCCGCTTTCTCTGTACTTTAAGGATGGCAAGGCCAAGATCGAGCTGGCGCTGGCTCGTGGCCGGAGAACCTACGACAAGCGGCACGAACTGGCGCGACGCGACGCGCAGCGGGAGGTTGAGCGTGCCTTGCGGCGCCGTAGGTAGCACAATGGCATGTGATGGTCGGCATGGCTAAGCGCGGCACCCATTCAGCAAGGCATCGGGCTGGGAAAGCCAGGCCCGATGCCGATAGGCCCGACGCACCCCAGGCAGATGGGACGCGGCCTGACCTCACTGAGCCGGCTCAAAACGGGCGTGGACCGGCAGTGCCCGATCCTGCCGTCACGGCGTTTCCAGGCGCCTACGGTCCAGCGAACGGGATGCCTGGTCTAGGCGTCAGCGGGCCAGTCTCCAGCGCCCCGGAGGCCGGCCCCCGGTTCAACGTGCGTTCACCGAATGGTCCGGGATACGAGGGACCAAAGGACAACCAGCGCCCGACAGGAGCGGCTGACGGACCGTTCGGAGTCCCTCAGCATTCGTACCCATCGGTGCCGCCGGTCTCTGAGCCGCAGGCTGGCGGCTATCCGCACGGCTCATATCAGCCTGATCCGTTCCGGCCCGATCCCTACCAGCGTGCGCCAGGTCCCGACTACCGTGGCCGGACCGAACCGGCATCCCCTCCGGTACTGCGACCGCAACTCCAGCCCCGGGCTGAGGCCCCGCAAGTGCAACTCCCACGGCTGCCGCCTCCGCTGGGTCAGCATCAGCCTTCACAGGGTCAGTTTTCACAGGGTCAGCCCCCGCAGGGTCAGCCCCCACAGGTGCAGCAGCCCCGAGTGCAGCCGCCGCTAGGTCACGCTCCTGCAGGTCAGGTTCCTGGTGGTCAGGTCCCGCCGGGTCAGGTTCCTGGTGGTCAGGTTGTGCCGGGTCAGGTTCCTGGTGGTCAGGTTCTGCCGGGTCAGGTTCCTGGTGGTCAGGTTCTGCCGGGTCAGGTAGCCGGTGGCCAGCCCGGTCCGAACCAGCCCGGTCCGAACCAGTTCTTGCCCAGGCGTCCTGCTCCGAATCAGCTGCCGTTGCGCCAGGCACCCGCCCGCCCGCCCCTGCTTCAACCGCAGCCTCTGCCGCCGCCTGTGCCTCCTGGCCCTGTGCCTCCTGGCCCTGTGCCTCCTGGTGCCGTGCCACTGGGTGCTATGCCGCCGCAGTCACCACCACTGGGGCCGCAGGCCCAGTCACATGGGCCCGCGCCGCAGCCATACGCTGTGCGGCCGCAACTGCCGCAACGACAGGCGCCGTACGAGCCCGAACGCTTTGAGCCTGGGCAGTACCCCATGCAACCAGCACAGGCGCCGTTTCAACAGACGGGCTTTCAGCAGACACCGTACCGACCTTCCCCTTCCCAGCCGCTGCCGCAGTTGCCGGCTCGTGACCTGCCTCAGGTAACTGAGCGGCCAGGTCAGGTGGGGAGGCCTGGCAGCGCGGGTGGGCGTCCTAAGGGCGATGGGTCGAGGAAAATCACAGGCCTCTTCAAGCGGTCTCCTGCCAGGCTGATCTCGCTGCTAGTCGCGGCGGCGGTCGTGATCGCGGTCGGGGTGACTGGTGTTGGCCCGGCAGGACCGCCGGTGACCGCGAGCGTGAAGACGTTCCTGCTCGACTGGGAGAACCGGGACTACGCCGCTGCGGCAGCTATGACTACGGGTAACAAGGTTCAGGTTGAGCGCACCCTGCGGAAGGTTTACCGTCAGCTCGGCGCTCAGGACCTTGATCTGCGCATGGGCCCGGTTTCGGTAGACGCTGACCGTGCTCATGCCTACTTCCACGCCTCATTTGACCTGGGCAGGGGAGGTTTGTCCTGGAGCTACAGAGGCCACTTCACGCTGCGGAACGGTCAGTCTGGCTGGCTCATCAACTGGGCGCCGTCGGTCATTGTGCCAGGGCTTGGGGTAGGTGACCGGCTCGCCGTGCTCACCCTTTCGCCGCAGCGCGCGGTCTTGCTCGACCAGCAGAATCGCTCGCTGATTCCGTGGTCTCCTGCCATCGAGGTGGGCGTCATTCCGCGTAAGGTCAAGGATCCGCTGCTGACCGCGCAGAAGCTGGCCAACGCGACCGGCCTGACGCAATCCGATGCCGTCGAGATGAGCAGCCAGATCGAGGGCTCGACTCCGGGCAAGTTCCTTGAGCTCGTCCAGCTCACGCCGGCCAAGTATCACAAGCTGAGAGGCCGGCTGCGCAAAATCCGAGACGTGGTTTCCTTCCGCAGGGAGAAGCGCCTGTTCGTCAGCACCGTTCCGGTCATCACAGGCACGGTGGCGACAGAGACCGCCAAGACGCTGGTAGACGACGGGGAACCTTACCGCCCAGGTACGACGATCGGGCTGTCCGGGTTGCAACTGGCTTACCAGGCGAAACTGGCGGGCAAGCCAACGACCGAGGTCGTGGTCCAGAACTCGAAAGGCAAGCGCGTCAGGGTGCTTTACCGCTGGCCTGGCTACGCTGCCTCGGACGTGCACACGACGATCAGCGGCACGGTACAGCAGGCTGCGGCCAGTGCGCTGGACGGGGTTAATTTGTCGGCCTCGATTATTGCTGTTAAGGCAGGCACCGGGCAGATCCTGGCGGTATCGCGGCACGCCCAGCACGGTGTGCCTGAAGTGCGTCCGCTCGACGGCCAGTACCCGCCTGGGCAGGCATTCACGATCGTCTCGGCCGCCGCGCTGCTCGCATCCACACCGGTAACCTCCCAAACCCGGCTGAACTGCCCGCAGCACAATCCAGTAGGCGGGCAGCCGTTCAGCAATGTGCCTCGCGGGCCGAAGCTAGGGTCCTCTCCGACGTTCGCCCAGGTCTTCGCCGACGCGTGCACGACCGAGTTCGCCGTGCTTTCTCTCCGGCTGAACTCACGTGAGCTGACGAAAACAGCGCAGCAACTCGGGATCGGCGTGCCGTGGAAGCTGCCCGTTGCCGCCTTCAACGGGCAGTTGAGCAACCCGGGAAGCAGCCAGAGTGAGCTGGCGTCTGATATGACTGGCTCGGG
>DATJLT010000339.1:0-13481 GCA_035509195.1 Streptosporangiaceae bacterium | reverse complement strand
ACGTGCCTCGACGGTCTCTGTGAAGCTGGCCATCCACGGGGTATAGGCCACGCCGAGGCCGAACGAGAGCAGCGCCAAAATGATAGCCAGCGTGTAGTAGCTGGGATGATGCCCGGCCTGCATCAGGTAGATCACGGTCATCACGGCGGCGAGCACGCCGCCGATCACCATGAAAGGCTTCCTGACCCTGAACAAGTCAGAGACCATGCCGATGCCGATCACTGCTATGACGTTGAAGCCCCAGTTCCAGTTGCCGAGCCCGTTGGCGTCCTTGAGCCCGAAGCCGAACACCGTAGAGAAGTAAATGACCGCGAAACCAACTGCCGTGTAGTAGATCAGCAGCATGATCGACACCGCGAACGCCGAGATCACGACGTCGGGCTTGAGCAACTGGCGGAACGGTCTCCTGAGCGCGGCGGCGATGTCGATGCCCTTGGCCTTGGCCTCGATAAGCGCGCGGTCGCGGAGCGTGACCATGAGCTGGTCACGTAGCTGAGGTGATAGCTCGCGCAGCCCGATCAGCGCGATCACGAACACGACGATGCCGGCGATGCCGCAGATGCGGTACTCGTGCGTCCAGAATCGCGGGTCGGAGGCGGCGGTGATGGTCGCGGAGATCGTGGCGCTGCCGACGACCGCCACGACCAGGCTGCCGACGACCGGGCCGCTAGTCCAGAAGCCCATCGCGGTCGCACGGCCAACCTGCGGCGAGAAGTCACGGATCAGCGCTGGAGTGGCGACGAGGCAGATTCCCTCAACGATCGCGACCACGAAGTTCTCGATCGTGTACGTCCACTTGCTGGTCGCAGCGGGGATGATAAAGGCCACGAATACGCCGGTGAACAACAGCCCCACCACGACCAGATTGGCGCGTCCGAGCCGGTCAGTGAGCCCTGCGAAGAGCGAGCCGAACGCGCCGAGCAAGTTGCCGAAGGCAAGCGTCGTGACGAAGAACGTGAAGCTCATGTGCAGATTGGCCAGGATCAGCGTTGACACGGAGCCGCCGACGTACAGCTCGTAGTACAGCATGATGGTGGCCAGAACGGTGATCGCCAGGAACCAGATCCGCGCACCGGTGTCCGGGTAAGAATCGAGCTGGCGGCGCCATAGGAACGACATTCCTGAACGGGGGTTAGAAACCACGCCCTCTGCGGTCGCACTCATGTGGACCTCACCAATGTTGAATTGACGGGCCAGGAAGACCCTTGACGGTGAGGTCAAGATATCTGCACGCCGCGTGCAAGTTCAATAGGCGGGCGTCAGGCCGCGAGCGGGAACCCCGCCTGCGTGAAGAGCGCTGCGAACGTGTTGCGCACAAGCTCCCTGGCCCTGAGCGGGCTGAGCCCGAGGTCGGTACGCAGCGACTCCCAGAACGACCAGATGCTGATCGCGTGCAGTGCCTCGACAAGCTGGTCCCGCTGCTTGCCCTGGAGCTTGCCGAACTCCGGCGCGAATACCAGCTCAAGCTCGGCCCGGCCGGCCGCGAGCTTCTTACCGTGATCAGAGCGAAGCTCGGCAGACGTCGGGCGGGACATGCTGGCCGCGCGCCAGGTCGGCGTCATTTCCTCGAGCACGCGGGCACGCTGACTCACGAACGTGTCGATCCGGTCTGCGAGCGGGCGATCGGGCTCGATCTTCCGCACCAGGGACCGCAGGATCTCTGAGTCGCGCTTGACGGACTCGACCAGCAGCGCCTCCATGTCGGTGAACTGCTGCCAGACCGTTCGCAGCGAGACCCCGGCCCGCTCGGCGATCCTCGGAGCGGTCGGGCGCAGGTCGCCCTCGGCGTGCAGTGCCCGCATCGCGTTGATGATCGCCCGCCTGGTGCGATGCGACCTCGCGGCCCGGCCATCGGCAGGCTCGGCTGGCTCCGCATCGTATTTCAGCAGATCAAGGTAGCCACCCGAGTCCGTCTCCTCGGCCGGCGAGTTCAGTACCGCCTCTTCAAGCAACGCGTGCTCCGAACGCTCTCCCTGGGCCACGACCAACGACCCCGGTCAGTGTCCCTCGCAATCCTAATGCCGCCAGCCGGCCGGCCGGGCAGCGGGCGGTTCCCGTCTCGGTAACTGGGAAGACAGCGGTCGGATAGCGCACCCGATCTTCCCAGTTGGGGGCGGCAGCCACCGTGACGCTCACCTTCTGCTCCATTCTTCGGCCAGCAGCTGATACGACCTGACCCGGTCGGCATGATCGTGGGTGATGGTCGTGATGATGAGCTCATCGGCGCCGGTCGCGTCGCGCAGCCTTTCCAGGTCGTCAGCGACCTGCCGGGGAGAGCCGGTGAACTGGGTGTCTAGCCGGTCGGCGACAAGCGCCCTGTCCTCGTCGGTCCACTGGTGCGCTCTGGCCTCCGCGGGCGCGGGGAACTCGATCGCGCCTTCTCCGGTTCTGACACTTCGCACCCACGGCCCGTAGCCCGCCGCGAGCTCGCGCGCGGTGGCCTGATCCTTCGCGACCACGACGTCGGCGGACACGCTCAGGTAAGGCGCGGCCAGCACGGCAGAAGGACGGAACGCGCCCCGGTAACCCTCGGCGGCCTCGATCACGCTGGCCGGGCTGAGGTGGTAGTTGGCGGCGAACCTCAGTCCTCGCTCGCCTGCGACGTTAGCGCTCTCTCCCCCGCTGCTGCCCAGTATCCAGATCTGCACGTCAGCCCCTTCTCCCGGAATGGCGTGCGCTTCTGCGCCGTCGGCAGACCGGTACCGGCCAGCCAGCAGCGCGATGATGTCATCGACCTGTTCTGCGTAGTTCTGCGGCTGGGCGTTCGGTAGCTGAAGCAACTGGCGCTGCAGCGCCAGCAGCGGCGCCTTGGCGAGCCGCTCGTTCGAGTGCGGCGCAGGGATAAGCAGCCCGTTAGCGGTTCGGTGCCTGGCGGGCGGCTGATCGGCCGTCGTGCGCCGCTGGCCCTTGGGCCGTCCGCCTGACCGGCCAAGTCCGAGGTCAAGCCGACTCGGGTGCAGCGCGTCGATCAGCCCGAACTCTTCGACCGTCGAAAGGGCGGTGCGGTGCCCGAGTTGCACGGCGCCCGAGCCGATCCTGATCGTCGACGTGGCGTCAGCGGTCAGGGCAAGCAGGACGGGGGGCGAAGTGCCGGCCACCCCCGGATGCAAGTGGTGCTCGGCGAACCAGTAACGCGCGTAGCCAGCCTGCTCGGCCTGCCTGGCCAGGTCGATGCTGTTGCGCAGTGCCTGCGCCGCACTCGACCCCGACGTGATCGGCACCAGGTCCAGAACCGCGAGCGGAACGCTAGCCACGGCGCATCCTGGCCGTCACGATCTCGCTCAGGGCCAGGCCGCGTAGCGGCGGGCCGAGCGTGAACAGTACCTCGCTTGGCGTGCCCTCGCGGTCGAAGACCGCGCCCCCCGTGCTGGCGTCGATGGGCAGGAACCTGCGCGCGAAACTCATCCATGACATCCTGCCAGGCGTGCTCGGCAGTTCCCGGCACCACGGCATCGCCCGCCGCCCGCCCGTAACCGGGCAAACCCCCCGCCCGGCCACCACTCAGGCACTCGCCCCGGCCCTCCGCCCGCCCCGCACACCCCGGCCAGCAGCATCAGATGTCCACCGATGCTGTCCGCCCGGTCCCGGCTACAGCAACGAAGTCCCGGCGATGTCACTGGTACAGCATCAGGCGGCCATCGTTGTCGCTGGATCCTGGCCGCCAATAGCAACGCAGGGCCATCGATGCTGCTTGCCCCGGCACTGTGCCCTCGCAGCCCGGAATACGGCGGCCAGGCCTTACGCAGCCTGTGCCCTGACAAGCTCGACCGTCCCGCCCACCCGCCGCCCGCCGAAGCCGGCCAGCAAGGCGGCGCACGCCAGGTTCGTGTCGTCGACCTCGGCCGTCACCTCGGTACGCCCTTGCGCGGCTGCGGCCGCGAGCGTCCTTCCGAGCAGCGCACGCGCGAGCCCGCGGCGCCGGTAAGGCGCCGCGACAGCGATCAGCCCGAGCCTGGCGGACTCGGGCCGCATCCAGATCCTGGCGAGCCCCGCATACTGGCCGCCGGCCTTATCCACGCCGATCAGGTATGTAGCCGGGTCGAACTCACGCGAGTCGTACGTTTCCTCGTGGAAGTCGTCAGGGTCCCAGGTCCACCCGTCGCTGCCTGGCACGTCGGCCCGCAGTTCGTCGTCGAACCGGCGCAGCTTGCTTTCGCCGGCTGCGCTGGCCGAGATCACCTCGAGTGCCCTGGGCACTTCAGCGCCGCCATTGTCCGGCCGCGCTGGAATCACGTAGAGCCCCTCGCGGCGCAGTTCGGTGAACCCGATCGCGGTCAGCCGTGCCAGCCCCGCCTCGTCGGCCTCGTCAACGGTGGTCAGCAGGTCACGGCCCAGGTCTGCGGCGACCATCTCGATCAGCGGTTGATAGCAGTCGTCACGGCACGATTCGAACCATGCGAACCAGCGGTGATCAGGGCGGAGAAAGGCGCACACGGTCCCTGCGGCTTCGCCGCCGTCGTACGCCCGCCAGGTCACCGGCTCCGACGTCCGGACCGATAACGTCATGATCGGCACCGTAGTAGCCTTCTCATGGCGTTCCCAGCCAATTACCAGGCAGCCAGGTTTCAATATCACCTTATGAAGCTCCTGTTCACGGCAGCAACGGCCGCTGCGATAACGCTGGTCTCGCCCGTGGTCGCCGCCAGCGCGGCCGGGACGCCGCGAACCGCAGTCACGGCTTCCGCCTACACGGTCAGGGGCTGGGGTACCAACGACGACGGCTCCCTCGGCAGCGGCAGCGGCACCCTCGACGCGCTTACTCCGGTCAAGGTGAAGATCCCTGCCGGGGTCACCGTGACCTCGATCAGGGCCGGCTGCGACCACAGCGTCGCGCTGACCAAGTCGGGCACGCTGCTGGCCTGGGGAAACAACACCTTCGGCCAGGTCGGCGACGGCACGTTCAATGAGCGCACCACCCCGGTCAGCGTGAAGCTGCCGAAGGGCACTAAGGTCACGGCCGTCCGGGCCGGCTGCGAGGACACGATCGCGCTGACCAAGGCGGGGACCGTGCTGTCCTGGGGCATCGGCCAGGCAGGCGAGCTCGGCGACGGCAAGACCAAGAACTCCGCCTCCCCGGTGCGGGTCAGCCTTCCCAAGGGCACCAAGGTCAAGGCCATCAGCGCGGGCTGTGCCCATAATCTGGCCGTCACTGCCTCTGGCAAGCTCTACGCCTGGGGCGCGAACGGATTCGGCCAGCTCGGCGACGGCACGCACAAGACCCGCAGCAAGCCGGTCCTGGTCAAGCTGCCGGCCGGCGCCAAGGCGACTGGAGTCTCCGCCGGCTGCGACTACACCCTCGCCCTCACCTCCGATGGCCTGTTCGCCTGGGGCCTCAACGCCGACGGGCAGCTTGGCACGGGCAACACGAACAACCAGGACGTCCCCGTCCTGATCACCTTCCTGTTCCGCGGCTCGGGCCCTGGCACGATCACCAGCATCTTCGCCGGCTGCAACTTCACCATCGCCTTGTTCTCCAAGGGAGGCGTCCTCGCCTGGGGATATGACGGGTTCGGCGAGCTAGGCGACGGCGGCAGCGCCACAGAACTCAAGCCGGTCGGCGTCATGCTTCCCACGACGATCAAGGTCAAGGCGATCAGCGCGGGCTGCGACGACGGCTATGCCCTGTCCACCGCAGGCCAGGTCTTCGCCTGGGGCGCGGGCATTGACGGCGAACTGGGCAACGCTGGCAGTGCCAACAGCGATGTCCCCGTGATGGTAAGCAACCTGACCACGATCGACCCGACCGCTATCGGAAGCGGCCCGGGCGCCCTCCACGCCTTCGCCATCGCGCTCAACCACCACGCCTGACAGCATCGCCGCCCCATCAGTGCGACCGCGCCACCGCCGTGAGCAACTCGCCGAGGGCACGGCCGCCGCGTTCCCAGGTCGCAGCGGCGGCCACGGCCGCTCCGGCGCGGACGCGCTCGGCTACGGCGTGGCCGCCTGCCAGCGCCGTGGTCAGCGCCGCCGCCCAGGCGGCCGCATCACGTGGCGGCACCAGCGCCGCCGCGCCGGCGCACACTTCCCTCAGCACGGGAATGTCGCTGGCCACGAGCGGAACCCCGGCCGCCATCGCCTCGAGTGCTGGCAGCCCGAATCCTTCGGCGAGTGATGGCAGCGCGAAGGCCGAGGCCGCGCGGTATAGCGCTGGCAGCCAGTCATCGCCGACGGCAGGCACCAGCCTCACCCTGTCTGCTAGCCCGAGCGAGTCAACCAGCGAGGGAACGGGCGACCTGAAAGCGGGATCAAGGCAGCCGACGATGACCAGGGGCACGTCGCCTGGCATCAGGCTCATCGCCTTGAGCAGCGTCTCGTAGTTCTTATGCGGCCGGTGCGCTCCGACCGCGAGCACGAATCGCTCGGGCAGGCCGTACCTCCGCCTGCCCTCGGCGACCGCCGCTCCTGATACGGCCGTGAACGCATCAGCGTCAACCCCGTTCGGGATCACTGTCAGGTTTCGAGTGCCCGGATAAAATTGGCGGAGAAGAAAAGAACTTGACATTGTCGGGGTAGTGACAGCGCTTGCACGGTGCAGCGAGGCACCGGTGACGATCTTGAATCCGAGTTGGCGACGCCGGCTTCCGGCGAACGCGGGGTCGCTTTCGACCGTGGCGTCGTGGGCTGTAACGACGACAGGGCAGGGGCACAGCAGCGGCAGGAACATGGGGTAGGGGGCGTAAAGCACGGCGGCATTGGCGGCGCGGATCAGGCGCGCCAGGCCAAGTGAGCGGTGAACGGCACCGAAGGTGATTCCAGTGGCGATCAGTTCCGCTCTCTCCGACAGCCTGGACAGCGAATACAACTGCTCACGCGCCGGGTTCACCAGGGCAAGTACGGCCAAGTCGGCCGGTACCCCCGCCAGGTGCTCGGCCAGCCGCATCGCCGACCTGGCCAGCCCGTACGCGCCAGGCATGCCGTTGACCCGCGCGTCAATCAGGATCGACCGGCGAGCGGGCCGACGGCCAGGCCGAGCGTCAGGACACCCGCGCCCCTGCTTCATGTCACCGTCCGGCCGCTTCCGCTCGGGCTGTTGTTCAGCTACGTGTCCACCAAGGCGGTTAACCTTCGCAGTCATGACGACTATCGGGAAAACGACCCCGCTCATGCCGCCATGGCGGGCGTCTTCCGCGTGGCCTGTCCATGGCTGATGTCCCCGCTATGCGAATCATTGTGGTCACAGACCAGTACGCCCCCATGGTAGGCGGGGTACCTGCGGTCACCAGGAGCCTGGCGACCGGACTGGCGCAGCGCGGGCACTCAGTGACAGTGCTCGCACCAAGCACGGGCGTGCGGAGCGCGGCCGCGATGGAGGGGCAGACCAGGGTCCGCTACCTCGGCTCGCTCCGCTGGCCCTGGTATCCGGGCATGCGGGTGGCCACGATACCGGTCCGCGCGATTCGCAGGCACATCTGCGCCGCCGCACCAGACGTGGTGCACATCCACTCGCCGGTTGTGCTCGGAGTGCTCGCGAACTGGCAGGCAGCACGCACCAGCGTGCCTGTGGTGTATACGAACCACTATCTGCCAGCCAACTTCGCCGGGACGGCCGGCGAAGGCTCGCCGCTCCTGACTTCCTGGTTCTACTCGTGGGTAGTCAGCTTCGCCAACCGCTGCGGCTACGTCACCGCACCGAGCACGACAGCGCTCAGGCTCCTGGCCGAGCGCGGTCTCCAGGCACCGTCGCAGGTCATCTCCAACGGTGTTGACCTGCGCAAGTTCCGGCCCGGCCCGGCCGATCCCGCGCTCGCCGCCCGGTACGGCCTTCGGCTCGGCCGACCAGTGGTCCTTTCCGTCGGCAGGCTGAGCCCGGAGAAGCGGCTTGACGTGCTGCTCGCTGCCGCCGGGCGGCTAGCGTGCGAGTGTCAGCTTGTCGTCGTCGGTGCCGGTCCGCAGGAAGCGGCTCTGCACGCCATGGTCGCCGGCCAGGGAACAGCGGACAGGGTCACCTTTCTCGGGCACGTGCCCGACGCCGACTTGCCTGGCATTTACCGGCTCGGCGACGTGTTCGCGATTGCTTCGCAGGCAGAACTGCAGAGCCTGGTCACGATGGAGGCCATGGCATCTGGACTGCCGGTCGTCGCCGCGGACGCGTACGCGCTCTCCGAACTGGTCAGTCACGGTGCCAACGGCTATTTGTTCGGCCGCGGCCAGAGCAGCGAGCTTGCTTCTTACCTCGACGAACTGAACGCCGACAAGGACGCGCGGCTGCGGATGGGCAGGGAAAGCTTGCGCATCATCGCCAGGCACGGGCAGGATTCGACGCTAGCCCAATGGGAGTCGGTTTACGCTCTCATGGCCGGAAAATACCTTCGAGCGGCAGCATAAGGCCAGGTGCTTACCATGAAGCACGATGACGACGCTCGCGTGCCCTTGCTATTTCTGGTCTCCGACACCGGCGGCGGCCACCGGAGCGCGGCCCTGGCCGTCGGCCAGGCACTCGAGCTCAGCTTCCCCGGACGGTTCGCGCCGGTCATCGAAGACCCGCTCCGCCGGCGCGACGCGCCGGCCCGCCTGCGCTGGGTGACGGCTCTTTACGGGCCGGGGATCAGGCTGACTCCCTGGCTGTGGGGGGCGATCTGGCACACGTCGAATACCAGGCTCACGTTCTGGCTGTACGAGCGTGCGCTGTTCGCGCCCGTGTACAAGATGGTTGACATGGCCGTGGCCAGGCACCGCCCGGCACTGATCGTGTCTTTTCACGGGATGACCTCGCGGCCAGCCGTGCGCGCGAGGAAGGCGAGGCTGCCGCTGACGCCGGTCGTCACGGTCATCACCGACCTGATCAGGCCGCACGCGGCCTGGCGGTACGACGGCGTCGATCAGATCGTGGTGCCTTCCGCGGCCGTGCAGGCCAGGTGCCAGCTCGACGGGATCGCGCGGGAGCGCCTCACCAACCTCGGGCTGCCTGTGCGGGCCGAATTCGGCACCCGGCCATCAGAACTCGGCAGCCGGGCGGCGATGCGCCACTCGCTCGGGCTCAGCGGCGACAGGTTCCTCGTCGTCGTGCTCGGCGGGGCGGAAGGTTCTGGTGACCTGGTGCGGCGGGCCGCCGCGATCATCGGCCGCCTCGCTGACGTCGAGGTCGTGGCGCTGTGCGGCAGGAACGGCATCGCCAGGCGGCGGCTGTCCTCGCTGGCAGGCAAGTCAGAAGGGCGGCTGGTCGTGAAGGGCTTCGTCGACAACATGGCCGACTGGCTGCACGCCGCCGACGTCGTGGTCAGCAAGGCGGGTCCTGGGACAATAGCCGAGGCCACCTGTTGCGGGGCGCCGCTGATCCTTACCTCGTTCGTGCCTGGGCAGGAGCACGGCAACGTCGAGTACGTGACCAGGGCAGGGGCGGGCTGCTATCAGCCCACGGTGCGCGGCCTGGTCGCCAAGCTCGACGAACTGCGGCAAGATCCTGCCAGGCTCGACACGATGCGGGCGGCATCGGCCAGGCTCGGGCGCCCGGCAGCCGCGCTGGACATCGCGGCGCTGCTTGCCGGTCTCGCCGGGCAGGAGACCGCGGTGGCGCCGCCTGCGGCCAAGCGCCAGCGAAACCGCGCTACCTCCGCCGGCCGGGTCCTGAGCGGTCGAGCCGGTACCAGGTGATCGCCGCGAACGCCGCTCCAAGCAGGGCCTGCAGGAACATGTTGACCAGCCACGTACCTGCGTTGTGATTCCACAGCGGGTCGGGGCCTGAGCCGGGCGGAGGCGGCGTCACCGCGTTCAGGTTCGTGGTCGACGCCGCCGCGCCGAAGCCCCACCTTGATGGCGACAGCCAGGCGACCTGCTCGAGGCCGGCCTTGCCGTTCAGCCTGAACACGCCGCCGCTGAGCACGACCTCGACAAGGACAACGACCACCATCAGCGGCAGGGTCTTATCCGAGGAGTTCACGGCCGCCGAGATCAGCAGCCCGGCCGTCATAGACGCCACGGCGAGTACCGCGATCGCCGCCATGATCTCCTCTAGCGGGAAGGGACCGAACAGGGCACCATGCGGCGGCAAAGGCCGGCCCACCAGGCTGATCAGCACGAGAACTACCGCCTGCACGGCGCTGATCACGCCGAGCACGACCAGCTTGGACCACAGGTAAGCGCCGACAGAAAGGCCGGCCGCCCGTTCTCGGGTATAGATCGGCCGTTCCTTAACAATTTCCCTGACCGCGTTGGACACGCCGGTCAGGCAGGCAGCCATGATCAGGATCAGCAGCACCTGGATCGCGTTGCCGTTGCCGCCGGGCACGGCGACCAGGCCATGCGGGTCGGGAATGACCCTGACTACGATGCCGAGTATGACCGGCAGCAGCGCGATGACGGCAGCGTAGTTGCGGTCAGAGCCGATCACCGCGAGGTAGCGCCTGACCAGCGTGCCTAGCTGTGACAGCCGGTCTGAAGGCGGCGGGGGCGGCATGACAGCGAAAGCCTGGCGGCGCAGCACCCGCTGAGTAGAGTCCCCCGTCGCCGGGCTGACGTACTGCTGGTGGTAAGCCGAGGCACGGTACTCCCCTGCCCAGTCCCTGTCCGCCTCGTCCTCGAACGCGCGGAACACGTGGGCCCAGCTTGGCTGCCTGAAGTGCTTGAGGCCTTCTGCCGGCGGGCCGAAGTAGGCCACCTTCCCGCCGGGCACCAGCACGAGCAGCCGGTCGCACACGTGCAGGTTGGCCACGCTGTGCGTGACGACGATGACCGTGCGGCCGTCCCTTGCCAGGCCGGACATCATGTCCATCACCTGCATGTCAAGACCGGGGTCAAGGCCTGAGGTCGGCTCGTCGAGGAACAGCAGCGACGGCTTAGTCAGCAGTTCGAGCGCCACGTTGACGCGTTTCTGCTGGCCGCCTGACAGCGAAGAAGTGCGGGTGTCGGCGTGCTTGGTCAGTGCGAGTTCGCTGAGAACCTCCTCGATCCGGCGTTCCCGCTCGGCCTTGCTCGTGTCCTTAGGGAACCGCAGTTCGGCGGCGAAGCCGAGCGCCTTGCGTGCGGAAAGCTGCGTGTGCAGGATGTTCTCCTGCGGGACCAGGCCGATGCGGTGCCTGAGCTGTTCATAGCTGGCATAAAGGTCACGGTCGTCGTAAAAGACAGGGCCCTGGGTCGCCGGCCGCAGGCCGGTCAGCGCGCCGAGCAGGGTCGACTTGCCCGCGCCGCTCGGCCCGATCACGCCGAGCAGGCAGCGCTCGCCGAGCGGGAAGCTGACATCGTCGAGTATCACCTTGCCGCCTGGGAGCCTGACCGTGAGGCCGCGGGCGTCAAGCGAGATGTCGCCGGTGTCGATGAACTCCTGCAGATGGTCACCGACCATGCGGTAACTGGCGCTGCCGACGCCGATGACATCGCGCTCGTTCACCCGCGCCGAGGTGATCCGCTGGCCGTTGACGTAGGTGCCGTTGTAACTGCCGAGGTCGGCGATCTCGTAGCCGTCGCCGGCGAGCTTGCGGAACTCGGCGTGATGGCGCGAGACCAGCAGGTCAGTAACGACGATGTCGTTGTCCGATGCCCGGCCGATCCGCAGCACCTTCGTCGGCAGCCGCATGACCTGACTGGGCTGGCGCGACGGACCCGACCGGCGCTCGGTCGGCAGCCCGGCCTCAGGCGTGACTAGCTGAGTGCCCTGGCCGGGCTCGGCTGGCACCTGCCCGACAGAGAAGTACACGACAGGGCCGTCACCGGCCGAGCCGAGCCAGACCTTGCAGGAAGAGGCGATGGCGAACTGGCTGATCCGTTGCGAGCCAGCGAAGGTACCGTTCGTGCTGCCCGCGTCCTCCAGCATCCACTGACCGTTGGCGACCCGCAGGACCGCGTGCTCCCAGGAAACCCTGGGATCGGCCACGACAATGTCGCTCCGCGGGTCGCGGCCTATCTTGTAGCTGCGCTCAGGAGTCAGGGTGCGATCGGAACCCCCGGCACGGACAACAAGTGCCGGGGCGGCATGGGGTGACATAGTACGCTCGGTCGCCACCTGCTCACTATAGAGCGCTTCTGGGTCGCGCAAAATCACAAGAACATGACATCGCTTACTGGTCTAATGTCCGGTTTCAGGCCTCTTACCTGGTCGCCGGTGGGAGGCCACGACCCACCGCACCGTACAGATCACTGGAGGCGACGGACTTGAGTACGCAGCGCCGGGTCAAGCTCGTTCTCAAGTTTGCGTCTCACTTCGTCCGACGCGTCGAAAAGACGCTTGACCGTACTAGGCCAGACGAAGTTGAGCATCAGGCCCGCCTGCTTGGTGGGCATCGCCTTAATGAACCTCACTGAGGTGCTGTCGGGCAAAATCATGATGACCTGCGCCGCGGTTCTTGCGCTCGTGCGGCTGAGGATCCGGGCCGCTTCCAGGACCTGCATGTCGGCCAGCACGGACGCCACGACCGATGCACTGACGTAATCGACGGCGTGACCTGCCCCGCTAGAAGAGAGGATCTTGAGAATTGCCCCCGCTGCGGATCGCCTGTGGGCCGCGATCGCCTGGATGTGCGATCCCGCTTCCCTGGAGTGCATGCCTGCCAGAAGTTGGGCGGCCTTTTCTTCCGGCATGGCGAGCAGCATCGCCGCGCCCGACTCAGGGCTCGCTCTCCTGATCGCCTCACGGGCATCATCGAGCTGGGTCTGATTGAGCGGCGGCTCCGCTGAATTCGCGGGCGTGGACCGAAACCGGGACGGTGCGGACAAAGACCCGTCTGCCCTGGCAATCACGTTCGTGGTTGGCTGCTGCGACAGGCGAAGCGGAACCTGCGGATCGTCGACGATGGCACGCAGTTCGTGCCCGGCTTCATCCGCCCTAGCTCGCCGCTCGGGATCCTTGTCAAGCAACCTGACCACGAGGTTCGCCAGCCTGCCCGTGGTGCTGAGCTCCGGTGTTCTCTCCGAGAGAATGGCCCACCTAGTCGCCTCATGCCCCGCGCGCAAGAAGGGTGAGTAGCCCTCGAGGGCGAAGAACATGGTCACGCCAAGTGCCCAGAGGTCAGAGGCCGCGTCAGCCACTTCCCCGCGCAGCCGCTCAGGCGCGACATAGTCTACGGTCCCCGGCGTTCCTCCCGGATACTTCGTGATCGTCGTCTCACCGTCGATCTTCGCAATGCCGAAGTCAACGAGGAATACGGCGCGGCCCTTGTCCGCGAGCAGGATATTCGTCGGCTTGACATCCCGATGAATGACTCCGCAGCCATGAGCCGCGCACAAGCCATTGAGTACGGGCAGCGCTATTCTGGCTATAGCCCGCTCATCGGGGCGTTCGTCCCTGATGATGTGGTACAGTGAGCGGCCCTCGATATACTCCATGACGAGCCAGGGGTCGTCGCCGACGGTCAGCACGTCGTAAATGCGGACCACGTTGGGATGGTTAACCGCAGCCAGCGCTCTAGCCTCGATCAGCGCCCTGTCCCTTAGTTCGCGCAACTCCGCATGGCCGAACTGAGGAAGCAGCTGCTTCAGGGCGACGGGACGGCGCAGCACCAGATCGTCGGCCAGCCAGACCTTCCCCATCCCGCCTTTGCCGATGTCTTTCA
>DATJLT010000338.1:0-3301 GCA_035509195.1 Streptosporangiaceae bacterium | reverse complement strand
TTGGAGTAGGCGGTCAGCAGCTCGTAGGACTGGATCGACAGGTTGATCCCGACCTGGGCGAGCTCGGACTTGACGACGACGGCCTCGGCCTGGCCGGCGACGTCGCCGCTGACCGTGATCATGAAGGCGTTGAAGCCGTGCGGGTAACCAGCCTGCGCCAGCAGCTTCTTGGCCTTCGCGGGGTCGTAGGGGTACGGCTTGATCGCCGAGTCGTAGTACTCCATCTTGTACGGCATGAACGAGGCGCCGGGGATCGCGTCGCCCTGGTAAGCGAGCTTGACGATCGCCTGGCGGTTGATCGCGTAGTTGATGGCCTCGCGGACGAGTTGCTTCTTGAACGGCGCGAAGTGCTCGTCAAGCTGGATGAAGTCGACCCTGGTCGAGGGGAACAGGTCCACGTGCAGGCCCTGGGTGTTGTCGATCTGAGTGGTGAGGTTTCCTGGCGGGTTCTCGATGACGTCGGCCTTCTTGCTCTCCAGCATCAGGACGCGGGTGTTGTCATCGGGAACGATCAGGTACTTGACTTCCTTGATCTTCGGCTTGGTGCCGTAGTAGTACGGGTTGGCCTTGAGGTCAACCTCGCTGTCCGGGTGGTAGGCGGTGACGCAGAACGGGCCGCTGCCGATCGGGTGCTGGAAGAACTTGCTGCCCTCTGAGCTGACTTCCTTCTGCGGCACCACTGAGTACGCGTACATGGCCAGGTCGGCGAGCAGCGGCGCGTGCTTTTGCGACAGCGTGAACACGACGGTGTGCGAGTTCGGGGCGGTGATGGTCTTGACGGCGGTGAGCAGGAAGCCCCAGCCGCCTGAGAACTTGCGTGAGCGGTCAACGGAGTAGACGACGTCGCTGGCGGTCACCGCCTGGCCGTTGCAGAACTTGGCGTCGGTGCGCAAGTGGAAGGTATAGGTGAGGCCGTTGGGCGCGACGGTCCATGAGGAAGCGAGATCCGGGAGGAGAGCGGTCCCCGTGGCATTCGGCTGGAGCAGGCGGCTGTAAAGGTTCTGGTCCATCCAGATGGACTCGTTGACCGAGTTGGCCTCTGGGTCAAGCGTGTCTACCCGGACGGCGTTGGCGATCACCAGGGTGTTGCTGCCGGCCGCAGAGGTTGATCCCCCTGACGACCCGCCCGAACCGCTACTAGAGCTCGAGCATCCGGCGGCGGCCACGGCAATGGCGACCAGGCCGAGGCTCAGCGATGTACTTAGCCGATGAGCGCGAAGCATGGCGCACCCCCTATGTCTTCGACTGGCACAGTTGTCTTTTTGCGAGCGCGTCTTCCGCAAGCGGCGTCTGCCGCAAGCACAGTGTCGATTGTCGACAGCGTGGTCTAACTGTAGGTAGGTACCGGACCGAGGTCAATAGACCGGTATCGCCTGCGTGTCCCGCTCTGAGGCCGGACACGGACCTAGTTCTGCACTGGTATTACCTAATTTATCAGGATAATCATGGCACGGACCTGCCTTGACGAGACTCGTCAGACCTGAGATATTCGTTGACTGTCGACAATCGTCTGTCGGTTGTAACCCAGGATTTACGTGATTGAGACAAGCGCGGGAGGGGGTTCTCAGGTGACTGGCGGCTCACCGCATCACGACATCGCGGTCCGGCACCCCGGCCGCACCCCCCGGCCGCACCCCCCGGCCCCCAGAGGCCGACCCTGGCCAGCAGCAACAACAAGCCACCGATGCTGTTCACTTCGCGGCGGCTACAGCAACGAACTTCCACCGATGTCGCTGGAACAGCATCAACGGGCCAGCGTTGTCGTCGCGTTCGCTGGGGCAGCAGCATCAACGGGTCATCGATGCTGCTCGCCGCCGCGGCCAGAGCCCTCGACCGACAAGGAACCCCGCCCATGACTGACCCGCGGCGACACCTCATGGAAGCTGCCGACCAGGACGCGGGGTCGCAGAGCGGCGAGATCCGCGTGCTGATCGCGTCGCCGCTCGAGGCCGAGCACGTGGAGCGGATCGCCTCCGTGGACCCGAGGGTCCTGGTGCTTTACGCGCCAGAACTGCTGCCCGTTCCCCGTTACCCCTGTGATCACGGTGGGATCAAGCGGGACCTGGACCAGGCCGGCCTGGAGCGGTGGGCGGAACTGCGGGCGCAGGCGGACGTGAGCTTTGACTTCGACTGGCAGGCACCGGGCGAGATGGCGGTGAACTGCCCATCGCTGCGCTGGGTGCAGGGCACGAGCGCGGGCATTGGCGGGCTGCTCGAGCGGACCGGGCTGATCAAGACGCCGATCGTGTTCACCACCGCCGCCGGGGTGCACGGGGTACCGCTGGCCGAGTTCGCGCTGTTCGGGCTGCTCTATTTCGCGAAGGGCGTGCCTGTGCTCGCGCGCTGGCAGGCCGGGCACCATTGGGAGCGGCACACCACGTCGCAACTGCGGGGGTCGACGGCGCTGGTCGTCGGGCTCGGCGGGGTCGGGCGCGAGGTGGCGAAACTGCTCGATGCCGCCGGGGTTTCCGTGATCGGGGCGGGACGTCCCGGCCGGTCATACGCGGGCGTGGAAGGGCTCTCCTCCTACGTCGCCGACGAGGACATCGCCTCTGTTCTGCCGTCTGCCGACGCGCTCGTGCTTGCCTGCCCGCTCACCGAGCGGACGTTTCACCTGATCGGGCGGGCCGAACTCGAGTCGCTGAGACCGGGCGCCGTGGTCGTGAACATCGCGCGCGGGCAGGTGATCGACGAGTCCGCGCTGATCGACCTGCTCAGGTCCGGGCACCTCGGCGGAGCCTGCCTCGACGTGTTCGAGACCGAGCCGCTGCCGTCCTCTTCGCCGCTATGGGACATGCCGAACGTGCTGATCTCCCCGCACTCGGCGTCGACCGTCGCGGCCGAGAACAAGCTGATCACCGACCTGTTTACCGGCAACCTGCGGAACTGGCTGGCCGGGCGGCCGCTCCGCAACGTGTTCGACGTTTCTGCTGGCTACTAACAAGGGATCAGACGATGGGATCAGGCAAGCTCGCGGTGGCGGTCGTGGGGGCGGGACGGTGGGCGCAGCGGGCGCATATCCCTGGCTGGCAGCGAGACGGCCGGGCCGAGGTCGTGGCGCTTGCCGACACCAACGCCGGGGCGCTGGCCGAGGCAGCGGAGAAGTTCGGGGTGTCACGGACGACCTCCGACTACCGTGAGCTGGTCAGCGACGAGGACATTGACGTGGTCGACGTGGTGACGGGCAACGGACCGCACTTCGAGATCTCCTGGGCCGCGCTCTCGGCAGGCAAGCACGTCCTCTGCGAGAAGCCGGTCCACCACGACTACCGGCGTACCCGCGAGGCCGCCGCCCTCGCCG
>DATJLT010000337.1:0-13598 GCA_035509195.1 Streptosporangiaceae bacterium | reverse complement strand
CCGCTCCAGGCGTGACTCGATCGGCGCGAGGAAAGTCAGCGGCGCCGGGCGATATCCGGTGGCCCAGATGACCACGTCTAGCTCGACATTCTCCCTGATGGCGTCGTGCTCGTTGTGCGCGAGCGCGAGGTTCCATGCACGGGCCGGGGCGGTGCTCACGTCGGTGACGGTCCGGTTCGGATAGAGCGCGACCAGGTCGGCGTAGCCGTCGATGAAGCGGCGAGTGTAAATGCGCTGGTAGATCTGCCGCAACGTGGCCTCGGAGATGCCGTCGCTGGTCAGGACGTGCCTGGCGTTCAGCCCGTGCCTGGTGAGCGGTCCGAGGCTGGCGAAATAGTCCGAGTAGCTGGGCGTGTAGTAGTCGTTCGTGAACGGGGAGTCGTCGAGTGGCAGGTAGTTGGGGCGGCGGGAGATCCAGATGACCCGGCGGGGTAAATCGGAACCTGGCCTGCTTATCAGGTCGAGGAAGACCTCCGCGCCCGACTGGCCTCCGCCGATCACTCCTACCCTCAGGCCGCCAAGCCCCGTCGACTTGCCGACGAAGTCGCAGACGTGAAACTGCCTGTCACCAAGGTGCGGGCCGGCCGCGGCAGGCAGCGCGGGCTGGACGCCCACGCCGATCGCGATGTTGTCGGCGGTGACGGCCATCGACCGGGTCGTGATCATGAACCTGTTCGTGAAGTCGACGGAGAGCACTTCCTGTCCGAACATGATGTTCTCGTTCTTGCGGCAAGCCCACTCCATGTAGTTGCGGAATTCCTCCCTGGGTACCGAGTCGAACTGGGCGTTGAGGAAGTGGTAGATGCGGCCGAGTTCGCACAGGTAGGCGAGGAAGGAGAAACCGTTGGTCGGCTCGGAGAGGCTGACCAGGTCCTTGAGCATGGACACCTGGATCGTGGTGCCCTGGATCTGCTGGCCGTCGTGCCAGCCGAAGCTCTCCTTCTTGTCTAAGAAGAGATTCGGGATATCGGCGTGCGGATGCATCAGGGAAGCCAGGCTCAGGTTCGCCGGGCCGACACCGATACCTACGCAGCGATAATGCCGTGGTTTAGCTACCGCTTCCTGTACCACAGTTGTTGACCTCTCGGAGAACGTCTTTGGGCTCGCTAACGCCATAATCCGTGGTGAAATGTGTCAGGAAAGCCGGCCCGCACCTACCTTTTCGGGTGTCGCAAGGTGGCTATGACTGAAACGATCCATTGTGTCCGATTGACTGTCAAGGTTAGTCTTGTGTGGTGGTCCCACATAAGTCTCAGTTCCTCAAACTGTCGACCGAGGACCTGCTCGCGCGTCGTCGCGGCCTCGCGGCCAGCCTCGGTGACGTCGAGCAGGTGCTGCTCGGATCCCTGGTAGAGCAGGTCAGGCGGTGCGGCAAGACCGACTGCCGGTGCACGGCCGGTCAGCCGCACGGCCCTTACGCCTACCTCACTCCGCGTCGCGGCCGCCGGGGCATGCGGTATGTGCCCGCAGCCCTGGTCCCTGTCGTCGAGAACTGCTTAGCCGCGGGCAGGCACGCCGAAACAATTCTCTCGGAAATCTCCGCGATAAACGTCGAATTGTTAGCCAGGCGTGAGCTGGGATAGCGGTTCGTGATCGATTGGCGGCTGAGTGTGATGCCTCGGCGCCGCTTTTCGTCCGGGGGAGTGCGTCTGGAAAGTGAACCCGTACAGGGTGGGCCCCGAGGCCGCGACCCAGTACGGATTGGCTATCGAATTCTGTGCCCTTTGGGCTGTTTGGGCCTTTGTGCGAATAGGAAACCCGTACAGGGTCGAGGGCAATCCGCGACCCTGTACGGGTTCATTTTTCGTACTCACGCAAAAGCCCCGAAACGCCGTCCGCCCCCAACGCGCGGGCCTGCCCCTGCTATTTCGGCTTGCCTGGCAGGGTGACGATGATGGCGGTGTCGGGGGCCAGGGTGAGCGGGCACTGGCCGGCCGTGCAGGAGAGGCGGGAGGGTTTTCCCGGGGTGAAGGCGCCGTCGGCCTGGACAGAGGCGCCCTGGATCTTGACTCCGCTGGTCGCGGACAGCGAGGGTCCGGTCAAGCTCTGGGTCGAGGCGGTGCCCGACACCGATCCCGCGTCCAGACTCAGCGCGGCGGCTGAGCCTGACAGGTTCTCGATGACGACGCGCACGGTACCGCTGCTTGACCTCACCGCGTGAGCAGCCAGGTCAAGGCTCGAGCTGATCTTGACAGGGAGCAGCTTGCCTGTGCCTAGCAGGTGGGTGAACAGCATTCCGTAGAAGACCGGCTGCGCGAGGTACTCGCGCCGCTTCACCTCGCACAGCGGGGTGTATCCGTCGCAGTTCTTGGACAGGCCACCGTGGAAGTTCATGCCGCTCGCGCCTTGCTCGGCACCGATCAGCAGGTAGTCGACGGCCCACAGGGCGGCGGCGTAGGTGTTGCTTAGCCCTTCGATGCCCGAGCAGGACGCGGAATTGGTTTCGGTGATCCTGAGCGGCGCGCCCGCTGCCTTCGCGGAGACCGCCGCGGTGCTGATCGTCGTGGCCTCGGTCGCCGCGGTCTGCCTGGACAGCAGGACGTCGGCGGTGCGGTTGTGCTTGCTGCAGTTCGTCAGCGGATAGTAGTGCTCGGTAAGGAGGCTGACCTTGCCCTTCTCCGCCGCGGCGTAGGGCGGGAGCCAGTCAAGGTGGTACGTGTCGGGTCCGGCGATCTTCGCCTTCTTCGCACCCGCGTGCACGGCCTTCATGCAGGCGGCCGCTTGGGTCAGGTACTTGGCCTCGGTGTAAGTCTTGGCGCGGATGCCGTGCTTGGTATAGCCGTCGGGCTCGTTACCGCAGGCGATGGAGTTGAGATGGCTGCCGAGGGCTGCGGTGACTGCCTTAGCGTCGCGCGTGACGCCAGCGGCGCTGAACTTGCCGAGGTCGACCGTGTAGATCACGTTCCAGCCTGTCTTATCGGTCAGGCGGGTAAGCCCGGCGAGCGCCGCCTTCGTCGCCCCGGCGTATCCTTCGTCCACCGTGACGCCGCCGAACCTGAGCACGCCAGGCCCGAGGTCTTCGAGCAACTTGGCCAGGTTTCCCCTGGTGTCGAAGTCGTCGCTGTTCACCGCGATGCCGCTCTCGTATGACAGGCCGAGGTAGCGGGCGGGCAGGGTGCCGATGCTCTTGGATCCCAGGCCGACGGTGACCGTTCCCTGCCTTGGCGAGCTGGCCTGAGCCGACGCGAGCGGCGCGACTGAGGCCACCAGCGCCACGGCTGCGGTGACGGCGGCACCGAGACCCGAACGCGCCATCCTGGCATACCCGTACCGCATAACCGGCTCCTGTCCGATACGGCTCTTCCGATAGTGCTAAGGGTGGCCCACGACGGCATGTATTGCCAGACCTGGCCTGAAAAGCGCTCCTGGCACGCGTTTCAGTCCCGCTTGAGTCCCTTCCTGGTCTCACCTGCGTATATACGTGGTCAGGAAGGCTGCTGCGGCACCTGTTCGCTGCTTATCGTGGGTTCGAGTTTCACTGAGCCCGTGAACGGCGGGCCCTCGCTAAGGAGCCGATGATGTTGGTTACGCGCGGCAGCGGACGCCTCGGGCGCCGTGGCCGGCTGGCAGGCGCGCTTGCGGTCGGCGCGATCGGGTTTACCACGCTCATGAGCCTGACCTTGGCTGGCCCGGCCAGCGCGGCGCCGGCGGCTACTTGCGCCCAGGGATCAGGACCTCACCTGGCAGGGAAGAAGATCACCGCCGCCACGATCGCTCCCTATACGGGTACCAGCGGACTGGAATGCGCCGACCTGGCCGGGTCCAACCTCAGCGGACTGAGCCTGGTTCAGTTCGATCTCACCAGGGCCGACCTCAAGAACGCCAATCTCAGCAACGCCAATCTCGGCCAGGCCACTCTGTCCGGCGCCGATCTGGCGGGCGCGAACCTGGCCGGTGCCAACCTGATCCAGGCGACGATGAGCGGCGTCAACCTCTCCGGCGCGGACCTCAAGTCGGCCAAGCTCGGTCAGGCCACGCTGACCGGCGCGAACCTGTCCGGTGCCACCCTTACATCGGCCAACCTCGAGCAGGTGACACTCAACCACGCCAACCTGTCCAAGGCGAACCTGTCCAAGGCGAACCTGGAGGAAGTGACAGCTCAGGATGCCAGCTTCAAGGGCGCGAACCTGAGCGACGCCGACTTCACCGCGGCGACGCTGACCGGAGCGCAGTTCAAGGGCGCGAAGCTGAGCGGCGCCAACTTCAGCAGCGCCACAGACGGACCGGAATCGGCCGGCCAGCCGGGCACCGGCTCGACAGGCGCGACAGGGTCGGCCGCCGTCAAGAGCCCGGTCAGCCGCGGCGACCTCCGCCTTTACCTGATCTTCTTCTGCATAGTCTTGCTGATCAGCATGGTCTCCCTGACGATCCGCCGGTTCGTCTCCTACAGGAACGGCGGCACTGGCTTCGGCGGCGCGGCCGGCATCGTGCAGGCAGGGACAACCTACGGCGGAGGCGGCTACGGAAGCGCCGGCTTCGGCGGTGCTGGCGGCTTCGGCGGTGCTGGCGGCTTCGGCGGGCCGACCGCGGCCGACGGCGTGCCGTCAAGCACGGTTCCCGGCTCCCCGTTCGGGGGCTCCTCGTTCGGGGGCTCCTCGTTCGGCGGCTCATCGTGGAACCAGCCGGCCGGCGGCGTCGGAACCCTGGGCGGCCTCGGCGGCCCCGGCGGCCCAGGTGCCCTCGGCGGCCAGCGTACGGTCGCCCCTGGCAAGGTCGTGATGGCGATCATCGGCGCCCTGCTCGTCACGGGAGGCATTTACTTCCTTGGCAGCGAGATCATCAACACCGTCGTGGTCCAGGCCGGCTCCGCCAGCTACCTGTGCGGCTCGGACTGCGGCACCAGGTTCGCCAACAGCGCGGCGATCCCGTTCATACTCGGCATCACCGCCCTGATCGTCGGCGCCGTCTTCCGCGCGGTCTCACGGCCCCGCCGCTGGTTCTAGCCCGCGCACGTCCTTCGCCCGCGCCCGCTCACCGATGAGCGGTGCCGCGGGCGAAGGCATGCCAGTGCCCGAGAGGGGCGCCGCACGGGGCACGACGTGACAAACTACCAGCAGGAACGACAAGTCGCCGAGCGGAAGGACAAGGGACGAATGCCCGACATCTTGAGTGTCTACGCGGCCAGCCAGCCAGGCAAGGTCGCGGTCATCGAGGACCGTCCCGATGGCGAGATCGTGTCGTGGACGTACGCGGACCTCGAGACGCACGCGAACCGGCTCGGCAACGCGCTGGCCTCACTCGGCGCCGGCCCCGGCCAGAAGGTGATCTGGTGCGGCCCTAACTCTCCGCAGATCGTCGCCTGCATGAACGCGACGACGAAGATCGGCGCGGTCTCGGTGCCGCTGAATTACCGGCTGACCGCCGAAGAGGCGCGCTACATCATCGCCCACTCCGATGCCAAGGTCGCCTACGTCGACGCCGAGTACGCGCACCTGTTCGCTCCTCCTGAAGGTGAAGAAGGGCTGGCCGGGTCGCTGACGGCGGTGCTGGTGTTCGGGGGACCTGCCCCGGACGGCATGCTCGGCGAGGAGATCGTCGAAGCCGCGTCGGCCGATCCGCCAGGAGAAGCGGACCAGAGCGCGGGCGGCGGGACGATGATCTACACCTCGGGCACGACCGGCAGGCCCAAGGGCGCGGTCCGGCGCGCGAGAGACGAGAACGTCGTCATCGGCCTGGTGACGTTCATCGGTTACCGGCCAGACGATGTCTACATCACCTCGGGCCCGCTCTACCACAGCGGCCCCGGCTCGTTCTTGCTCATCGCACAGGCGCTCGGCCAGACGTGCGTCGTGCAGCGCAAGTTCGACGCTGAGGACTGGCTGCGCCTCGTCGACAAGTACAAGGTCACGTCCACGTTCTCCGCCCCGGCGCTGGTGCGCATGATCTGCGCCCTGCCCAAGGAGGTCAAGGACAGGTACGACAAGACGAGCATGAAGCGCATGATCGCGAACGCCGCGCCATGGAGCTTCGCGCTCAAGCAGGCGTACCTCGCCGACTTTCCCGCCGACTCGCTCTGGGAGATCTACGGCTCGACCGAACTCGGCGTCAACTGCCTGCTCGAGCCCAAGGACCAGCTACGCAAGCCTGGTTCGTGCGGCAAGCCCGCGCCTTACAACGAGATCATGCTGGTCGACGCCGACGGGCAGGAGGTTACCGGCATCGGCCCCGATTATCCAGGCGAGCTGTTCGTCCGGTCAGGCGGCGTGTTCAACGAGTACTACAAGCAAGCCGATAGCTACGAGGCCGCGAGCCGGGGCGAGTGGCACACGGTCGGCGACATCGCATACCGCGACGACGAGGGCTACTACTACATCTGCGACCGCAAGAACGACATGATCATCTCCGGCGGCATGAACATCTACCCCGCGGAGATCGAGGCCGCGCTCGAACAGCATCCGAAGATCTATGACGTCGCCGTGTTCGGCATTCCCAGCGACGAATGGGGCGAACTGGTGCACGCCACGATCGTGGTCGCTCCTGGCGAGGAGCTTTCTGCCGATGAGGTCATCGCGTTCTCCCGCGAGCACCTCGCCGGCTACAAGACACCCCGCTCGATCGCGTTCACCGGCGAACTACCGCGAACCGGCTCAGGCAAGATACTCAAGCGCCAGCTCAGAGCCCCGTACTGGGAAGGTCAGGCCGCGAACGTCTAGCCCACGACGATTTCGCCGGTATTCCAGGGGAACCCTGCGCAGTCGTTGTAGAAGTACGTCCCTGCCTTGGCGAACGTGAACGTTCCCGACTGGCCGGGCGCGAGCGGGCCGATCTTGAACGACGCCGGGTCGAAGAACGATTCCGCGCAGTGGTCTTTGACGTTGCCAGCGGGGTTCTCGAACGTCACGGTCGTGCCCGTCGGCACCGTCATGATCGCCGGAGCCATCGCGGCCTGGCTGGCCAGGTTCTCGCTGCCGCTCGGCTGCCCCGTGCTCGCGTCCCAGGTCCGCCCGAGCACGACGGTATCGCCGGCCGAGCTTCCCGCAACGGTCACGCCGTCGACTGGCACCCGCGCGGGCAGCGCGGGCGGCGGGCTGGCCTGGGCGAGCTTGCCGCCGAGCTTGAACGCCCACAGGCTGTCGCCGAACGTGGTGTTGTACGCCTGGTTGCCGCCGGCGAGCACGGCCACGTACTGGACCCCGTTCACTTCGTAGGTGACCGGAGTGGTCGCGATCCCCGCCCCGGTCTGCCAGCTCCAAAGCAACTTGCCGCTCGCCGCCGCCCGTGCCGAGAACGTCCCGTCTGGCGATCCCTCGAACAGCAGGCCGGACGCCGTCGTCAGCACCCCGTCGCCGTTCGACAACCCGAACGGGGCAGCCACATGCCAGGCCAGCTTGTTCGTCTTCGGGTTGACCGCGTCGAGCACGCCCGCCCGGAACTCGCCCTCAGGCTTCCAGAACGTTGGCTGGCCGTAAGGCAGGCCGTCGCTGTAGCCGAAGTCGAGTTCGGCGGCGGGTACGTAGAGCAGCCCGGTCTTAGGGTCATAAGACATTGGCGCCCAATTAGCACCGCCGGCTCCACCCGGCGTCACGAGTACCGGGGCGTGAAGGTAGGGCGTGAACTCGCAGCCAGACGTGTAGTCAGGGATCGGCCTCGTCGGGCCGGTCGCCTGCGGGCAGGTAGGCACCAGCGAGTCCCCGGCAGGGATCGGCTGCGTAGCCGCCGTGGCCTGTGAAGCCAGTTGCGGCACCTTCTCGTTGTGCACGGGGATCACCGGCTTGCCGGTTTTCGCGTCCAGGTAGTACAGCCAGGCCGTCTTGCTGCCGTAAATGACGACGGTCGTGAGGCCGGAGGGGTAGCGGATGCTGGCGATGACCGGCGTCATCGTGTTGTCGTAGTCCCAGAGGTCGTGGTGCACGGACTGGAAGTACCAGGCCAGCTTGCCTGTCCGGTCGTTGAGCGCGACAAGCGAGTTCGTATAGAGATCCGCCCCGGCGCGCCCGGCACCGTCGACCCTCGGCTCCGGGTTGGCGACCGCGAGGTAGATGAGGCCGAGCTTGCTGTCCACGGCCGGCGCCATCCAGACGTCACCACCGCCGAGCTTCCACGAACTGCCCTTCCAGGTACTGTGCCCTGGCTGGCCAGGCCCGGCGGTGCCGGCGAAGGTCCAGGCCAGCGATCCGTTCGAGGCGTGCAGCGCGTACAGGTGGCCGCGCATTCCTGACGCGCCGCCGTTCTCCGTGCCGACGAGCACCAGGCCGTTCTCGTAGACCGTCCACGGCGTCGCCGACCCGTTAGCCGACGTGTCCTGACCGGGCGTGCCGACCTGCACCCGCCAGAGCAGCGCGCCGGTTTGCTGGTTCAGCGCCACGACGTGCTCGTGACCGACAGCGGCGAATACCCTGCCATCCGCGACCGCGACGCCGCGTTCGACGCCTGGAAAGCCTGATTGGTACTCCCAGATAACCTTCCCTGTCGCGCCGTTGATCGCGAATACGTCCCCTTGCGACGCCTGTACGTACAAGATGCCGCCGACCGCGACCGGCGTGCTTTCCTGCGACCGGATGGTCGAGCCGCCCTCCAGGTGATCGAGCCAGGCGCCGCCGAGCTTGCCCACGTTCTGCTGTGTGATCTTCGCCAGCGTCGAGTACCCCGCCGGACCGTGGACGTTGCCGAGCACGACTCCGGCCACGGCAATCATCGCGCCCACGCTGATCATTCGCCTGCTCATCCGCCCGTGCCTCCGCTCGCGGTCGCCGCCCACTGCAAGCGACGCCCGCGTGACCCAATTGGTTGACACGCGGACTGTCCCGCCGCCAGCCGGCCAGCCGGCCAGCAGCAACAGACGTCCAACGATGCTGTACGCCTGGCCCCGGCTACAGCAACCAAGTCCCAGCGATGTCACAGGCACAGCATCAAGTAGGCACCGTTGCTGCTGGATCCGCCCGGCCAGCAGCAACAGACGTCCAACGATGCTGTCCACTCCGGCGCGATGTGCCGGTTGCCGGGTACTACGCCTGGGCGGCGAAGGCGCTGGCGTCTGCCGGGGCGGCGCCTTCCTGGTCGTTGTTGAAGTAGGCGTAGACGTCGCCGTCTGGCCAGGACCGCTTGAGCTTGTCAAGCCAGGATTTCAGCGTGGACGCGCGGTAGCGAGGCCACGGGCGGCCGTCGCCTTCGTGAAACCTGACATAACCCCAGCCGGCCGTTGCCCAGTCCGGAGCCTGTGATTGACCGGCCCGGTCCGACCAGCACAAGGCCGCGCCATGGTCGGCGAGCACCTTGCGGGTCTCCTCCGTCCACCACGAGGGGTGCCGCGGCTCCACAGCTACTCTCAAGGGCGAGCCGGCTGGTGTTTTCTTGGCGAATTCAGTGAGGCATTTACTGAGCTTCTGCTGGTCTGCCTTAAGATTGGGCGGCAGTTGCAGCAGGACGGGGCCGAGCCTCGGCCTGAGGCCGGCCGCGGCTTCCAGCAGCCTGGCTACCGGCTCTGCCGGGTCGTTGAGGCGCTTGACGTGAGTGAGGTACCTGCTGGCCTTGATCGCCATGACGAAGCCGTCAGGCGTACGCTCCCGCCAGCTCGCGAACGTTTCCCGCGCGGGCAGGCGGTAGAAGGTGCCGTCGTTCTCGACCGTGGCGAACCGTTCCGCGTAGTACTCAAGCCAGCGCTTTTGCGGGACATCTGCCGGATAGAACGATCCGCGCCAGTGCTTGTACTGCCACCCGGATGTCCCGGTGATCAACCGCACCCGGCCGCAGGCCCTGGCTAGAGTGCGCCGCTGGCGGCGCCCGCGATGAGGCCGAGTATGAAGGCGATCAGCAAGATCAGGATCGTGATGACCGTCGCGCGAACCACGCGCCTGAAGCCGGACCGGCGCGGCGATTCGTTCTCTGCGTGGTGGTGCGGGGGCTGGTCCAGGCGCGGGGCGGATGCCGGGTCGCGACCGCTGGCGATTGCGCCGTCCAGAACTGTCCGGCCATTGTCCATCCGATGCACCTGCCCAAACTTACCGTACTTAGCGCTACTCAAGACCTCGTTGGAGTACCCTGGGCCGTTTTGCGCGTAACACTACGGGAGGTAACTGGATGGTGCGGATTTAGTCAAGTCACAGGAACCTTCGAGGTCCGCTGGTAGTGGTGCTGGCCAGGCATAGTTGCGAGAATGCTGGTATGGAAGCGTCAGTAGTCACGTACCGCTCGATCGGGTCGGCGGGCTCGATCTTGTCGATCGGGTCGGCTGGTTCGATTCTGTCGATCGGGTCCGCTGGCTCTATTCTGTCGATCGGGTCCGCGGGTTCCATCTTGTCGATCGGGTCGACCGCTTCCATCCTGTCCATCGGCTCGGCCGGGTCAATCCTGTCGATCTTGTCGGCGATCAGCGTAGGCACGATCTTCTCGGCCCGTGCGGTGTGGTCTTACCGCGCCCACCGCGACGAGCACCGGCCCAGGCTTGGTCGCCGGCGTTCCCCCGGCCAGCCAGGACCGCGCCTGTCGGTCGTGCGGTGAAGCCCGAGATCCCTGCCGCTACGGCGACGGGAGCGGATGTCGCGCGGCAACTGCTTGACGACGGCTACGTGGTTGTCTCAGGAATGATGTCGCCTGAGGACGTCCGGGCAGCGCGGGATGATCTTGGCCGGGTACTCGAGGCGACGAAGACCGGTCGCAACGCGTTTGAAGGCTTCTCTACCCAGCGCATCTACGCGCTGTTCGCCAAGACGCGTACCTTCGACGCGGCGGCGACAAACCCGCTCCTGCTCGACGTGCTTGACCGCGTACTCGGGCACTACCAGCTCAGCGCTCCGGTCGGGATCAGGATCGGGCCGGGGGAGAAGGCCCAGATCCTGCACTGCGACGACGCTATCTATCCGCTGCCCAAGCCGCATCCTCCCGTCGTGGTCAATACCATGTGGCCGCTTGACCCCTTCACCGAGGAGAACGGCGCGACCAGGTTCGTGCCAGGCAGCCACAAGTGGGAACCAGGGCGCCATCCAGTCGACTCCGATCCGGTGGCCTCAGCGCTGCTCACGCCCGGCTCTGCCATGTTCTACCTGGGGAGCTTGTGGCACGGCGGGGGCGCGAACCAGACGGACCGGCCCAGGCTCGGGGTGATACTCGAGTACGCGGCCGCCTGGCTGCGGCCGCAGGAGAACCACTGCCTGGCCGTGCCGCGCGACGTCGTAAGCGAACTGCCCGAGCGCCTGGCCGAACTGCTCGGCTACAACATTTACCCGCCTTTCATGGGATATGTGGACGGCAGTCACCCGCTCAAGGTGCTCCGAACAGGCTGACGTCATAACTTGGGCCGCACGCCAGCACGGCGATTAGAAGTGCCGGGGTGCTAGCTTGCCCTTCGTGCGCATCGGTGTGTATGTCGACGGGTTCAACTTGTACTACGGCGCGCGCGGATTGTGCGGTCGGGGCACACCGGGATGGCGGTGGCTGGACTTGCGGTCGCTGTCGGCCGACCTGGTCGGCCGGCGGTCAAGCTGGGCTGGAGCGCAGGTTCACCGCGTCGTGTACTGCACGGCGCGCATCGACGGCGTGTCGAACCCGTCAGGTCAAGCCGACCAGGACGTATACCTCAAGGCACTCGTCGCCGCGGGCAGCGTGGACGTGATCGAGTACGGCACGTACGTGGCCAGGGTCAAGACGGCACCGCTGGCGGTCAAGGATGAGCAGGGCCGCCCGAAGCTGGTCGGATCTGCCTGGCCGGTGATGGTCCAGGACGCGCGCGGCGAACCGGTCGACGAGGCCGTTTTCATGGTGTCGTACGCGAACCGCGAGGAGAAGGGCTCTGACGTGAACCTCGCCTCCCACCTGCTGCTCGACGTGCTTGGCGGTTCGGTCGACGGCGCGCTGGTGATATCGAACGACAGCGATTTGCGGCTCCCCGTGCAGGAGGCCAGGAGCCGGGTACCTGTCGGCGTGATCAACCCCTCGCACAACTATCTCGCTGGCGACCTGCGAGGTGACCCGGCGATCGGCGCAGGCCGGCACTGGTGGGCCCGGCTGGCCGCCGCTGACCTGAAGAAACACCAGCTTCCTGACCCTGCAGGACCGTACCGGAGGCCAGAAGGCTGGTAAGGGAAGACGCGGGGCAGCCAGCGCGTTATAGTTGGGCTACTTATACCACCCGGCTCCTCGTGGGCCGGGTTTTCCTTTTGTGCCGGGCCCGCCGTCGCCCCCGGCCCGGCCCCGGCCGGCCTGTAGTTACAGGTTGATGCCTCGCTCACTAGGATGGGGTCATGCGATTCGGTGTATTTGTACCTCAGGGATGGCGACTGGATCTGGTGGGCGTGCCCGCCGGCGAACAATGGGACATGATGCGCGACCTCGCGCAGGCGGCAGATAACGGGCCGTTCGAGTCGATCTGGGTATATGACCACTTCCACACCGTGCCGGTGCCGACGGACGAGCCAACTTACGAAGCGTGGTCGATGATGGCGGCCTTCGCCACCACGACCAGTCGCGTACGTCTCGGGCAGATGTGCACGTGCATGGGCTACAGGAACCCGGCCTACCTCGCCAAGGTGGCGGCGACAGTCGATGTGGTGTCCGGTGGCCGCGTGGAAATGGGTATCGGGGCGGGGTGGTACGAGCATGAGTGGCGGGCCTACGGCTACGGATTCCCTGGCGCCGGCGACCGGCTTGGCCTGCTCGAAGAGGGCGTCGACATCATGCACCAGCTCTGGACCACGGGCACGGCCACGCTGGACGGCAAGTACTACCAGGTCAACGGCGCGATCGGGCGGCCGCTTCCGGCCCAGGAAGGCGGCATACCCTTGTGGATCGCTGGCGGCGGGGAAAAGAGAACCTTGCGGATAGCCGCCAAGTACGCCAGGTACACGAACTTCGGCTGGGAGCCAGAGGAGTTCAAGCGCAAGTCCGAGATCCTCGCGCGGCATTGCAAGGACGTCGGTACGGACTTCGGCTCGATAGTCAGGTCGTCGAACTTCAACGTGACAATCGGCGAGACAGAGAAGGACGTGGCGGACAAGCTCGCCTGGGTACGGGCGCACTATGAGTCGCTGGTCCAGCCGGACGAGGTCGAGCGGTATATGGGGCTCTACAGCAACGGCCTGGTCGGGACGCCCGAGCAGATCACGGAGAAGCTGTCCGAGTTGCAAGCGCTCGGTCTGACGTACGCGATCGGCTACTTCGTCGACGCCGCCTATGACAGGAACAGCATTGACCTGTTCGCCGCCAAGGTGATACCGGCGCTTGCGGGCTAGCGGCGCGGGTTTTTCGTTCGGCGCGATCGCGATTCCGAATATCAGGCCCGAGTTGACAGACGTGTGTTCGGAGCCGCGGTTGTGTCCTTATAAAGTCGTGAATCACATGTTGTGAGTGAGGTTGCTGCCGTTACTGTGCAGGTGCCGGTGGGGACAGGGCGGTTCTGGTCGACGGCGACGCTGATCCCGTTCGGGGCAATTCGCCGCTGCGTACAGCATCGCTGGCCTTCTGTTGTCGTTCGCGCGCCGCGGCCGGGGACAACGTTGGCCTCTTGATGCGGTTCCCGTAGCATCGCGGAGCCATCGATGCTGTTACGCGCGGAGCGGCTACGGCATCGGTGGCTTCCCGATGCTGTTGGGGGGCGGGGGCGGGGGCGGGAGCCGGGGCCGGTGGGTCAGGGGGTTAGCGCTCGCGGGTCGACGCCCAAACCCCCC
>DATJLT010000336.1:0-18192 GCA_035509195.1 Streptosporangiaceae bacterium | reverse complement strand
GCCGTACCAGGTCTCGATCAGCCAGCGGGAGATCGACAACGACGGCGGCATGAGCAAGTCTCCGTTCTCGATCGCCTTCTTCAGGTCCTCACGGCTGTACCAGTTCGCCTCGGCGATCTCCTCGTCGTCGACGTTGATTTCCGTGGTCCCGGTTTCCGCGCGGAAGCCGAGCATGAGGCTGTGCGGCATTGGCCAGGGCTGGCTGGCCTGGTAGGCGACCTTGCTGACCGTGACTCCCGCTTCCTCGAATACCTCGCGGACGACCGCCTGCTCGGCGGACTCGCCGGTCTCCACGAACCCGGCGAGAATCGAGACCCGTTTAGGCGGCCACTGCACGTTGCGGGCCAGCAGGCACCGGTCGTCCGGGTCGGTGACCAGCATGATCACGGCGGGGTCGCACCTGGGGAAGTGCTCGCTGCCGTCGTTGGTGCACTTGCGGGCATGCCCGGCCATGATGACCTCGGTCAGATGACCGCACCTCGGGCAGAATCCCGCCACCGCGTGCCAGTTGGCCAGGCCGATCGCGTTGGTCAGCAGCCCGGCGTCGCGGTCGCTGAGGAGGTGGCCGGCCTCACGGAGCCCGGCCTTCCTGGTACCTGGCTGATCTCCCGGCTGGGCTCCCGGCTGGGCAAGTACTCCGAAGTAAGCGACGCCGTCAGCGTCGACGCCGAGCAGGAACCGGACCCCATCAGGAGCTTCGTCCGGGGACACGAAGACCAGCCCGGCGTCCCCGCCGTCGTCCTTGATCAGGGCCTGGCCGTCCTTGACCAGGATCACCCTGGTCTTCTCGTCTGCCCAGGCAGCCGCGAGCCACTCGGTGTCGGTCCGAAGCGGAGCCGAACGCTCGACCTGGCTCCTGGTTAGCGCAAGTGCGGGAAGGGCCACTGCCCCAGAATACGATCTTTACCCCGACTGGGAATCCGAGCAGCATCAAAGGACCAGCGATGTCGCTGGCAGCGGCCGGCCGACAGCAACGGTGGCTCTGCGATGCTACAGGTACAGCATCTCAGGGCCACGGTTGTCGTTGCCACTGCGGCGGACTACGACATCAGAGGGCCAGCGATGCTGTGCGGGTCGCTCAGTTACCGGCAAGAGGGGACGGCGATGGATCCGGCACAGGCGGGCGCGCTCTTGCGGCGGCTGGAATACACCCTTGCTACCGCCGAGTCGCTGACCGGGGGCACGGTCGGTGCCCAGATCACCTCCGTGGCCGGCGCTTCCGACTACTACTACGGCGGGGTCATCGCTTACGCGCCGTTCATCAAGTCATCGCTGCTGAACGTGCCGCAGGAGGTGATTGACGCGCACGGGACGGTCAGCGAGGAGACGGTGACCGCGATGGCTGCCGGTGTCCGTGACCTGTTCGGAGCCTCGGTCGGGCTGGCGACGACCGGCGTCGCCGGCCCTGACGCGCTCGAAGGTCATCCGGCGGGCACGTTGTTCGTTGCCGTGGCGGACCCGTTCGGTGCGCGGGCCGAACAGCACACGCTCGACGGTCCGGCCAGGCTGGACCGGGCAGCAGTCATCACCTGGGCCGCGAGCCAGGCAATCGGCCTCCTGATCCGCCGCCTCAGCGACGCGACCCAGATCCGCTGACAGCAGGGCCCGCGCTAGCCGAGGACGGCCAGTTCGTCCCAGAGGTAGGCAGCCGTTTCCGCGCCCTTCAGCAGCAGGCCCATGTCGACGCGCTCGTTCGGTGCGTGAATCTGGTCCTCGTCGAGGCCGACCGCGATGAACACGAGTGGCGCCCTGAGGATATCGGCGAGGTCAGCCTCAGGGCCGCTGCCGCCCTCACGCGTGAAGAGGATCTCCTGTCCGAACGCCCGCTCCATGGCCCGCCGCCCGGCCGCGACCTCGGGCGAGTCGATCGGCGAGAAGCACGGCCGCACGCCTGCTCCCTCGCAGGTGACGACGATCCCGACGCCTTCAGGTGCGCGCTCGGCGACGAACTGGCGCAGCATTCCCTGGATGTCGGCCGGGTTCTGGTGCGCGACGAGGCGGAACGACAGCTTGGCGTGGGCCTCGCGGGGGACGATGGTCTTGCCTCCGGCGCCGGTATGGCCGCCCCACATGCCGTTGATCTCGGCGGTCGGCCGAGCCCAGATCCGCTCGATCGTGGAGAAGCCGGCTTCGCCCGACGCTGCCCCGCTGTTCCCCGCCGTGGCCAGCCAGGCCTTCTCGTCAAACGGCAGCTTCGCGAACAATTCGCGCTCGGCCGTGGTCAGCTCGGCGACCTTCTCGTAGAAGCCGGGCAGCATGACCCGCCCGTCGGCGTCGTGCAGGCCGGCCAGCAATCCTGACAGCACGTGCAGCGGGTTGGGCACCGCGCCGCCGAACGAGCCGGAGTGCAGGTCGCGCTCGGGCCCGTACACGTCGATCTCGGCGGCGATGACGCCGCGCATTCCCGTGCACATGGACGGCACATCGGCCGCCCACATCGTCGTGTCTGACACCACGATCACGTCGCAGGCCAGCCGGTCGCGTTCACGGCGCAGCAAGTCGGCGAAATGCACGGAGCCAGACTCTTCTTCGCCCTCCACGATCAGCTTGATCGTGACCGGCGGCGCGCTCTTGTCGTGCGCGGCCAGCCAGGCCGCGAGCCCCAGCGCATGGAACAGCACCTGTCCCTTATCGTCGGACGCGCCGCGTGCCAGAAGCTGGCCGTCGAGTTCGGCCGGCTCGAACGGCGGCGAATCCCACTCATCGAGCGGCTCGACCGGCTGCACGTCGTGGTGCCCGTAAATGAGTACGGTCCTGGCAGCGGGATCGGCGGCAGGCCATTCCGCGTAAACCGAGGGAAGGCCGGGCTCCGAAGTAGTACCTGTCTCCCAGACCTCGGCGACGGGGAACCCGGCCCCGTGCAGGTAATCGGCCAGCCACCTGGCGGATTGCCGCACGTCGCCGCCGTGCTCTGGGTCAGCCGAGATCGAGGGTATGGCAAGCCACTGCTTCAGCGCGGCGAAGAACTCGCCTGAGTGCGCGTCAATGTAATCACGGACTGCTTCCATGCGGGTGAACTGTAGACCGTAGCCAGGCCCGCCGTGACACTCTTTGGCACATGACGAGCCTTCAGCCCGACCAGTGGCACGACCTGTTCATCGCGGTCGCCAGTGCCGCCGCCGCCCTGACCGGCCTGATCTTCGTCGCCGTCTCGATCAACCTGAAAGAGATCATCGAGTACCCTGGCCTGCCGCACCGTGCGGTCGAGACCCTCGCCGTCATGACCGGAGTGCTGCTGCTCTCGGTGCTCGCGCTGATCCCCGCCCAGAGCAGGCAGGCGCTCGGCACCGAGGCCCTGGTGCTCGGCGCGATCGGCGGCGGGTACCTCGTCGTCCAGCGCCTGCGGATGCCGAGGAAGAAAGACGACCCGGTCATCTGGACGGCCGTGCCCCTCGCCGTCGTCCTGGCCGGCTCGGTCCCGATGGCCGCAGGAGGAATCAGCCTGATCGCCGGGGGCGGCGGCGGCCTTTACTGGTTCGTGGCTAACGCGCTGCTCGGTTTCGTCGGCGTGATACTCAACGCCTGGATCCTCCTCGTCGAGATCCAGCGCTAGCGATCAGGCGGTGCTCAGGGCTCGGCCGGGATGCTCTCTATCAGGGCGGCGAGGCCCGCGGCGTCAAGCAGGTCGGCCGGGCGGACGGTGCGGTTCTCGCGCACGTAATAGAACGCCGCGCGGACGTCGGCGACAGGAACGCCGGCGAGGGCCGCCCACGCGAGCCGGTAGGCGGCAAGCTGCACGGCGACCGCCCGCTCGGCGGGCGTACCAGGACGCGGCGGGCGGCCGGTCTTCCAGTCGACGACGTCGATGCCGCCGCCTGGCGCGTCGGTGAAGACCGCGTCGATACGGCCGCGCACCAGGCGGTCGCTCACCCGCGTCTCGAACGGCACCTCAACAGCCGAGGGGAAACGCTGCGCCCACTCCCCCGCCTCGAACCGGCCACGCAGCTCGGCCAGCTCCGCGTCGTCGACCGCGGGCTCGCCCTCGGCCCCGGCGAGCAGTTCTTCGGCATCGATGAGCCGAAGCAGCCCGAACCTTTCCTCCAGCCACCGGTGGAACGCGGTACCTAGCTCGGCACGCGGCGCTGGCGGGCGCGGCATCGGCCGCCTGATCCGCGCCGCCAGCTCGGCTGGGTCACCGGCCATCGTCACCAGCGCCGACACGGCGATCCTGTGCGGCAGATCTACCGGCACCTGGCGGTCCGTTCTGCGCCTGGTTCTTTCCGCCAGCAAGAGATCAGCATCGGCCGCCCACCCGGCGAGCAGGTCCGCGTAGCGGTCCGTACCGGCCTCGGCCGGCTGTGCGGCGGAAGCCATCGCGGCCACGACCAGCTCCCCGCCTTCGCGGACGGCCTCGTACCGCACGCCGGCCGCCTCTGGCGGCACGGGCCAGGACGCCGTCAGCGGCTGAGCAAGAACAGGGTTCTCCGCGCCCTCCGCGGGCTCTGGCGACCACTCGGCGATCCGGCCGGCGCCATCTTCGCACGCGGCCCTCATTTCCAGCAGGAACGCCGAGGGGCCGAGCGGCGACTTTCCCGCCCCCCACCAGTACCCCGTTCCGCACAGCCAGTAAGCAGCCCTGGTAACGGCCACGTAGGCGAGCCGCCGTTCCTCAGCCAGGTTACGGTCGCCGCACGCACGGCTGAACGCGGCAAGCGAGTCGCCGTCGAGCGCAGGCAACTCGGGCAGGTCGCTCGCGTCACCGCGCAGCCAGAAAGGCAGCAGCCTGGGGTTATCTGTCCACCGGGTAGAAAGCCGCGCACGAGCGGGAAAGTTCTGTGACCTTGTACCTGCCGCGAGTCCTGGCACGACCACGGCCGCCCATTGCAGCCCCTTAGCCGAATGCACGGTCGCCAGCTTCACCGTGTCTGTCTCGCTCACCTGCCCGGCCTCGAGCCCGAACTCCTCCGACTCGGCCGCCGTCAGGTAAGCGAGGAACGCGCCGAGTGTCGGCTCCTGCTCATCGCCGGCGAAGGCGGCCGCCGCGTCAGCGAACGCGTCAAGATCGGCCCGCGCGGCCGCGGGGTCAACGCCAGGACGGGACGCCACCTCAATGTCGAGCCCAAGTACCCGCTCGACCTCGGTGACCAGCTCGGGCAGCGGCCGGCCGACATGCCGGCGCAGGCCGCGCAGCTCGGCGGCCAGAGCCACGAGCCTGGTGTAGCCGTCCGGCGAGTATGACTCGGGTTCGCCAAGGTCTTCGAGCGCCTCGATGAGGCTGCCAGCTTCCCGCGTGAAGTCGGCGACCGCCCGGTCGAGGAAATCTCCCTGCGGCGCCGGCTCCTCATCGGGCAAGCCTGGTTCGCGCGCGAGCCGGCTGGCCCGTTCTCCGAGTGCCACCAGATCCTGAGGCCCGATCCGCCATCTCGGCGACGTCAGCGTCCTTACCAGCGCGTCTGACGCGGCCGGGCTGTGCAGTACCCGCAGCGTGGCGACGATGTCGGCGACCTCGGCCACGGTCAGCAGCCCGCCGAGACCGACGACCTCCACAGGGATTCCCCGCGCTTCAAGCGCCGTCCGCAGCGCGGCGAACTGAGACCTCTTGCGGCACAGCACGGCGATGTCGGAAGGCCGCACCCCGCCGGTGCGCCCGTCGGCCCAGTGCCCGCCGTCAGGCGCGACGCCGTCTGGCAACTCAAGCAACCCCGCGACCTGCCCGGCGACGAATTCCGCCTCGGCCGCGATCGTGCCGAGCAAGGCGCAGGTCACCGTGCCCCTTTCAGCTCGCGCGGGCGGGGCGATCAGCCTGGGCACATCCGCGGCCTCTGCACGCAGGTCCCGCTGGATCTCGGCGGCGGCATCGAGCACCCGGCCGGTGTTGCGGAAGCTGGTCGAGAGCACCCGGACCTCGGCACGCGAGCCGCCGGCCGGAGGGAAGTTCGCCGCGAAGCGCTTCAGGTTGCCCGCGCTCGCGCCGCGCCACCCGTAAATCGACTGGCAGGGGTCGCCAACCGCGGTAACCGGATGGCCGTTGCCGAACAGTGCCCGCAGCAGCTCGAGCTGAGCGTGGCTGGTGTCCTGGAACTCATCGAGCAGCACGACCTGGTACCGAGCCCGCTCGATGGCGCCGGCCTGAGGATGCCGCAGTGCGATCCTCGCGGCGAGCGCGAGCTGATCGCCGTAGTCGATGACCTCGCGCTCGGCCTTGGCCGCGGTGTAGGCGCGGACCAGCGGCAGTAGCTGGCGCCTGACTCGCTGGCTGCGCATCGCGGCCTCGGCCGGCTTGCGCCTGCCCGCAGGCAGCTCCTCGTAGCGGCGCTCGAGCCAGTCGCCTGCCGCGAGCACGTCATCGGGGCCCCGGAGGTGCTCGGCCAGTTCGGCGGCGAGATCAACCACGGCCGCGGTGACCGTGACAGGCACCCAGTCGACCGCGTCCATCGGCCCGTCGTAAGCCGCCACGACCTTGGCCGCGAGCTGCCAGGCGACAGCGGGAGTAATCAGCCGCAGTGAGGGCTCGAGGCCCTCGCGTAGCGCATGGTCGGCGATCAGGCGGCCGGCGTAAGCGTGGTACGTGGCGATCACCGGGTCGCCTTCAAGCTCGGCGGGCGCCTCGATCACGCCGACCCGGCGCAGCGCGTCGAGCCGGGTCCTGACCCGGCCAGCGAGCTCGGCCGCCGCCTTCCTCGTGAACGTCAGCCCGAGCGCGCGTTCAGGACGCAAAAGCCCGTTGGCGGCCAGCCAGACGAGCCTGGCCGCCATGGTCTCGCTCTTGCCAGAGCCGGCCCCCGCGATGACCGCGAGCGGCGCCAGGGGCGCGCTGATGACTGATGACTGTTCCGGTGTTGGCTCTTCAACTCCGAGCAGCCTGGCAAGCTGTGCCGGAGTAAACGAGGGCCGGCGCCGTCTGGGCGGCTCGGGTTCCTCGGGCTCGAGATCGAACAGGGTTCCCTGGCTCATGGGGGAACCTGCTCGCCGCGCTCGTCGACCGGGCAGCTCGGGGCGGCCGGGCAGGTGCGGCAGCGGTCGTTGGCGGCGGCGGTGAACTCAGGGCCTGCCATGCCGGCGGCGACCTCCTTGACCAGGCTGAGCGCCCAGCTCGGGTCGGGGTCGCCACCGAGCGCCCGCTGTGCCTGCACGGCGGCGCCCTTGGTGCCGCTTGCCTTGCCGACGTGGACAAGCTCAGCGCCACCCGACTCGGTTATCCCGTGCTCGATGAAGCCGCCGAGCATCACGGCGAGCTGATAGACCCCGAGTTGCGGGTCGCGGTCGAGTTCGGCGGCGGCCGGCTTGCTCGAGCCGGTCTTCAGGTCGACCACGACGCCGGCGCCTTGCTCGTCGCGTTCGAGCCGGTCGACCTGGCCAGAGATCACCACGTTGTCGACCCTGACCCGCAGGCGCTGCTCGATCGCGACCAGTTCGCGGCTGTTGCCTAGCTGCCAGTCGAGGAACTTGCGTACCATCTCCTCCGCGGCCGCGCGCTGCTTGCCGTTGTACCAGACGCTGCCGAAGTCGAGCTGGTGCCAGACCTCGTCGATCCTCTTCGCGATGTCGGCACGATCGGCGCCTTCCGCGACCAGGGCGGCTGCGGCGTGGATCAGAGTGCCGAGGTGGCCGGCGACCGATGGCGGGCTGGCGCCGACAGCCGACTCGACCAGCCAGCGGAAACCGCACGTCACGAACTTGTCTACCTGGGAGGGCGAGACTCTCACCTCGCCTTCGCTGATCGGGCCCTCGCCTGACCAGTGGGTGAGCGCGTACCAGTTCGCCGGGTCGGCGCCGGCTACCCCGGCTTGCGCGAGCCTGGCGAGCTGGGCGGCGGCGGCCTGCCTCACTCCGGCGGGCAGCGTCCGGTCGGTGACCGCTCTCCTCAGGTCGGCGGTGAGGGCTGGCAGCGACAGCCAGCGCCGGCCGGTGCTGACGATCTCTTCCACGGCGATCTCGTCGCCGGCAAGCTCGGCGAGGAAGCGTGACGGGCGTTCCTCGGTGTCCTCGCCGCCGACCGCGGTCACGACAAGCTCACGTCTGGCCCTGGTCACGGCGACGTAGAACAGGCGGCGTTCCTCGTCGAGCAGCTTGCTGGCCAAGGCGACCGCGGCGGCGTCCGTGCCGCTCGGACCGGCCCCGTGGCCGACCGCTTCCACTAGCTGGTCCATGCCGAGCAGGGAGCCGCGCAAGCGCAGGTCTGGCCAGGTTCCTTCCTGCGCTCCCGCGACGACGACCAGGTCCCACTCGAGTCCCTTGGCCTTGTGCGCGGTGCAGATCGTCACCGCCTCGCCGGCCTGCGCTCGCTCCGCGAGGGTGTCGCCGGCGATTTCCTGGCCGGTCAGGCTGTCGATGAACAGGCGGATCGAGCCAGGCGGCGTCCTGCCGTCGAACCTGGCCGCCGCGTCGAACAACGTCATCACCGCGTCGAGGTCGGCGTCGGCGGCCGCTCCCCTTGCTCCTCCGGCCAGGCTGACGGCCTGCCATCGGTCCGCGAGGCCGGTCGCGTTCCACACGGCCCAGCAGATGTCGGCGGCGGTACCCGCCGCCGACATCTGCTGAACCAGCTCAAGCAGCGCGGCGACGCGCCGCGCTGCCCCGAGCGGCTCGATCGCCGCCTCAAGAGCCGGCCCTGCCGCGAAACCCGCCGAGGTGAGCAGCCTAGGGTCAGCAAGCACCTTGGCCAGCGACTCGACCACGGGGTACTCGTCTTCGGCAGGCTCGGCAGGCTCGGCAGGCTCGGCAGGCTCGGCCCCTGGCTCCCGCTGCCGCAGGACCCGCCGCAGCCGCCGTAGCCCAAGCGCGTCCGTCCCCCCGATCGGCCCGGTCAGCAGTTCCGCGGCGACCTCCTCGGTGAGCGACTCCCGGTCCAGCCCGGACGAGATCAGCCGCAGCAGCGGCCTCGTGCCAGGGTCGTCGGCAAGCGGCAACTCGTCCCCGGCCACGGCGACAGGTACGCCCGCCTCAGACAGCGCCCGCCTGAGCGCCGGTACCTGCCGCACCGCCGAGCGGACCAGCACGGCCATCGAGGACCAGGGGACCTGGTCAACAAGGTGAGCACGGCGCAGGGCGTCAGCGATCGCGGCCGCTTCCTGCCGCTCGCTGGCGGCCAGCACGACCCGCAAGGAACCGACGTCGGCGCCGGCCAGCGGAGTCAGCGAGCGATGGTCCTTCTTCGTCATGCCCCTGACCGATGGCAGCCGCGCCGCCACGCGCCGCGACGCGGCCAGCAGCACCGGTCCGCTCCGACGGCAGGTGCCGAGCGCGGCGACTTCGGCCGGCTGCCCGTCCGGGCTGGTGAACCGCGCAGGGAACCGCTCGACCACGTCAGCGTCAGCGCCACGGAACGCGTAGACCGACTGATCGGGATCGCCGACCGCGATCAGTTCCCTGCCGTCCCCGGCGAGCGCGTGCAGCAGTTCTTCCTGCGCGGGGTCGCAGTCCTGGTACTCATCAACGAGGACGACGTCGTAGGCGAGCCGCTCCCGCTGCCTGATCTCTGGCCTGCCGAGCAGTTGTCCGGCGATGCGGATGATTTCCGCGTAGTCGTAGGCAGGTACGGGGGCGAGATCGAACCTGGCCGCGTACCTGGTCAGGAACTGGCCGGCCGCGACCCAGTCTTCCCTGCCCGCCTGCTTTCCTAGCGCGGCGAGGTCGGAGCCGTCAAGGCCGCGCTCGGCCGCGCGGAGCAGGAAGTCGCGCAACTCGGCGGCGAAGCCGCGGGTAGCGAGCAGCGGCCTGAGCTGGTCAGGCCAGTGCCCGGCGCCGTCAGCAGCCTCGCCGCGCAGCATCCGCCTGACCTCGGCGAGCTGCTCAGGTCCGGAAAGCAGGACGGGCGGCTCATCCCCCGCAAGCACGAACTCGCGTCTGACCAGCGCGTAAGCATAACTGTGGAAGGTCAGCGCGAGCGGCTCGGTCGTCGTGCGGTCAAGCCGCAGGGTGATCCGCTCCCTGAGTTCCTGCGCCGCCTTGCGGCTGAACGTGAGCACGAGGATCCGGCTAGGGTCGAGTCCCCGCCTGGCAATGCGGTCAGCGACCGCCTCGACGATGACCGTGGTCTTGCCGGTTCCCGGGCCGGCGAGCACGAGCAGCGGCCCGCCCGCGTGCGCGACCACGCGCCTCTGTGCATCGTCAAGTTCTGGTGGCCCGGCGACGCTGACCGGGCGGCGAACCAGACGGTAAGGGGGTGATTGCCGATCCATGTCGTTTCGCATAGTCGTAAGGCATTCCAGCACCCCGAGCCGCGATCGCGCTGGAGACTTGCCCAGCCCGCCGATTTTCTCCGGCCATTCACCCGCCAGCAATCCGTTATGTCGGCTTTATTCGCCGCCGCCGGAGGGCCGGGCCTGCTGGGATGGAGAATTCGGGGTCGTATTGAGGCGATAACTCCGTCCTGAAGCGGGGCGGGCCCGCGCCAGGCGGCGCGGGCCGGGCATTACGCAAGGGCGCACAGCATCGCTGGCTCGTTGTTGTCGTCCGCGGACCGGGCCGGGGGGCATCGATGGCTCCGCGTTGTTGTTCCCGCGACAACGGAGTTCCACTGTTGCTGTAGCCCTCCGCCACCGGGCAACATCAACGGGCCACCGTTGCTGCCGCCCGCAGCAATACGAGACTTTTGTCCGCTTCGCGCCGGGCCGGGCCCGCCCGCCCAGCCCGGCGAAGCGCTAGGCGTCGCCGGTCCAGCGGGCCTTGGGCATGTCCAGGCGGGATGGGCGGCCGTCGGTGCCGGTACGGAGTGGCGTGCGTTCGCGGCGGTAGTACTTCAGCGCCTCGCGCTCGTGACCGGCCAGGAAGGTGCCGTCTGAGTGCACGACACGCCACCAGGGCACGCCACCGCCCCACAGCGCCATGACCCGGCCAACTTGCCTTGGGCCGCCGTCACCCAGGTACTCGGCGATGTCGCCGTAGGACATCACCCGGCCTGGCGGTATCGACTCCGCGACGTCGAGCACCCGGCTGGCGAACTCGCTGAGCTCGGGAGCAGGTTCAGACCGGGTCACCAGTCGCTCGGCGGGTCGGCGTAACGCTGGCCGTAACCGACAGGCGGGTCGCGGTAGTAGCCGGGCAGGTCGGCGTCTGGCCAAGGGTCGGGGTCCGGCCGGGAATCATCGCTTTGCAGGCCAGCGGTGAGGCGCCAGATCCCGCCGACCGTCAGCAGCAGGCAGAGGGCGGCGAGCACGGACAGCCCGATCAGCGCACCGCGGCTGCGGGACGGCACAGGCACGGGCGGCACGTCCGCACGGCCACCGCCGAAGAACCCCTTCTCGGCTCGGGAACTCTCGGCCTGAGGTTGCCTGGCCTGGCTGGCTACCCGGCCCGCGTACCGCAGGGCGGCCGCCGCGTCGACCATGCCGAAACCGATCTCGTCGTTGTACCCGCCGGGCGGGCGGTCCGACGCCGACCAGATGATCGAGCGCCTGACCTGCGGCGCGGTGAGCCTGGGATACCTGGCCTTGATCAGCGCTGCCACTCCCGCGGTCAGCGCGCAGGCCGGGCTGGTTCCGCTGACGACCCAGTAACGGTTCTGGCGGCCGGCTGCCGGAACGTTCACGCCAGGGGCGGCCACCTCGACAGAAAGGTTGTCGCTTGAGAAGTAGGCGGGCCGTCCAGTTCGCGCGGTCGCCGCCACGCCTATGACGCCCGGATAGTCGGCAGGAAACGAGTAAGGCGCGTGTCCTACACCGCGTGCGGTCTGCGCGGTACCCGAGTTGCCCGACGAGGCGACGACGACAACGTTGCGGCTGAGCGCGTACTGGAGCGCCTTGCGCACGACGAGGCTCGGCGCGTTGTATCCAAGCGACATGCTGATGACCTTGGCCCGGTGTTTGACCGCGTACCTGATCGCCTCGGCGAGCTCGCGCTGCCCGCGGTTTGCTGGCTGATCCTGGTATTTCTGATAGCCGGGATCAGAACGATCGGTGATGACCCTGATGGACAAGATCCGCGCCTGCGGCGCTACTCCGACGATTCCGTCGCGGTCGCCTGGTCCGTGGCCATGGCCGGCGATGAGGGAGGCCATCCAGGTGCCGTGGGTGCCCCAGTTCGGGTTGCTGAACGGCGTGTGCACGCCGGTGAGGTCAGGACCCGTGGTGACCGAGCCTGACAGGTCGGCGATGGTCGGGTCGACGCCGCTGTCGATCACCGCGACGAGCACTCCGCTGCCCTTGGTGATCCGCCAGGCGGCGGGGACGTGGAGGGCGCTCAGTACCCACTCCTGGCGCTGCCGCACGATGTCCGCGCTGGCCGGTGCCGCCGCGAGCACGGGAAGCATGACCGCGAGCGCGAGCGCGACGACCGTCGCGGCTAGTCCTCTGACCTTCAGCATGCCGGTCCCCCAGGACAGCGCGGCACCGGCGGCGGCGCGCCGAGCGGTCCGGCGATGCGGTCGGCGACACCGCGGGCAAGGCTGGTCATCTCGGCGAGCGTGTACGGGTCGCTGGTCACCTTGACACGCGGGCGGCCGTCGGCGAAACCTGCCGTCGCCATCACGAGGTAGGAACCGGCGCCCATCACCCAGCCAAGCTGGCGCTGCCTGGCACTGAACGCGGCGGCAGGCGTGCCGGGAACCCGGACAGGGCTAAGCACCTGGTGCCTGGTAATGGCGCCCTGGCCTGCGGCGATTCCGCCGGTCAGGTACTGCGCCGCCGACTGCGCGCTCTCCTCGTCGCGCAGCACCGCGACGCCGACCGTCAGGACCAGGCTGCTCGTGGCGTCGGTGTAAGTGGCGCGTAGCAGGGCCTGGCAGCCGTCGTGGCGGAGGATCAGCCTGGCCATCGGCCCGACCCCGGCGACCTTCACGCAACTCGCCCGCCTGGCGATTCCGAGCCGTCGTGCGGTCAGGCTGAGCGAGCCAGGCAACCCGAGCTGCGGCCCGGTCAGCGAGTAACGTACCCGCGCGGGGAACAGCTTCGTCTTCGGCGTCGTGCGCCAGCGCGAGGCGACTTCCCATGCCTCGATCCGGTGTCGCTGCGCCACCGTGAACTGGCGCGGCATGAACTGGCCGGAGATCCCGAGGCCGGCGAAGATCAGGCCGCCGACGCCGGCGACCGTGACGATCGCCGCCAGCATCGGCCGTCGCCTGCGCCTCGGCGCCGCGCGCGATCCTCGCTCCGGCTCAATTGCCACCTGACGATGTTAAGGCCCGCAATAGACCGCGCCCGCCATACCGCCGCGTCTAATACGAAGGCAGCGAGGGATCGACCGTGTTTATCCAGGAAAGGATGCCGCCGCCTACGTGCACCGCGTCGCTGAAACCGGCGCTCTTGAGCGCGGCGAGACATTCCGCGCTGCGCGCGCCCGACTTGCAGTGGAGCACGATCTGCCGGTCCTGCGGCAGGGACTCGAGCGCCGCACCAGACAGGATCTGGTCCTTGGGGATCAGCACAGCGCCGGGGATCGACACGATCTCGTACTCGTTGGGCTCCCTGACATCGACGAGGAAGATCTTGTCTTCCCTTTCGAGCATCCCCTGGAGATCTGCCGCCGTGATCGTCGAGCCGGCCGCTGCCTGCTGCGCGTCCGCAGACACCACGCCGCAGAAGTTGTCGTAGTCGATCAGTTCGGTGATCGTCGGATTCTTACCGCAGATCGCGCAGTCCGGGTCCTTCTTGATGTTCAGCGTCCGGTAGTTCATCTCAAGCGCGTCATAGATCATGAGCCGGCCTACCAGCGGCTCGCCGATGCCGGTGAGCACCTTGATCGCCTCGGTGACCTGGATGGAGCCGATCGACGCGCACAGCACGCCGAGCACGCCGCCTTCGGCGCACGACGGCACCATGCCAGGGGGCGGCGGCTCAGGGTAGAGGCAGCGGTAGCAGGGGCCGTACTCGGCCCAGAACACGCTCGCCTGGCCGTCGAACCTGAAGATGGAGCCCCAGACGTACGGCTTGCCGAGCAGCACGCAGGCATCGTTGACCAGGTACCTGGTCGCGAAGTTGTCCGTACCGTCGACGATCAGGTCGTAACCAGAGAAAATGTCCATCACGTTGTCGTTGGTCAGCGCCTCTTCATGCACGACCACGTTCACGTACGGGTTGACTTCCTTGATGCTGTCCCTTGCCGAGAGAGCCTTGGGCCTGCCGATGTCCGACTGGCCGTGGATGATCTGGCGCTGGAGGTTCGACTCGTCGACCACGTCGAAGTCGATCACGCCAAGAGTGCCCACCCCGGCAGCGGCCAGGTAAAGCAGCGCGGGCGAGCCCAGCCCGCCGGCTCCCACGCACAGGACTTTCGCGTTCTTCAGCCGCTTTTGCCCCGTCATCCCCACGTCAGGGATGATCAGGTGCCTTGAATAGCGCTTGACCTCGTTGACGGTGAGTTCTTCGGCCGGCTGGACCAGCGGCGGCAATGACACGGTTATCTCCAAGTCCGCGACGTCACTTCGACACGTAAGAAAACCACGCGAGTCATCCTTGCATTCCTGCTCCGCCACTGGCACGCTGCCCCGTGTAGCGTGGCGTGAGGTCTGGCTGTCGGTAGTCGGCGGTAGAACTCTGCCATGCCTTCTTCCCCGATTCGCTCCGTTGCCGTGCCGTCCAGTGCCCCGCCTTACGACGACGCGGGCACGGCGTCCGCGCGGGTCCGGCGACTTCCCCTTCCTCCCCGGTTGCCGGACGACTGCCGGCTTGAATCCGCTGGCCTGACCGAGCAGTTGCCAGACGGGCTCTGGCCCAGCCGGTTCGCGCAGGTACTCGCAGAGACGCTCGCGGGCTCCCGTCCGCAGAAGCAACTCGCGCCCTGGACCACCGATCAGGCGAGAAAACGCATCAGCCAGCTCAGCACCTCGCTGGCCACCGCCCACCGGCCCCGCCTGAAGCGGGTCATCGTGCGGTCCCCGGCCGATGGCGTGGTCGAGATGGCGGTGATCCTCTGGCTCGGCAACCGGGCATGCGCACTCGCCGTCCGGCTCGAACGCGACCCCGCGCCCGAGTCGCCGGCCGCCGGCCAGGAAGCGCCTTCAGCCGAGTCTTCGCGTGCCCGGCCTGAAGGCGGCCAGGGCCAGCCGGCCAGGTGGTACTGCACCGCGATTGAAGCCGTATAAGGGCTCATAGCGGCCTTGCAACAGAGGACGGCAGGCATCCCGCCGGGACCGACAGCATCGATGGCTCGTTGTTGTCGTTCGCAGGCCGGTGCCAGTGACATCGGTGGCTTCTCGATGCTGTTCCCGCAGCAAGGGAGAGCCAACGATGCTATTCGCTGCGGGCCGGGCCACGACATCGGTGGCTCCGCGATGCTGTTGGGAGGGGCGCTAGCGGTTCCTCGGGTCGCCGTGGCAGAGCTTGAACTTCTTGCCCGAGCCGCAGGGACATGGCTCGTTGCGGCCGACCTTGGAGAAATCAGCGGCGCCCTTGGATCCCTTAACTGAGGACTCGACCGAGGTGCCTGATCCGTCCTCACTCGGAGCGCTGTAGCTGAGGCGGGCAGGGCGCTTTGGCTGGGCGAGACCACGAGGCACGAACGCGGCCGGCACGTCGGCCTCGTCGGCTACGGCCTGCCCGGCGCGTACCTGAGCCGTAGCCGCCTGCTGCCTGGCGGGAGCCTGGGCCGCGGGCGCGGCGCGTACCGCCGGAGCCGGCTCCGCCACGATCCCCGCAGGGACCTGATGACCGGCGCCGTTCGCCCACTCGCCGTCCGGGCCTGCCTCGCCGACGATCGGGCTCTGCTGCACTTCGACCTGGAGCATGAACAGGTTGCCGACCGACTCTTCCTTGATCGCCTCCATCATCGCGTTGAACAGCTCGTAGCCTTCGCGCTGGTATTCGATCAGCGGATCGCGCTGAGCCATGGCCCGAAGCGAGATGCCTTCCCGCAGGTAGTCCATCTCGTACAGGTGCTCACGCCACTTGGAGTCGAGCACGGACAGGACCACGCGCCGCTCGAGCTCGCGCATGACTTCCTGGGTGAGTTCGGCCTCCCTGCGGTCGTAGGCGTCCTGCGCGTCCTGCTGGACGGCCTCGGTGATGTTCTGTGCGGTGAGGAACTGGCGCTCGCCACCCTCCTGCTCGACAAGCTCGGCGATGGTGAGGTTCACCGGGTACAGCCGCTTGAAAGCCCGCCACAGTTCCTCGAGGTCCCATTCCTCGGCGAAGCCCTCAGCGGTCGCGTTGGCCACGTAATCGGCGATGACCTCGTTGATCATGCCGCGGACCTGCTCGTGCAGGTCCTCACCTGCCAGCACGCGGTGCCGCTCCGCGTAGATGACCGTGCGCTGCCTGTTCATCACGTCGTCGTACTTGAGCAGGTCCTTGCGGATCTCGAAGTTGAGCTGCTCGACCTGGGTCTGGGCCGACCTGATCGACCGGGTCACGGCCTTGTTTTCGATCGGGACTTCAGGCCCCGCCTTCGCCCACTCAAGTAGCTGCGCGATCCGGTCACCGTTGAACCGGCGCATCAGGTCGTCTTCGAACGACAGGTAGAACCTGGATTCTCCCGGGTCGCCCTGGCGGCCTGAACGGCCGCGGAGCTGATCGTCGATGCGGCGGGACTCGTGCCGCTCGGTGCCGAGCACGTAAAGACCGCCGAGCCCCACGACCACGTCGTGTTCCTCGGCCACTGCGCGCTTGGCCTTCTCGACCGCCTCGGGCCAGGCGGCCTCGTAGTCCTCAGGGGTCTCGAACGGTGAAAGCCCGCGCTGATGCAGCTCGAGGTCGGCAAGGAACTCGGGATTGCCACCGAGCATGATGTCGGTACCGCGGCCTGCCATGTTCGTCGCCACGGTCACGGCGCCCTTGCGGCCGGCCTGCGCGACGATCGCGGCCTCACGTTCGTGGTACTTGGCGTTCAGTACCTCATGCGGCACGCCCTTGCGCTTGAGCATGCGGGACGCTAGCTCGGACTTCTCTACGCTGACGGTGCCGACGAGCACGGGCTGCCCGGCCTCGTACCGCTCGGCGATGTCCTCGACCAGGGCGTCGAACTTCGCCTGCTCGGTCTGGTACACCACGTCACGCTGATCGTCCCTGATCATCGGCATGTTGGTCGGGATCGGGACCACGCCGAGCTTGTAGGTCTGGTGGAACTCGTTGGCCTCGGTCATGGCCGTACCTGTCATGCCGGCCAGCTTGTCGTAGAGCCTGAAGTAGTTCTGCAGCGTGATCGTGGCGAGAGTCTGGTTCTCGTCCATGATCTTGACGCCTTCTTTGGCCTCGATCGCCTGGTGCATGCCGTCGCTGTAACGGCGGCCGTGCAGGATGCGGCCGGTGAAGTCGTCGACGATCAGCACTTCGCCGCCTGAGACGACATAGTCCTTGTCCCGCTTGAACAGCTCCTTGGCCTTGATCGCGTTGTTCAGGAAGCCGACGAGGTGCGTATTGGAGTGGTCGTAGAGGTTCTCGATGCCCAGCCAGTCCTCGACCTTGGCCACTCCGGGCTCGAGGATGCCGACGGTCTTCTTTTTATCGTCGACCTCGTAGTCGGCGTTCTCGTCCTCGTCGTCGCGCTTCCGCCTGAGCCTGGGCACGATCTTGGCGAACTCGCTGTACCAGATGCTGTTCTGGTCCGCGGGGCCGCTGATGATCAGCGGGGTCCGCGCCTCGTCGATCAGGATCGAGTCAACCTCGTCGACGATCGCGTAATAGTGCCCGCGCTGCACGCACTCTTCCTGCCCCCAGGCCATGTTGTCCCTGAGGTAGTCGAAGCCGAACTCGTTGTTGGTGCCGTAGGTGATGTCGGCCGCGTACTGCTTGCGCCGCTCCTCTGGCTCCATGTCAGCGAGGATGACACCGACCTCGAGGCCGAGGAAGCGATGAATACGGCCCATCCATTCGGCGTCGCGCTTGGCCAGGTAGTCGTTGACGGTGACGACATGCACGCCTTTACCTGTCAGCGCGTTCAGGTACGCCGCGAGCACGCCAGTGAGCGTCTTGCCTTCACCGGTCTTCATCTCGGCGATGTTCCCGAAGTGCAGCGCGCCGCCGCCCATGAGCTGCACGTCGAAGTGCCGCTGCCCAAGCGTGCGCTTGGCCGCCTCGCGGACGGCCGCGAATGCCTCGGGCAGCAGTTCATCGAGCGACGCGCCCTCGGCATAGCGCTCTTTGAAGTCGTCGGTCAAAGCACGCAGGTCGGCGTCGCTCAGCGCCTCGTACTCTTCTTCGATGGAGTTAACCTGCGCGACGATGCGCTGCAGCTTCCGCAGGATCTTGCCCTCGCCAGCGCGCAGGACCTTATCAATGATTGCTGGCACGTCTCGTTGGCTCCTCGCGGATAGTTATGAACTGGCGGCGGCGCGACGACGCCGACCAGTACCACTCTCGCATGCCATGGTAGGCGAGAGTG
>DATJLT010000335.1:0-15214 GCA_035509195.1 Streptosporangiaceae bacterium | reverse complement strand
GCCGAAGAATCCTTCATGGTGCACTTCGGCGACCTTCTGCCCGCCCATCGAGATGTCGTGCCTGGTCGTCATCATGTGCTTCTTGATCTCCGCGACCTCCTGGCCCAGGGTGTCACGCATGGTAAGGCGCTGGGTGAGGCTCAGGTTCCCGCGTACGTCATAGGCCGGCGTACCCGAATCATCGACGATAGCGAAATGCTCGGTGAAGGACCACTTGCTGTGTATCTGATAGCGCATATCTGAATCCTCGTCTATGCCGGACCCGCGCGCCAACAAAACGGCCTGAGCGGTACCTGCCGCGGTACCTGCCGCGGCAGCGGACGGCGGCAGATCCAGCCACGACCAGCACCGCGTGGCCGAACGCCGGGTGACGCACGGCATAATGCTTGGTATGCGTTTGTCAGCACGGGCCGACTACGCGTTGCGCGCCGCTATAGAACTCGCGGCGTCACGCGAAGGACACGTCACCTCAGACCAGCTCGCGCGGGCTCAGCAGATCCCGGCGAAGTTCCTAGAGGCGATCTTGACCCAGCTTCGCCGCGCCGGCCTGGTGCGCAGCCAGCGCGGCCCTGATGGCGGATTCTGGCTGGCCAGGCCGGCCAATGAGATCTCGCTGGCGGACATCATCAGGGCAATCGACGGACCGCTGCTCGGCGTGCGCGGCGAGCGGCCTGAGAACCTCGGCTACATCGGGGCGGCCGAGCCGCTGCAGACCGTATGGATCGCGCTCCGCGCCAATGAGAGGGCGATCCTCGAGGAAGTCACGCTCGCGCACGTAGTCTCTGGCTCACTTCCGGAAAGCGTGCGTTCCCTCGCCGACCTCCCCGGCTCCTGGGAAGCCCGCCTCAGCCACTAAGTCGCCTTAAACCGGCACCATGTCGGTGATGTCCCTGATGTCCCGCGCTACGCGGGCAACCTGATCGAAGACCGGGTCATCGAGGCCCGCGCCGATCGGCAGCCGCGAGGTCGCGGCGGTGACGGCCACCTTCTGCCCAACGGGCACCTGGCCCACGGGGACCTGAGCGCCGCGGAGCGGCCCGGTCTTGATCTGCCCGGCGGACTGAAGCGGCTTGACGCGGTCGGCCACGGCGGTGCCTGTGCGTGACGCCGACGCCACGGGAAGCTGGTCTGCATCTGTGCTGCCGTGCGCCGGCACGGCACCGGCGCCAGCCACCTCGATGGCCGGCTCCATCACATCCGCGAACACGGGCTCGCTCTGCAGCTCAGCGAGCGCGAAGTTGTCGGAGACTTCGCGGAGAACCTGGGAAAGCGGCGTCGCAAGCGCTGCGCAGATCGCAGCGAGAAGCTCGGACGAGGCCTCCTTCTGGCCGCGCTCTACCTCAGAGAGGTATCCGAGCGAAACTCGCGCCGAGGCTGACACCTCGCGGAGGGTGCGACCCTGCCGCAGGCGCAGGCGCCGCAGCGCGTCACCCAGCAAGTGACGAAGCAGGACCATTGCCGCATTCCTTCCCGAAGGACTGGCCGCTTACACCTCCACCGTACCTGGCCAGCCGGACCATGCGGGAGAGGGCATAGGCGCGTGTTCTTGCATGTAACACTGTAATCAGCTTTTGTCTTCCGCGAGAACCTCGGAACGCGAAGTGCCAGGTGCCGGACGGCGGCGCAGCTGGATGGCCCTCACCAGGTAATCTGCCCCGGTCACCACCGTAACCACGACCGCGGCGAGCATCACGCCTGGCCGGACAAGGCCAATGCTCACCGGCAAGATGTAGAGGCCGATGCCGACCATCTGTAGCACAGTTTTAACTTTGCCGCCCCGGCTGGCCGGGATCACTCCGCGCCTGATGACCCAGAATCTCAGCAGGGTCACGCCGACCTCGCGCACCATGATGACGCCGGTGACCCACCACGACAGCTCGCCGAGCGCGGACAGCGTTATCAGCGCCGAGCCGGTCAGTGCCTTGTCCGCGATCGGATCGGCGATCTTGCCGAACTCGGTGATCAGGCCGTGGCGCCTGGCTAGCTCTCCGTCGAGCAGATCGGTGAACGAGGCCACCCCGAACACCACGAAGGCCGCGATCCTCGACGTCGTCGTGTCAGAAACCAGGAGAAGCACGAACACAGGCACCAGGGCCAGCCGCAGCACGGTCAGCCCGTTAGCCACGTTGATCAGGCTGGGCCGCCGCTCGCCCGCGTCCCCTGGCCTAGCCAAGGCGACGCGGCGATCCTAGACGCTCAAGCGGCACGCCGGCCCCGCCGGGTGCGCCAGAAGGCTCATCGATGAGGTCCGCCACCAGGTCCACCCCCTCTGACCCTGATACCCGCGCACGGACCAGCTCACCTGCGGCGAGGGGCCGCGAGGAAACCACCTCCGTCGTCCCGTCGACCTCCGGAGCCTGATGCTCGCCGCGCCCCGTGTAGACGCCTCCGACGGCCTCCTCGATCAGCACCTCGTGGATCTCGCCGACCCGCTCGGAGGCGCGCTGGTCCATCAGCTCATCGGCCAGCGCGGCAACTTCCCCGACCCGGTCAGCGATCTCCTGTTCGGCGAGCTGTCCCGGCAGCGAGGCCGCCTCTGTACCGTCCTCATCGGAGTACCCGAAGATCCCGATCGCGTCCAGCCGCGCCTCGGCAAGGAAGGAGGTCAGGATCTCCACGTCCTCAAAGGTCTCGCCAGGGAAACCCACGATGAAGTTGGACCTGATCCCCGCCTCGGGCGCGAGCTGCCTGATCTGCCTGATCAGCCCGAGGAACCGCTCCGCGTCGCCGAACCGCCGCATCGACCGCAGTACAGAGCCGCTGGCGTGCTGGAACGACAGGTCGAAGTACCTGGCCACGCCTGGCGTACCCGCCATGACCTCGACCAGGCCGGGCCTGACCTCGGCGGGCTGCAGGTAACTGACCCTTACCCGGTCAATTCCCGGCAGGGAAGCCAGCTCGGGCAGCAGCGACTCGAGCAGCCGCAAGTCGCCCAGGTCCTTGCCGTAAGAGGTCGAATTCTCACTGACCAGCAGCAGTTCCCTGGCCCCGTGCCCGGCCAGCCAGCCCGCTTCGGCCAGCAGGTCTGCGGGCGGCCGCGAGATGAACGCGCCGCGGAACGCCGGGATCGCGCAAAAGCTGCACCGCCGGTCGCATCCCGAGGCGATCTTCAGCGGCGCCACGGGACCGCCGCCGAGCCGCCGCCGCACCACGCGAGGCCCGGAAGCCGGGGCCAGGCCAGCAGGCAGGTCAGGCACCAGCGACCCGTGCCCTGGCACGTGAACAGAGGAAGTCCCCGGCCGTCCGGCCGGCGAGATCGGCAGCAGCTTCCGCCGGTCAGAAGGCTCGTGTGCCTTCCAGCGCTTCCCCGCCGCCACCTCGTCGAGCCGGTCGCTGATCGAGGCGTAGTCGTCAAAGCTCAGCACCTGTGCCTCGGGAAGCGCCTCTGCCAGGCCGCTGCCATACCTTTCTGCCAGGCACCCCGCGGCGACCACCGCCGCACCGGAATCCGCCGCGCCGAGCAGTTCGTCGATCGACTCCTGCTTGGCCGCCTGAATGAACCCGCAGGTATTGACCAGGATCACGTCGGGCTTATCGTCGTCGGTCAGCGCCCAGCCGCCAGCCTCGAGACGGCCGGCCAGCTCCTCAGAGTCGACCTCGTTCCTGGCGCAGCCCAAAGTGATAAGGCGAACAGAACGCCTGGCGTCTGGCAGTGATCCACTCGATGGCACACCGGCAGACTACCCGCAGCCCTTTTGCGGCTAGGACCGGGAAGCGGCCTTCCCTGAGCCGCCGAGGGCCAGGTTCACGGTGATCGGCGTCGGCGCGCGGGAGTGTGACTCCTTCTTGCCGTTCACTACCACGGTGATGCCCGTCGGATTATCGAGCTGGAGCGTCACCGCGTGCCGCTCGAACCACTGGAGTGACTGCCCGGCGTAGACCATTCCCTGGAAGATCGTCACGCCAGTTGCCCTCGAAGTGAGCACGACCCACGAGTCCTGGGTCGCCGAGATCTTGATATCCAGGCGGCGCGGCTTGTGCACCTTAGGCGTCGGTTTGACAAGCGGCTTGGAGTGCGCGTCTGGTGTGGACTTCACGGTCTGCAGCGCGGTATGGCCCGTAGCCGTGTGGTGGACGTAGAAGTGGACGTAGCCGTAAACCCCTCCGGCGGCCACCAGGGCGACCGCCATGGCTGCCGTCCAGTTGGGCCGGCGCCGCTCCTTCATTCGCACCGGCGTCACCGGCTGGAACACGTCGGCGGCGCTGATCGCCCGCGGCGCGCCCATGGTCTCGTCGTATTCCTCGATCAGCGGCTCAGGGTCGACGCCCACTGCCTTCGCGATGCTCCTGATGTGCCCGCGTGCGTAAAAGTCGCCTCCGCAGCCGGAGAAGTCGCCGCGCTCGATGCCGCGGATGATCGTTTCCCTGATGCAAGTGCGCTGGCTAACCTGCGTCACGGTCATTCCGGCCTGGCGGCGTCCCGCTGCCAGCGCGTCACCGATGGTCACGCCCCGCCTCCACGCTCACTTAGATGCTCCGCTCCCCCGGATGACCCAGCATAGACACCTAGCTACCATCCGGGGACGTGTGGCACGGTGTCTACCAGCTAATCCTGAGGAGCATTTTCATAACGACGACCTCACCACTCCTCCTGCCCGCAAGCGGAGTGGCAAACCCCGGGCGCGGGTATGGCCTTCACCATAACCACGCCAATGAGGCGCTCAGCCTCCGCGCAGGGAGCCGAGCAGTTCCTCCAGGTCATCGGGCCTGATCAGGACCTCTCTGGCCTTGGAACCCTCGCTCGGCCCGACCACGCCGCGGCTTTCCAGCAAGTCCATCAGCCGGCCAGCCTTAGCGAAGCCGACCCTGAGCTTGCGCTGGAGCATGGACGTCGAGCCGAACTGGGTACTGACGACCAGCTCGGCGGCCTGCAACAGGAGCTCGAGGTCATCGCCAATGTCCGCGTCGACCTCGCGCTTGGTGCCCTCGGCCGCCGTGACATCTTCACGGTAGTCAGGCTCGGCCTGCTTCTTGCAGTGGTTGACGATCTCGCGTATCTCTTTTTCCGTGACGTAGGCGTTCTGCAGCCTGATCGGCTTGCTTGCCCCCATGGGCAAGAACAAGGCGTCACCCTGGCCGACCAGCTTCTCCGCCCCTGGCTGATCGAGAATGACCCGGCTGTCGGTCAGCGAGGAGGTCGCGAACGCCAGCCGCGACGGCACGTTGGCCTTGATCAGCCCCGTAACCACGTCCACGCTCGGCCGCTGCGTCGCCAGCACCAGGTGAATCCCCGCCGCCCGCGCGAGCTGAGTGATCCGCACGATCGCGTCTTCCACGTCCCTCGGCGCGACCATCATCAGGTCGGCAAGCTCGTCGACGATCACCAGCAGGTACGGGTAAGGCACGTACTCCCGCTCCGAGCCGGGAGGCGCCGTGACCTTACCCGCACGCACCGCCTTGTTGAAGTCATCCATGTGCCTGAACCCGGACGCCGCCAGGTCGTCATACCTGCGGTCCATCTCCCCCACCACCCACGCGAGGGCGTCGGCGGCCTTCTTCGGGTTCGTGATGATCGCCGTGATCAGGTGCGGTATCCCCGCGTACGCGGTCAGCTCGACGCGCTTGGGATCGATCAGGATCATCCGGACCTCATCGGGCGTGGCCCGGATCAGGATCGAGGTGATCAGCCCGTTAATGCACGTCGACTTGCCCGCACCGGTCGCGCCGGCGATGAGGATATGCGGCATCTTCGCCAGGTTCGCCACCACCGTCCGGCCCTCGACATCCTTGCCGAGGCCCACGATCATCGGATGATGGTCGGACTCGGCCACCGGCGAGCGCAGCACATCCCCGAGCGAGACGATCTCCCTGTCGGTGTTCGGTATCTCGATCCCGATCGCCGACTTACAGGGAATCGGCGACAAGATCCGGACGTCAGCGCTCTTTACCGCGTACGCGATGTTCTTCGACAGTGCGGTGACCCGCTCCACCTTCACAGCGGGACCGAGCTCGATCGCGTACCTGGTCACCGTCGGGCCCCGCGTGAACCCGGTCACCTGGGCATCGACCTCGAACTGCTCGAGCACCATCGTCAGGGCCTCGACCATCGCGTCATTCGCCCGTGTCCGCGCCTTCGGCGCCGTGCCCGGCTTCAGCAGCGCCGCAGGCGGCAGCGTATAGCTAGACGAGGTCTCCCCTGGCAGCGTGAGCTGCTCGCCGACCCGGTCGGCTCCTGGGACGGCCGGCGCCTGCCCAGTCTGCCTGCCCGTTACTGAACCGCTCAGCTCGGGAACAGCGCGACCACCGCCGGCGCCGAAGTTCAGTACCTCGGCCATCACCTCGTCGTCTGAACGGCGGCGGCCAGCGTCCGCCGCGCTCGCCCCGGCACCGGCCAGGTCCTCGGCGTCGCCCGGCCCGTCCGCCTCACCAGGCTGGCCGGCGAGTTGCTGTTCCTCGAACAGTCGCGCCGCCGCCGCCTGCCTGGCTCCCCGGCCGCCGCCGCGGAACATCAGCCCGCCGAGCAGCGGCGTGTCGTAGGGCTGGTCTGCCGCGCCTGCCTCGATCGCGCCCGCGGTTCTGCGCCTGCCCGCCCTGGTCTGCGCCAGATCGCCGCCCAGGCCCTGGTCCTCGACCTCCACCTCGCTGATGCCGCGCAAGTTGCGCATCAGGTAGGCGAACTCCTCGAATCGCTCTCGCACCCGGTGCAGCGGCGTCCCCGTCACCACGAGCAGACCGAACGCGGCGAGCAGCGCCAGCAGCGGCACCGCTACCCACGACGTAAGCAGCGCACGCAGCGGCGCCGAGATCACGTAGCCGATCAGGCCGCCAGAGGTCTGCATGGCGTCCTTGCCAGAAGAAGGCGAAGGACTGCCGAGCGCGATGTGCACGATGCCGAGCGCCCCGGCAAGCAAGGCCGTCCAGCCGATCACCATCCGGCCGGAGTGCGCGTTCTTGTCTGGATGCCGCAGCAGCCGCCAGGCAAGCAAGGCAAGCAGCACGGGAATGATCCAGGCCCCGACGCCGAACGCCCCGCGCACCAGAGCCGTGAGAGCGTGCCCGAACGGCGACCCGAGATGCCACCAGGCCGCCCCCGCCGCCACCAGCGCGGCCGCGAGAACGCCCAGCCCCAGACCGTCCCTGCGATGGGCAGGGTCAAGCTCGCGCGCGCTGCTGCCGAACGCCCGCGCGACCCACCCGGCTCCCCTCGCGACCTCCAGCCAGATCGCCGCGATGACGGCAGCGATCCAGCCGAGAAGTATGAGGATCGGATTATGCGATGCCCGCATTCCTGCCGCCAGCGACCGCTGCGGCACCTGCGCACTCCGGTAGTAGGGCGTGCTGCCGCGCTTTGACGCTGCACTGCCCCGCTGAGCCGGACCCCGGCCCGCCGAGGCCCGCGCGGAACTGCCGCGCGGACCGCTGGCCCGTGACGGTCCCGCCGTGCCAGGACGCCGCCCGCCAGCCGAGCCCGGCCCGCTCACCGGACGCGACGTGCCCTTGGCCGATCCGCCCTTGGCAGGCACGCCTTTAGCCGGCGTGCCCTTAGCCGACGCAGCCTTGGAGGGTGCACCTTGTCCGCGGGGCGCACCTCTGGGCGCACCTCTGGGCGCACTAGTCGCCATACTTCACAACGTAGTCAAGCCCTGCAAGCAGTTCCAGCACCCGCGCGGCGAGTCGCGGCGTTGACGTGAGACGCACACCGGAGAGATCGTGGCGACGTGCGGATAGCGGTGATCGGCGGAGGTCCTGGCGGGCTCTATTTCGCCGCGCTCGCCATGCAACTTAACTCCGGGCACGAGATCACGGTCTGGGAACGCAACGCCGCCGACGACACGTTCGGCTTCGGCGTCGTGTTTTCCGACGAGACGCTCGGCGGCATCGAGAACGCCGATCCGGTGATCTATGCGGCGATGGAGCGTGATTTCGCCCGCTGGGATGACATCGACGTGCATTACCGTGACCGGGTCATTACCAGCGGCGGCCACGGATTCGCCGCCCTGGCACGCAAGCGGCTGCTTAACATCCTCCAGCGGCGCTGCTCCGACCTCGGCGTCAGCCTGCGTTTCAGTACAACGGCACCCGATCCGCGTGAGCTCAAGGCCGAGTACGACCTGGTGATCGCCGCGGACGGCGCCAACTCGGCCACCAGGGCAGCCTTCGCCGGCTCGTTCGCGCCCGCCATCGAGACCCGCCAGTGCAAGTACATCTGGCTGAGCACGGATTTGGTCTTCGACGCGTTCAAGTTTTACATCGTGCCCACCCCTTACGGGGTGATGCAGGTACACGGCTATCCCTACGACGCGGAAAACAGCACCTTCATACTGGAAATGCACGACCGCGTCTGGGACGCGGCCAATTTCGGGCCCGCGCCGCTGGAAAGGATCAGCGAGCTTCTCGCCGGAGTTCTTAAAAACCATTCGCTTTCCGCAAATAACTCCAGATGGATCAGTTTCGGTACGCTACGTTGCGCCAGGTGGCGCCACGAGAACGTAGTACTGCTCGGCGACGCGGCGCACACTGCGCACTTCTCGATCGGCTCAGGTACCAAGCTGGCGATGGAGGACGCACTCGCGCTGGCCGCGTGCCTGCACGAGCAGCCAGGCCTTGACCGGGCGCTGGCTGCATACGAGGAGGAACGCAGGCCCGTCGTGGCCTCGACTCAGCGAGCCGCCCAGGCCAGCCTCGAATGGTTCGAGAACCTCGGACAGTACACGGGGCAGGAGCCAGAGCAGTTCGCGTTCAACATCATCACGCGCAGCCGCCGTGTTACCTACGACAACCTCAGGCTCCGCGATCCCGAGTTCACCACGGCTGCGGACGAGTGGTTCGCCGCCGACTGCAAGGCGCGCGGGTTCGGTGACGGTACCGTGGTGCCGCCGATGTTCCAGCCGTTCAGGCTGCGCGACCTCGAGCTGAAGAACCGGGTCGTGGTGTCTGCGATGGACATGTACAGCGCCACGGACGGCATTGCCTCCGAATTCCACCTCGTCCACCTGGGCGGAAAGGCACTCGGCGGGGCCGGCCTCGTCATGACGGAAATGGTGTGCGTTTCCGCTGAGGGACGGATCACGCCGGGCTGCGCCGGGTTGTACGCCGGCGAGCACGAGTCCGCCTGGCGGCGCATCACCGAGTTCGTGCATGGCCAGTCGACCGCGAAGATCGGGCTTCAGCTCGGGCACTCGGGGCGCAAGGGGTCGACGAAACTGATGTGGGAGGGCATGGACGAGCCGCTCGATGCGGGCGGCTGGCCGGTGAGCGGCCCGTCGCCGATCCCCTATCTCGCAGGCGTCAGCCAGGTACCGCACGAGCTGACACTGCCCGAACTCGACGTCATCAAGGCCCAGTTCGTCGCGGCCACGCAGGCGGCCGATCGGGCAGGCTTCGACCTGATCGAGTTGCATTGCGCGCACGGGTACCTGCTGTCCTCGTTCATTTCTCCGCTCACGAACCAGCGAACCGATCGCTACGGCGGGTCGGCGGAAGCACGGCTCCGTTACCCCGTGGAAGTGTTCAGCGCCATGCGGGCGGCGTGGCCGGCTAGCCGGCCGATCACGGTGCGGATTTCCGCCACGGACTGGACTCCTGGAGGGGTGACCGTCGAAGGTGCCATTTTGGCGGCTGAAGCCTTTGCACTGGCAGGTGCCGATGCGATTGATGTGTCAACCGGGCAGGTCACGCCCGAGGAAGAGCCCGCGTTCGGTCGCTCGTACCAGACCCCCTTCGCTGATGCGATCCGCAACAGGGCAGGGCTCGCCACGATCGCCGTCGGGATGATCTCCTCTTACGACGACGTGAACTCGATCATCCTGGCCGGGCGTGCCGACCTGGTCGCGCTCGGGCGCGCGCACCTGTACGACCCGAACTGGACGCTCCACGCGGCGGCGGCGCAGGGTTACGGCGGCGCCGAGTGGCCGCCTCAGTGGCGGGCTGGCAGCAGGGCGCCGCAGACCGGGCGCAGCGAGGGTCCGCGGCCACGGCTCGAGCTGATCAGGGATGCCGGTCACGGCGGGACGCGGCACGCGCGGTGGCGACCATCGAGTAAACGGGAGTGATCATGAGCATTGAACCGGTCAATCCGCCCGACCTGGCAACGCCGAGCGGGTTCTCGCACGCGGTCGTCGGGTCTGGGCGGGTCGTGTTCCTCGCTGGCCAGGTCGGGCTCGGTAAGGACGGGAAGCTCGTGTCCGGCGGGGTGGCCGCGCAGTTTTCGCAGGCGCTGTCCAATGTGCTCACCGCCTTGCGTGCGGCGGGAGGTACGCCCGCGCAGCTTGCCAGCCTGACCGTGTACGCGACCGACCTTCGTGACTACCGCGCGCACGGGAAGGAGATCGGGGCGGCGTGGCGGCGGCTGGTCGGGCGGGAGTACCCGGCGATGGCCGCGATCGGGGTCAGCCGCCTGTGGGAAGACGGCGCGCTCGTCGAGATCCAGGGATTCGCGGTGATCTGAATGCTGCCTTCCGCACATCAGGACAGTTTCTGCCGCGATCACTTGCCACCCCGTGATCAGTGGCCTGCGCTGCTGCCTGTCCCCTATCCTGACCGGCTGAACTGCGGTGCCGCACTGCTCCAGGGAGCCTTGCGGTCCGTCGGGCCTGATGCCCCTTGCCTGCTGCCGCAGGATCCTGCTTCGCCGGCCTGGACCTACGGCATGCTCGCCTCGCGCGCTTCGGAGATCGCCTCCGTGCTGACCTCTGAGCTCGGGCTCGTGCCGGGTAACCGGGTGCTGCTGCGCGGGCCGAACAACCCTTGGATGGTGGCTTGCTGGTTCGGGGTCGTCCTGGCCGGCGGTGTCGTGGTCGCGACAATGCCGCTGCTGCGCTCGGCCGAACTCGAGGCGATCTGCGAGATCGCTTCCGTCCGGCTGGCCCTGTGCGATGACCGGTTCACCGCTGAACTGGCCGGGGTTTCCGACGTGCGGACGGTGACGTTCGGCGCGCTCGCCGCCTCGTGCGCGCGGCAGCCTTCCTCGGTCACGCCGGTGCCGACGGCGGCCGATGACGTCGCGCTCATCGCGTTCACGTCGGGGACGACCGGACGACCGAAGGCGGCGATGCACTTCCACAGCGACGTGCTGGCGGTCGCTGACACGTTCTCCGCGCACGTGCTCAAGCCGCTGCCTTCCGACGTCTTCGCGGGCACGCCGCCCCTGGCGTTCACGTTCGGTCTGGGCGCGCTGCTGATCTTCCCGATCAGGGCCGGGGCGTCAGTGCTGCTGCTCGAGCGGGCATCGCCTGCGGAACTTGCCGATCACATCGCCTCGCGCGGGGTGACCGTGGTTTCCACGGCGCCGACCGCCTACCGGGCAATGCTGGCCGCCGGCTGCGCCGATCAGTTGCGAGGTCTCAGGCGGCCGGTGTCGGCGGGCGAGACGCTGCCAGGTTCGGTGTGGCAGTCCTTCCATGACGCGACCGGCGTGGCGATCATTGACGGGATCGGCAGCACCGAACTGCTGCACATTTTCATTTCCGCGTCCGACACCTTGATCAGGCCAGGGTCGACGGGCTTGCCGGTGCCTGGCTACGTCGCTTCCGTGCTGTCTGCTTCCGGCTCGCCGGTGCCCGACGGCTCGCCAGGCCTGCTGGCCGTGCGCGGGCCGACCGGGTGCAAGTACCTCGCCGACGTGCGGCAGCTTGACTATGTACGGGATGGCTGGAACATCACGGGAGACACCTACGTCCGTGATGCCGACGGCTACTTCTGGTACCAGGCTCGCTCGGACGACATGATCGTGTCCTCCGGGTACAACATCGGCGGGCCGGAGGTCGAAGAGGTGCTGCTCGGTCATCCGGGGGTCGCGGAGTGCGGTGTGGTTGGCGTTCCTGATGCAGAGCGCGGGCAGATCGTCAAGGCGTTCGTGGTGCTCACTCCCGGATTCGACGATGGCCCCGCGCTGGTCACCGAGTTGCAGAACCTGGTCAAAGCCAAGATCGCGCCTTACAAGTACCCCCGCGCGATCTCGTTCGTCCCAGAACTGCCAAGGACAAACACCGGCAAACTGCAGCGCTTCAAGCTCCGCGAACACCGGCAAGAGCAGCCCTAGCCCCGACCCGCCCCCGCCCGCGCGCCGCCCGCCCGCGCCGCCCACCCGCGCCCCCGTCCGCGCCGTTCGCGCCCCCGCGCGCCGCCCGGCCGCGCCGCCCGGCCAGCAGCATCAAGCAGCCATCGATGCTGCCCGCCCGCCCCCGGCTACAGCAACAAAGTCGCAGCGATGTCACCCGGACAACATCAAGTCGGCACCGTTGTCGTTCGATCCGCCCCGCCAGCAGCAACGGAGGGCCAACGATGCTGCCCTCAATGCGCCGCGCCTGGGTTGCCGAACGCGGCCAGACGGACAACTTCAGCCGACCGGGGCTCGGCGGCGAGCAACAGTCGCCGGGGGGCGGCGGCCTCAAGCGCGAGCCCGTTAGTAGGGTCGGCGGCTACCTCGGTCCGCCTGACCGTCGCGACCACGTTCCTCGGATCGACAGCGGCCACTGCCGAGTGCGCTCCGAGCGGCAGCACCGGAGAGAGCGTCAGCAATTCGAACCCATCAGGCAGGCCGCCCGGCATGACGTCCTCGACTCGCCGCAGCGCGCGGAAATCAGTGACCGCCGGCGCGACGAACCGGTCCGTGCGGTACTGCCGCATCACTTCCGCCGCGCTAGTTCGCGCGGCGCGTCTTCGCATGACCTCAAGCAATAGCGACGTCAGGTCAGTTCCTGGCAGCCTGTCCGCGAGCACGTCAGACATCTCTGCGCCGCTGAACTGCTTCAGCACCCGCCCGAGCAGCGCGCTCTTATCGGACTCCATGCCACGCCAGTCTGGTCATGTGCACCCCGAGCCGGCACGTCAATTTCGGGCGGATACCTAGCTCGGCCCGGAGTCTGCCGACGGTTCCCGCCTGGCGCCCGGCCGCGTCAGACCTCGAGCACGACCGGAACGATCATGGGACGTCGGCGGTAGTTATTGTTGACCCACTTGCCGAGGGTGCGCCTGATTAGCTGGCCGATCTGATAGCTGTCGTTGATGCCTTCGCCGGCTGCCCTGTCGAGCACCTCTTCGAGCAGCGGCAGCACCTCGTTGTAGCCATCGTCGTCGATGCCCGAGCCTCGAGCGTAGATCTCAGGCCCGGCGACCAGCTTGCCGTTGGTCGAGTCAATCACGACGACAACCGAGATGAACCCCTCCTCCCCGAGAATCAACCGGTCCTTGATCGAACTCTCGTCCACCTCCCCTACAGAAAGGCCGTCGACGAACACATAGCCGCAGTGCACCTTCCCGGCCACGGCCGCCTTTCCGCCGACCAGGTCGACCACGATTCCGTCCTCGGCCAGCACGATGTTGCCCCGCGGAACGCCGGTCTGGGCAGCTAGATCGGCGTGCGCCGTGAGGTGACGCCACTCGCCGTGCACGGGCATGAAGTTGGTCGGCTTGACCATGTTTAGCACGTAAAGCAACTCACCCGCCGGCGCGTGCCCTGACACGTGGACAAGCGCATTCCCCTTGTGGACAACTCGCGCGCCAAGCCTGGTCAAGTTATTGATTACCCGCGAGACAGCGGTCTCGTTGCCCGGCACAAGCGAGGACGCCAGGATCACGGTGTCACCCCTGGCGATCCTGATCGGGTGGTCGCGGCTGGCCATCCTGGCGAGCGCCGACATGGGCTCGCCCTGCGAGCCGGTCGAGATCAGCACGATCTCATCGGGCGGCAGTTCCTCCGCATCCCGCATGTCGACAAGCAGGCCACCAGGCACCGAGGGAACGCGCAGGTAGCCGAGTTCCCTGGCTACGCCCATGTTGCGCACCATCGACCGGCCAACCAGCGACACCTTGCGCCCGTGCTCGGCGGCAACGTCGAGTACTTGCTGCACGCGGTGCACATGACTGGCAAAGCAGGAGACGATGATCCGCTGTTCGGCGGTGCTGAACACGTCGGAAAGCACAGAGGCGATCGCCCGCTCGCTGGTCACGATGCCGGGCACTTCGGCGTTGGTTGAGTCAGACATCAGCAGGTCGACGCCCTCGCGACCGAGCCGCGCGAACCCGCCGAGGTCGGTCAGCCGTCCGTCGAGCGGGAGTTGGTCCATCTTGAAATCACCCGTGTGCAAGACGATGCCAGCCCTGGTGCTGATGGCTACGGCCAGCGCATCCGGAATCGAGTGATTGACGGCGAAGAACTCAAGCGCGAACGGGCCGAATGACTCGCGGGAGCCCGCGTCGACCTCGAAGACCTGCGGTGTGATCCGGTGCTCGACCAGTTTGCTTTGCACCAGCGCCAGCGTCAGCCTCGAGCCGACCAGCAAGATGTCCGGGCGACGGCGCAGCAGGTAAGGCACAGCGCCGATGTGGTCTTCGTGAGCGTGCGTGAGCACCATCGCGTCGATCCGGTCAAGCCGGTCATCGATCGCGGTGAAGTCAGGCAGGATCAGGTCGACGCCTGGAGTGTCAGGATCGGGGAACAGAACGCCGCAGTCCACGACCAGCAGCCGGTCTTCGTGCTCGAAGACCGTCATGTTCCTGCCGACCTCTCCCAGGCCACCTAGCGCGACGATCCGCAAGCCTCCAGGCGCGAGCGCTGGCGGCGAGCCTAGCTCTGGGTGTGGATGGCTCACTTGATCTTGACACCGCCAGCGACGAGGTCCGCGCGGAACAACTCCATCTCGGCCGGGGTCGAGTCCACCAGCGGCAACCGCACGGAACCGCCGGGCAGACCGAGGAGGGAAAGCGCCGCCTTGGTCGCGATCACGCCCTGAGTCCTGGTCATGATGCCGGTGAAGACCGGCATCAGCTCACGATGCAACCGCAGCGCGTCAGCGACGTTCCCGGCCAGGTAGGCATCGATCATCTCGCGCAACCGGTCACCGACGACGAGCGCGACGACGCTGATGAAGCCGACAGCCCCGAGCGAGAGCCAAGGCAGGTTGACGATGTCGTCGCCTGAGTAGAACACCAGGTCCGTGGCCAGCATCACGGTCGAGGCCGCGGCGAAGTCCGCCTTCGCGTCCTTCACGCCGACGATCCTCGGGTGCTGCGCGAGCTGGATCAGCGTCTCTGGCCTGATCGGGATCCCGGTACGGCCGGGAATGTCGTACAGCAGGTTAGGCAGCCCGGTAGCGTCGGCGACCGCGGTGAAGTGCGCTACGAGGCCGCTCTGCGGCGGCTTGTTGTAGTAAGGCGTCACGACAAGCAGACCGTCGGCACCTGCCTCCTCAGCCTGCCTGGCCAGGTGACAGCTATGCGCGGTGTCGTTCGTACCAACGCCCGCAATGACGTGAGCACGGTCGCCGACGGCGTG
>DATJLT010000334.1:0-4190 GCA_035509195.1 Streptosporangiaceae bacterium | reverse complement strand
CTGTTAGTTTCGCTCCAATCACAGGGAAGGGAGATCGAGCCAGTGAAAATCACCAGATCGGCAGCCGCGATCGGCGCTGCGGCCTTGCTCGCGACCGCTGCGGCCGGATGTGGCGGGAGCAGCGGCTCCAGCGGCTCCGCGGCCTCCGCGGCCTCCGCCGCGCCAGCGAAGCTGGTCGTGTGGCGGATGGGCGCGTCGGTTCCGTCCCAGGTCGCCTGGATGGCCGGCGTCGTCAAGCAGTTCCACAAGCAGTTTCCCGCCTACAAGAACACCAAGGTCGTCGTTGACTGGATCCCGTGGGGCAACCGTGTCACCGACTGGACCAACGCGCTGACCAGCGGCAAGGGCGGCCCGGACATCACCGAGCTTGGCAACACCGATACGCCTGGCATCGCCTCGCAAGGCGCGCTCGCCAACATCACCTCCGAAGTGAAGGCATGGAAACCAGGTGCCTCGATCATTCCAGGCAACCTCGCCAACGACACGATCAGCGGCTCCTATTTCGCCGTTCCCTGGTTCGGCGGCGTCCGCGGCATCTGGTACCGCAAGGACCAGTTCTCCGCGGCGGGCATCAGTTCGGCTCCGGCAACCTGGGCGGAACTGCTGTCTGACGCCAAACTGCTGATGAAGAAGTACCCGGGGACCTACGGCCTCGGCGCGCCGAGCGACTACACGAACGCGATCGTCAGCTTCATCTGGGGCGCTGGCGGCCAGGTCGCCGTGCAGCAGAACGGCAAGTGGGTCGCGCAACTCGACACTCCCGCCTCTGAGGACGGCATCAAGTTCTATGCCGATCTTTACCTGACCGACCACGTCTCGCCTGGCAAGTACATCGGGCAGACCGAACTCGGCGCTCCGGGCGCCACCTCGGGCGGCTCGGACCAGGACTTCGCAGAAGGCAAGCTCGACATGTACATTGACGGCCCGTGGGCTCAGTCCTCCCTCGAAGCGGTCAGCAAGAAGTACGAATCAGACTGGGCCTCGTTCCCGATCCCGAGCGAGAACGGCCCGAACCCGGCACCGGCCTTCGCCGGCGGTTCCGACCTCGGCGTCTGGGCCAAGAGCCAGAACAAGACGGCCGCATGGGACCTCGTCTCCGTCATGGACAGCCCCGCCAACGCGACCACGTTCGCGAACTCGCAGGGCTTCTTCCCCGAGTTCACGACCTCGCTCGGCAGCCCGACCTACGCGAGCAGCCCGGTACTCTCCGGCTTCGCCAAGGCGGCGGGCTACACCCAGATCTCGCCGCTTAACTCCAAGAACTGGGCGACCGCCGACGCCACCGACGCGATCATCCCGACCATGATGAAGGCACTCATGCAAGGCGCCAACTTCAAGGCCACGATCGCCAAGGCCAACACCGAACTGCAGAACGTACTGAACACCGGCAGCGAGTCCTGACCAAGGGGTGACTAACACGATGGAACGCCAGGCCGGGCTTTTCCTTCCCGATCGCGCGATCGGAAGGACCGGCCTGGCGCCAGCCCGTCTCGCGGCTTTTGTACGGCGGCACCGGCTCGCTCCCTACCTGCTGCTCGCTCCGGCACTGGCGGGGATCGGGCTCGTGCTGCTCTGGCCGCTTGCCCAGGTGGTGGTCTATTCCTTCCAGAATTACGGGCTGCCACAGGTCACCGGGGCTGAGCCGACCCAGTGGGTAGGGCTAGCCAACTTCACGCAGACCTTCACCGATCCCGAGTTCTGGCTGTCGCTGCGGATCACCGTGCTGTTCGCCCTGATCGCGGTGCCGCTGACGCTCGTCGTCGGGACGCTGGTCGGACTGCTGCTCAACCGGCTCGGACCGAAGATGGCGGCGTTCGTGAGCACGTCGGCGCTGCTGGCCTGGTCGGTGCCGCCGGTCGCGGCAAGCGTCCTGTTCTACTGGCTATTCAATCCCGACGGCGGACTCGTCGACTGGACGCTGGCACGCATGCCGCACTGGCTGGTCGGCAACACCGACTGGGCCGGGTTCAACTGGACTACCAGCGACGCGCTGCACGCCTACACGGTGCTGCTGATCCTCGTCGTCTGGCAGGCGTTCCCTTTCATCGCGGTTGCCGTGCTTGCCGGGCTGAAGACGGTGCCTGCCGAGTTGTACGAGGCGGCGAGGGTCGACGGCGCGGGCCCGGTCAGCGTATTCCGCCGTATCACTTACCCGCTGCTTAAGCCGATCTTCCTGGTGCTGTTGCTGTTCTCGGTGATCTGGGACTTCAACATCTTTACCCAGACCTACTTCATCACCGGCTTCCCCGGCAACCGCGACGAGTTCAACTTGTCGCTTTACATCTACGACAAGGCCTTTCAGTTCCCGCCGAGTTACAGCCTCGGCGGCGCGCTGGCGCTGACCTTCACGCTGATCTTGCTCGTCGTCACGGTCGGCTATGTAAGGGCCGCGATCAAGCAGGGGGCGCTGACATGAAGAAAGTCAAGGCGGTCAGCCTGAACGGCACGGCGCTCATTGTCGCGCTGATCACGCTGTTTCCCGTGCTCTGGATGATCAGTACCGCGTTCAAGCCGTCGCAGGAGATCTACTCGCAGACGCCTGACCTGTGGCCACAGCACCCGACGTTCGGGAATTTCTCCACCGTGATCGGCGGGCAGGCCTCGGGGATCGGCACCGTGTTCCTGTTCTTCCGCAACAGCATCGCCGTGGCACTCGCGACTGTACTGATCGCTTCGCTGCTGTCCCTGCTCGCTGCCGTCGCGGTCGCGCGGTTCAGGTTCAGGTTCCGTGCGTCGTTCCTGATCATGCTGCTGATCGTGCAGATGATCCCCGGACAGGCCCTGATCATCGCGCTGTTCCTTGACTTCGCAGGGCTGAACCTCATTCAGAACCTACTCGGCCTCGTCGTGGTCTACTCGGCCCAGGCCCTGCCCGTGTCGATCTGGATGCTGCGTAACTTCGTCGCCACGGTTCCGAAGGAACTTGAGGAGGCGGCCGCCATTGACGGGGCGTCAGCACCGCGTGTTTTCTGGCGGATACTCTTTCCGCTGGTAGCACCTGGCCTGGTGGCGACTAGCATTTTCGCGTTCATTACCGCCTATAACGAATTTATTGTGGCGCTGACGTTCCTCGGTCAGTCGCACTCGCTTTATACCTTGCCAATATACGTGACCTATTTCTTCGGGCGCGGCGGAGCGGAATGGGGGCCCATCATGGCGGCGTCTACCTTGTACACGATCCCTGTGATGATTTTCTTCCTTGTGGTAAGGCGCCGGCTGGTTGGCGGCCTGGTGGCCGGGGCGGTGAAGGGGTGAGCACTCCTTCCGTTGCCGACCCGGCGCTGGCCAGGCTGGCAGACGCGCTGCTGATCCCGCCGTTTCCCGGCTCGCCGGCGCCGTCGTGGGTGCTGACCGCGCTGGCCGACGGGCTGGCCGGGGTCACCGTGTACGGACCGAACATCGTCGGACCAGAGCAGTTGCGCGAGTTGATCAGCGATTTGCGGGCCGCCGCGGCCGAGCCTGTCATCGCGATCGACGAGGAGGGCGGGGACGTCACGAGGATCGCGCACCTCACCGGGTCGCCTTATCCGGGCAACGCCGCCCTCGGGGCCGTAGACGACGTTGCCCTGACCGAGGCGGTGTACCTCGCCCTCGGCACAGATCTGGCATCGCTTGGCGTAAACCTCAACCTGGCGCCTTCTGTCGACGTCAATACCGCCGCCGACAATCCCGTGATCGGCACCAGGTCGTTCGGTGCCGACACCGCCCTCGTGGCCAGGCACGCGGCGGCAGCGGTCACCGGACTGCAGGCCGCCGGCGTCGCCGCGTGTGCCAAGCACTTTCCCGGCCACGGCAGTACCAGCAAGGACAGCCACGACGTGATCGCGACCGTGGAGGGAACCTTCGCCGACGTGACGCGCAGGGACCTGCCGCCTTTCATCGCCGCGATCGAGGCCGGGGTCCGCGCGGTGATGCCAGGGCACTTGCGGGTCAAGGGGCTGACCGGAGACCTGCCTGCCTCGCTGTCGGCTGCCGCTCAGACGGGCTTGCTGCGCGGTGAACTGGGGTTCCGCGGCGTGATCGTGTCCGACGCGCTGGAAATGCAGGCGGTCGCCGGTCCTTACGGCATTGCAGAGGCGGCCGTGCTCGCGGTCGCGGCAGGCACTGACTTGCTCTGCTTCGGCCGGGACCAGGATGAGCAGACCTACACCAGCGTGCGGGACGCGCTCGTGGCTGCCGTGGTCGCGGGG
>DATJLT010000333.1:0-17447 GCA_035509195.1 Streptosporangiaceae bacterium | reverse complement strand
CGGCGGAGACATGCCAAGGCCGAACCTTGTCGCCTACCGGGCGGCGCTCGGGGTGAAAGGCGCGGCTAAGCTGCGCGAACTGCTGACGGCTGGCGCGGCTACGTCCTTGGCTGGCCGGGCCGCGCTCGAGGAATTCCTGCGGTTCGCTGGTGACGTCGACGCACTGGTCGCGTCGATGGCGGCAGACCTGCCGCCGTCAGGCGACGGGCATCTGAAGATCGCCGAAGAGCTTCAGCGGGCCGGTCGGCCGGACGAGGCACTTGCCTGGGCCGAGCGCGGCCTGCGCGAGGCGGCGTCCGTGCCGCCGCTGCTCGCCGACTACGTCGTCGACCGGTACACGGCCAAGGGCCGGCTAGCAGACGCGCTCACCGTCAGGCGCGACGAGTTCGCGGTCCTGCGCAGCGAGCATGTTTACGACCAGCTAAGGGCCGCTGCCGAGCAGGCCGGTGCGTGGGGCGAGACCAGGCCGTGGGCGCTTGACCTGCTGCGTGCCGACGCCCGGGCACTGCGCCCGCAGCACGGGCTCAAGTTCGCGGCCGAGCCGGTACTGATCGATGTCCTCGCCAGCGAGGGCGATGTCGACGCGGCCTGGGCTGAGGCGCCAGGAGTTGCCAGCGAGAGGCAGTGGCGTCGGCTGGCCGACCTGGCCGCGCCGATCAGGCCAGCCGACGCGCTTGCCGTCTACCTGAGGCAACTCAAGCTCCTCAGGCAGGAAACCGGCGACCGGGCTTACGAGCGGATCGCTGACCTGCTGGTCAGCGCCAGGGACTGCCACCGCCGGCTCGGCAAGGAGACGGAGTTCGACAGCTACCTCCGCTACCTGCGGCTCGAGCAGAAGCGCAAGCGCAAGCTGATCGCCATCCTCGACGCGCGCGGCCTGCGGCCAAGTCAGGGCCTCGCGCCGTCGACGGTCTAGCCGACCAGGGTCTTGACCGAAGCCGTCAGCTCGGCGAGGCCTTTCTTGGCGTCAGCGAAGAACATTGATGTCTTCGGGTTGGTGTAAAGCTCGTTGTCGATGCCGGCATAACCGTGACCCATGGAGCGCTTGATCACGATGATCGACTTCGCCTGGTCCACGTCGAGGATCGGCATTCCTGAAATCGCCGTGCCAGGGCGCCGTGCGGCCGGGTTGGTCACGTCGTTGGCTCCGATCACCAGGGCCACGTCGGTGCGAGCGAATTCCGGGTTGATGTCGTCCATTTCCTTCAGCAGCGGGTAGGGCACGTTGGCCTCGGCTAGCAGCACGTTCATGTGACCTGGCATGCGGCCGGCGACGGGGTGAATCGCGTAGCTGACTTCGACGCCACGCGACTCGAGCAGGTCGGCGAGTGCCGCGACCTCATGTTGCGCCTGCGCCGCGGCGAGACCATAGCCGGGGACGATGATTACCTTAGAGGCGTAAGCGAGTTGGATGGCCGCGTCGTCGGCCGCGATCGACTGGACGCCCGCTCCGCCCGGCCCGGCGATCGCCGCGACGGCGTCACCCGAGCCGAAGCCGCCGAGCATGATGTTGGGGATCGACCGGTTCATCGCGTCGGCCATCAGCTTGGTCAGGATGCCGCCTGACGCGCCGACGAGCGCCCCAGCGATGATCAGGCCGGTGTTGTGAATCACGAACCCCGCCATCGCCACCGCGGTGCCCGTAAAGGCGTTCAGCAGCGAGATGACCACCGGCATGTCGGCGCCGCCGATCGGCATGACCATCGAGACGCCGAAGATCAGCGAGGCGGCGATCACGACGCCAAGCGAGGCCAGGCCGGGAGATGCGATCAGGAGGCCGCCGAAGGCGAGCGTCACGGCGGCGAGCAGCAGGTTCACGATCCGCTGGCCGGGGAACGTGACTGGCGCCGAGGTGATCACGCCCTGAAGCTTGCCTGCCGCGATGATCGAGCCGGAGAAGGTGACGGAGCCGATGATCACGTCGAGCAGGGTCGTGACCGAGGTCGCGGCGGCGACATGGGCGCCGAGCGTCGAATAGTCGCGAATGCCGACGAGGGCAGCCGCCCCGCCGCCGACCGCGTTGAACACGCTGACAAGCTGCGGCATGGCGGTCATCTTGACCGTCCTGGCCGTGTACAGGCCGAGACCGCCGCCGACCAGGATTCCGGCGAGCAGCACGATCCAGCCGGTCGTCGTGATCCGGCCGTCGTGGATGACGATGGCTACTGTCGCGGCGACCGCGGCGACCATTCCGCCGGTCGAGATCTGATTGCCGCGCCTGGCCGTCGCCGGATTGTTCATCAGGTGCAGGCCGAGGATGAAGCATGAGGCGGCCAGGAGGTAAATGATCTGGATGACGTGGCCGAAAGTGCCGCTCACTTGGTGGTCCCGCCGTTCTGGCTGGCATCGATCGCCGCTGGCTGCGCGCTGGCTGCGGGAACGGCTCGGCGCTTGAACATCTTCAGCATGCGGCCAGTGACCACGTAGCCGCCGACCACGTTCATCGCGGCGAACGCGGCGGCCACGAAGGCAAGAATGTAGCCGACGAGGTCATGGGCAGTCGCGGCGATCAGGATCGCCCCGGCGATCACGATGCCGTGAATGGAGTTGGCCGCCGACATCAAGGGCGTATGCAGCGTCGCAGGGACCTTGCTGATGACCTCGAAACCCACCCAGAGGCTCAGGACGAAGATGATGAAGTCGGTCAGGAGCATCTAACGTTTCCTCCAGGTCACTCGGCGTTCGCCGGTCATCCGGCCGTCGCCGTTACTCGGCATTCGCCGTTATCCGGCCTTGGTGAGGGCCGGATGGATCACTGCGCCGTCACGGGTGATCACGACACCCGCGACCAGTTCGTCGTCCAAATCCACGGTGAACGATCCGTCTTTGATCAGGTAGGTCAGCAGCGAGCTGATGTTGCGTGCGTACATCGATGATGCGGCAGCGGCCATCGATGACGGCAGGTTGTCCGCCCCGATGATGGTGACGCCGTTGTCTGTCACGACCGTATCCCCTGGGGCCGAGCCTTCGACGTTGCCGCCCAGCGGGCTGGCGCCCATGTCCACGAGCACGGAGCCAGGGGTCATTGCCTTGATCGCCGAGCTCGTGACCAGCATCGGCGGCCTGCGCCCAGGCACCTGGGCGGTGGTGATGACGACGTCGTGCCTGGCAATGTGCTCGGCGAGCTCGGCCTGCTGCGCTGCCCGCTCGGCATCGGTGAGCGCGCGGGCATAGCCGCCGGTTCCGGCTGCCTCCTTCACGGAGTCCAGCTCGATGAACGCGCCCCCGAGGGACTCGACCTCGGTCTTTGTTTCCGGGCGTACGTCGTAGGCGCTGACGACGGCGCCGAGCCTGCGGGCTGTGCCGATCGCCTGAAGTCCGGCGACGCCAGTGCCGAGCACAAGGACCTTGGCCGGCCTCGCCGTTCCTGCGGCGGTGATCAGCAGCGGAAAGAACCTTCCGAAGGCGGCGGCGGCGATGATGGCGGCCTTGTACCCGGCGATGTTGGCCTGGGAAGTAAGTGCGTCCATGGGCTGCGCGCGGGAGAGCGTGCGCGGGATCAGGTCAAGGCTGACCGCCGTGACCCCCGTAGCGGCCAGGCGCTTGACGAAGTCAGGATCAGTCAGGGGCGAGAACAGGCCGAAGACGGCCTGCCCTGCGCGGAACTGTGCGAGGCGCTCGGCGTCCGGGCGGACGACCATGAGAACGGCGTCGGCTGCGGGGATCTGATCCGCGGCCACGACGGCAGCCCCGGCCTCGGTGTAGGCCTCGTCAGGGAAGAAGGCGCCTGCCCCGGCGCCGCGCTCTACCAGCACTTCATGGCCCGCCGATCTCAGCTTGACCACCGCTTCAGGGACGAGCGCCACCCGGCGCTCGGCTGGCCAGGTCTCTTTGACCACGGCAACCTTCATAGAGGCGACCTCACTCTGGCGGTTCATGCGACGCCGCACCCGGGTCAGAACCCGACTGCGCGCCAGCGCGGCTAGCTAGCCACAGTTTCCCAAGTATGGACCATACCGCCTCAGAATCTGTCAGCAGCTTGACGCCCTACGTTGGGAGGAGGGCTGGGCCGGGGCCGGAACGGGGCCGGGCCGTGCGTTTGGGAGAGTGGGTGGATGAGCGAGTCTGAGGATAGGGCGGAAGACTTGCCCGATGAACTGGCTGTGCGACTGCGTGACGCTCAGCGACTGCTGGCCAGGCTGCGAGCGCCTGCCGAGGTACGAATCAGGTTGAATCTCCGGTTGGCGGCAATTTGCAACTCGCTGAAAATGCCGGATTCAAGCAAAGCCGGCTGCGTGCTCAGGCTGGATCAGCTCATCGCCGATGCCGAGCGGGCAGCGGCCAATTCGCGCGGAGAGGTTTGACGAGGCGGCCGGCGGGTACGCGAAGCGGCTATAAAATAGATGCGGTAGGCGCTGGCACGGATTTGAATTCGCATGGCGACTGGTCCACTTTTATTACTGAATGGCACCCACTTTCAGTAACGACACGCCTCGTTTATCGCAGAGATGATTGTGCGGCGCCGCTGCATCGCCTAATTTCAGGCAGGTCAGAGGTCGCGGCGTCCGGCCGCAAAGGATGTCCGGACCCGGACTTCCCGTTGGGGGACCAGCAGGAGTGAGGAAATGAACAAGCGTGACCTGATCGATGCGATTTCGGGCCGGTTGGGGGATAAAAAAACCGCAACTGAAGCCGTCAACGCCGTTCTCGATACTATCCAGCATGCGGTCGCCAAAGGCGACAAGGTGGCAATTACAGGGTTCGGGGTCTTCGAAAAGACCGACCGGCCGGCCCGTACGGCCCGTAATCCAGCTACCGGCGCCTCCATCAAGGTCCCCAAGTCCTCTGTGCCCAAGTTCCGGGCCGGCGCCGACTTCAAGGCCCTGGTGAACGGCGACAAAAAGAAGGCGACGGCAGGCAGGAAGTAGCCGGCGTCGAGCGCGGCGGGACGGTTTAGCGAAGGTTCCGCCGCGCTCGTTGCCGGCACTGCTCAGGTACTAGCGCAGTCCCGGTTTCTTCGCCAGGGCGGTCTGCAGCATCCGGTCGATGACCTCGCTGAACGGCAATCCGGTCGCCTCCCACATCTTCTGGAAGTACGACGTCGGGGACATGCCGGGGAACGTGTTGATCTCGTTCAGCAGGATCGTTCCGTCTGCCTGGTAGAAGAAGTCGACCCTGGCCAGGCCTTCGCCGGACACCGCGGTAAAGGCGGCAGCGGCCAGGTCTCTGATCTTGTCGATGTCGCCCTCAGGAACCGGGGCAGGGATGAGCATGCCGCTTGAGGCGTCCAGGTACTTCGCTTCGAAGTCGTAGAACTCTTCTCCGCCATCGAGTCGCAGTTCGCCAGGCAGGCTGGTGTCCGGAGGTGCGCCGTCGCGCCCTTCGAGCACCGCGACCTCGATTTCCCTGGCAGTGATCGCTTTCTCCACGATGACCTTCGGGTCGAACCGCCTCGCTTCTGCGATGGCCCTGGCGAGGTCGGCCGCGTCATCGGCTTTGGAAGTGCCGATGCTCGAGCCGCCCCTGGCCGGCTTGACGAACAAAGGCCAGCCAAGCGCACCAAGCCGCTCAGCGATCCGAGCCTGCTCGCCGGTCTGCGGTGAGGCGGGCGGCCAGTCACGCTCTTGCAGGACCACGTGGGCTCCGACCGGCAGGCCTCTGGCGGCGAAAATCAGCTTCATGTACTCCTTGTCCATGCTGACCGCGCTGGCCAGCACGCCCGCGCCGACATAAGGAATACCCACGAGCTCAAGCAGCCCCTGAATGGTGCCGTCCTCGCCGAACGGTCCGTGTAGCACGGGGAGCACCACGTCGACGTCGCCAAGCACATGCGGGATGTGCCCTGGTGCGCTGGCCACGACCGCGGAGTCGCCCTGATACGACCAGGGCACCACGTGCGCGTCGGGCTTGGCTACCGAGTCGACGCTGGGCAGCTCGCCCTCGGTGATCGCCAGCCTGGCAGGGTCATCCGCCACCTCAAGCCAGCTGCCGTCCGTCGTAATCCCGATCGGCACGACTTCATACTTGGTCCGGTCGATCGCGCGGAGCACGTTACCGCCGCCGAGGCAGGAGATCGGATGCTCGGGTCCCTTACCGCCGAAAACTACCGCGACCCGGATCTTGCGGCTGCCGTCCACAGTGCCTCCTGCTGCCCGACCGGCTTCCCTCGTTAGCCAGGCAGCCTACCTTCTGCCCAGCGAGTCAAGCGCGGCCATCGCATCGGCGAGCAGGTCTTCCGCGTCTTCCAGGCCGATCGAGAACCGCACAGATCCAGGGTCGATTCCTGCCGACCTCAGAGCCGCCTGATCCATCTGGCGATGGGTGGTGGAGGCGACGTGGCTTACCTTGGTGCAGGTGCCGCCGAGGGAAGCGGCGATCCTGGCCAGCCGCAGACGGTCGGCGAACGCCATTCCAGCATCTGCGCCGCCGTAAGGCGCGACGGTGACGATCGCGCCGAACCTGGTGCCTTCAGGTCCGGCATCAAATTGCCTCCTGGCCAGCTCATGCCCGGAATGCGCGGTCAGGCCGGGGTAGTAGACCGTGCTCACGGCCGGGTGCCTGGCCAGGCCGGCGGCCACGACCTGCGCGGTCGCGCTTTGCCTGCGCACGCGCAGCGGCAGGGTCTCCAGACCGCGCCGCAGCGTGTAAGCGTCATCGGGCGCCAGCGAACCGCCGAGGTCGATCCTGAACCTGCGCAACTGCGCGATGACCTCAGGATGCCCGGTGACCACGCCTCCCGTGACGTCGGAATGGCCGCAGAAATACTTGGTCGCTGAATGGAGCACCAGATCGGCACCCTGCTCAAGCGGGCGGCAGATGACCGGCGGCGCCAGTGTCGAGTCGATCACGAGCAGCGCGCCCGCGCTGTGCGCCAGCCGCGCCAGGCCGGCGATGTCGGCGACAGCTACGGTCGGGTTGGCGAGCGTTTCCGCGTAAAGGATCGAGGTGCCAGGTCTCAGAGCCGCCTGGACCTGGCCGAGGTCGGTGATGTCGACGAAGTCGGTGTGCACGCCGAATTTGGCGGCCACGTTGCGCAGCAGGCTGTAGGTGCCGCCGTACACCGCCGATGATGCGACCACGTGCGCTCCGGCCCCGGTGAAGGCCCAGAAGATCGTGGAGATCGCGGCCATTCCAGACGAGAACGCCTGCGAGGTTGCCTGGTAGCTGAGATTGGTGCCTTCGAGTGCGGCGACCGCGGTGCAGAACGCGTCGACGGTCGGGTTGTCGATCCGGCTGTAGCTGAACCCTGGTGCGGTATCGCTGAGCACCGCGGCGAACTCGGAGCTTGTCCTGAACGCGAACGTCGAGGTCCGGTAGATCGGGTTCGCCACTGGCTCCTGCGGGACCGCTGGCGGGGGCGGCAAGTGAGCGGCCCTGGTGTTCTCGCCCGGCCGGCGCTGCCGGTCAGGGCCGGCCGGGCCCCCTTGGCGCGGACCTTCGATCGCGAGCAGCCGGCCGGTCGGCCCGGCAACGGGTACCTGGCCGGGACCGGCACCCGCCAAGCCGTCTGGCGCCGTGGTCACCGAATAGTCGGCCATGAGCCTGGGGTCGGGTGGCGGCAACGGGTCGGTCGCCGGGCTCGGATCGTAGATCGAACTGCTGGCCTCGGCAGGCAGCGGGAGCCCGCGACCAGGAGCGCGGGGCTCCGGTGGGGCGTAGGGGGAAGTCGGGGCCAGCGAGGACGGCGGGAAGGCCTGACCGGGCATGACCTGAGGGGTCATCGGCAGGGGCTGTGGCGGGGCAAAAGACTGCTCGCTGGCCTGGGAAGGCAGGCCGGGCAGGGAGGAGTGGCCAGGCAGAGGGTGGCCAGGCAGAGGGTGGCCGGGCAGAGGGTGGCCGGGCAGAGAAGGATGGCCGGGAGCGGCCGGCCGAGCAACGGCGGCAGGCAGTCCGTACGGATCGGGCAGGCTCGGCTGGGCGGCAGTGGCCGGCTGGGCGGCAGTGGCCGGCGGGGCGGAGGGGCCGGCGGAAGCGAGCGGGCCACCATAGGGGGGCGGACCGGCAGGGGCGGGCGGCCTGGGAGGGGCGGGCGGGCCGGCAGCGCCGGGCGAGTTGCCGGGGCCGGGCAAGTTGGCGGGGCCGGGCGAGTTGGCGGGGCCGGGCTGGTCGGCGGGATAACGCTGGGAGGGCTGGGGGGAGTACCTGGGATCGCTGCGGGGGTCGACTCGCCTTTGGTGGCCGGCCGGTGCCTGGCCCTGGTACCTCGCCTCTGGCGGGCCTGCGTAACGCGGGTCGTCGGTTTGGCGGGGCGGCTGGCTTGAATACCTGGGGTCAAGCCTCAGCCTCGCTGACGGGGGTCCCGAGGACGGGGGAGCAGCGGACGGAGGCAGGGCTGGCGGTGGCGGGCTTGGTGGTGCTTGCTGACCGGAAGAATGAAGGGTTGGCGGCATTGCGCCAGGCGGCTGTGAGCTTGCGGGCGGCCGCTGGCTGTACCTCGGGTCTGAGCGGCGGCTGGCGGGCGGTGGCTCGGCGTATCGCGAGTTGCCGCGGCCCTGGCCGGAATCGCCTCGGCGGCCCGTGGCGACCGGGCGGCCGAGCGGACGCACGGGAACGGAAGGAGGCTCGTCCAGCGGCCATCCCTCGGCCGGCCAGCCGGCCTGACGAGAGCCGTCCTGCCGGCCTGTCTCGTAGGCAGGTTCATCGTCGCTGACGTCACCGAATCCACCGGTGTCGTAGGAACCTGTGTCGTAGCCGTCGTCGTCCGGCCGGGCCGGGTAGGAGTATGACCTGGTGGCATCGGACGCGTCGTCGTAAGACCAGCCCCCGGTGTCGTAAGGGCGGCCTTGCGGCTCGCCGCCCCTCGCGGCTCCTGTCTGGGGCGCTCGCCCGCGTGTCTGGCTCATTGACCTGGCCTCTCCGTTACGGGCGTCGGCATCCTGGCGTCTTGACCTGGCATTGTCGCGTGAGTCTGCCGTAGGCCTTGGCCACTTCTCAGATGCCATAGCGTTCCGGTTTCGCCGACCGGCTCGCGAGCATCAGCGCGGCCTGGCCCACGTCGAGCCCGTCGTACACCACGGCGGCGACCACTTCGGTGATCGGCATTTCGACCGAGTGAGCGTGCGCGACCTCGAGCACGGGCTTGGATGACTTCACGCCCTCGGCCACCTGCGTGGTGGTGGCCAGGATCTCGGCCAGCGGAATGCCGCGACCGAGTTTCTCGCCGAACGTACGGTTACGAGACAAGGGAGATGAGCAGGTGGTCACCAGGTCGCCCATGCCGGCCAGGCCGGCGAACGTGTGCTGGTCAGCCCCGAGCGCGGCACCCAGCCTGGCGATCTCCGCTAGCCCTCGCGTGATCAGCGTGGCCCTGGTGTTGTCTCCGAGGCCCATTCCGACCGCTATTCCTACCGCGAGCGCGATCACGTTCTTGACCGCGCCGCCCAATTCGCAGCCAATTACATCGGGGTTGGTGTAAGGCCTGAAGTAGGCAGTGTGGCAGGCTTTCTGGAGGTTTTCCGCGGTCTGCTGGTCGGCACAGGCCACGACGGTAGCGGCGTACTGGCGCTGGGCGATCTCGTGGGCAAGGTTAGGTCCCGTGATCACCGCGATCTGTTCCGGCGGCCAGCCGGAGACCTCGGCGATGACCTCGGTCATGCGCTTGCCCGTGTCAAGCTCGATGCCTTTCATCAGGCTGACGAGAATCGCGCCAGGCTGGATCAGGCCCGACCAGCCTGACAGGTTCTGCCTCAGCGTCTGCGAGGGAACCGCGAGGACGACAAGGTCAGCGCCGGCCAGCGCCTCATGCGGGTCGGCCGTTGCCCGCAGCGAATCAGGCAACCGGTATTCGGGCAGGTAGTCGAGGTTGAACCTGGTCGAGTTGATGGTGTCCGCGACCTCAAGCCTGCGGCACCAGAGCACTGTCTGGGTTCCGGCATCACAAAGAACCTGGGCGAACGTGGTCCCCCAGCTTCCGGCCCCCATGACGGCGGCCGTCACGGGCCGGGTACCTCTTGCTGCTCTTGCTCGTCCTGCTCTTCCTGGCCTTCGGCCAGCTTGCGGAGGTCGGAACGGAGCTGGCGCCTGGCTTTCGCCGGGTGGTAAGGCTCCGCGGGCGGTACTTCGTTCCTGAGCTTAGCCACGAGTTCGGTGATCGCGACCATGATCTTGTCCGTCGCGGCTCGCATCGTCTTCGTGTCGATCGGCTGGCCGTCGAACTCTGACAGGTCGACCGGGGGACCAGCGAGGATCCTGACCGTCTTGCGCGGGATCACGCGGAGCTTGAAGGTGCCGTATGGCAGCACGTTCTGCGCGCCCCAGTGCGCGACTGGGACGACGGGCGCACCCGTGGCCAGGGCAAGCCTGGCCACGCCAGTCTTGGCTACCATGGGCCAGAGGTCAGGATCGCGGGTCACCGTGGACTCCGGGTAGAACAGCACGCACGCGCCGTTCCTGACGCCCTGCTCCGCATCCTTCAGCACCAGGGCGGCGTCGGCCTGGCCGCGGTAGACGGGAAGCTGCCCGAGCTTGACCAGGATCGGGCCAAGTACCTTGATCTTGAACAGGCTGGACTTGGCGAGGAACGTCGGGTACCGGCCGGCCTGGTCGCAGAACAGGGCGATCGCGAGGACGTCAGCGTAGGAGAGGTGATTGGCGGCGACGATAACTCCGCCTTCGCGCGGGATGTTCTCCTGGCCTTGCCAGTCGTGCTTCATCAAGGCGCGGATAGTCGGCCGGAGTATTACCTTGGACACCCCGCGCCATGCATTGGAGTAGCTACCGTCGGCACGTCTGCTCATCTATGCACTCTCCCGCACCCCATGGTGCCAGTCTTCCCGCTATCGCGACCCCAAGTCGAGCCAAGATCGGATGCTATGGCAGTTGATACCCCGCTGGCCTGGTCGGTGGTTATACCCGTCAAGGTACTCGCGCAGGCCAAGTCGCGGCTGGCTGACCTCGCGGACGGCGGCCGGCGGGCGCTCGCGCTAGCGATGGCGGTCGACACCGTCGCCGCGGCCGTGGCCTGCCGGCTCGTCGGGGCGGTCGTGGTCGTCACCGATGACCTGGCGGTGACCGACGAGGTTTCCTTGCTCGGGGCTTCGGTCATCGCGGACACCCCAGGAGCTGGCCTGAACCAGGCCCTAACCGCCGGGGCGTCCTACGCCTCAGGGCAGTGGCCAGGGTACGGGTGCGCGGCCTTGCTCGCCGACCTGCCCGCGCTTCGTCCCGGCGAGCTGACCTGCGCGCTCCGCGCCGCTTCTGCGGTGGCCTCCGCGTTCGTCGCCGACGCGGCGGGGACGGGCACGACGTTGTACACGGTGCGGCCAGGCCGGGCCTTTCTGCCAAAGTTCGGTCCTGGTTCGCGCGAACTGCATCAGCAGGCTGGGGTGACCGAACTCGGGCTGGCCGGCCTCGCCGGGCTGCGGCAAGACGTTGACACCCTCGATGACCTGAGGGCCGCTGCGGCGATCGGGCTGGGCCGCCGGTCGGCGGCGCTGCTGCCTGGACTGGATCCTGACTCTAGATGTGCACGATCGGGCAGGTCAGGGTCCTGGTGATGCCTGGCACGCCCTGGATCTGTGCCACGACGAGCCTGCCGAGGTCATCGACGTTGTCCGCCTCTGCCCGCACGATCACGTCGTAGGGCCCCGTCACGTCGTCGGCCTGGGTTACGCCGGTAATGAGCCCGATAGCCGTAGCTACATCGGCGGCCTTGCCGACCTCGGTCTGAACGAGGATATAAGCCTGGACCATCTCGGCCTCCCGGTCATAAGTGTGGTCGACACGCTACCGCAGGCCGACACCTGAGACGCTGAGAGGCCAGGCAAGGCACGCGGGAGGCTGTCATCACGATCTCTGAGCTAGGCGAATTCGGGCTGATCGCCGCGATCACGGCGTCGCTGGGCGATGCCGCCGCTGGCGGCCTGGTCGTGGCAACAGGGGATGACGCCGCCGTGGTACCCGCACCTGACGGGCGGGTCGTGGCCACCACCGACATGCTGCTCGAGGGCAGGCACTTCCGCCGTGACTGGTCGTCGGCGGCTGACATCGGGCATAAGGCGGCGGCGCGGAACTTCGCCGACGTCGCGGCGATGGGCGCCGTGCCGACGGCATTGCTCGTCGCTTTCGCCGGGCCAGGTGACCTGCCAGTCGGCTGGGTGCTTGAGCTCGCTACCGGGATAGGCGCCGAATGCTCGGCGGTCGGAGCCAAGGTCGCTGGCGGTGACACGAGCCGCGCAGAGTCGGTGCTGTTGTCGATTACTGCGCTCGGCGATCTCCGCGGGCTTCAGCCGGTGACGAGGAGCGGAGCCAGGCCAGGCGACGTGGTCGCGGTCGCGGGGCGGCTCGGATTCGCTGCCGCGGGGCTCGCGTTGCTCGGGGCTGGAGCCGATTGCCAGGATTCTCCCGTGCTCGGCGGCCTCGTGGACGCTCATCGCCGGCCGCGGCCGCCGTATGCGGCGGGACCGCAGGCTGCCAGGCTGGGGGCAACCTCGATGATCGACGTGAGCGACGGCCTCATCGCTGACCTCGGTCACGTCGCGGAGGCCAGCGAGGTGAGAATCGAACTCGTCACCGGTTGCCTGATGACCGAGCCGGTCACCCTGCCGGACGCGCTGGGGGAGGCGGCCAGCGCACTCGGGCTCGCCGACTGGGCTCAGTGGGTACTCACGGGCGGCGATGATCATGCACTCGCGGCCACGTTCCCGCCGTCGTCCGGGTTGCCTGGCGGGTGGACGGAAATAGGAAAGGTGGCCAGCGGCCACGGCGTGCTCATTGACGGCAAGATGTGGACAGGCGCAGCGGGCTGGGATCACTTTCGACCGTAATACGGGCTTAATCGGCCCCTAATTACTCTCCGTGTGCGCTTGAATTCTCAGTGTTATACGCACGGCGGTCAATGCCTTGATATAAACGCACTGATGTCGTGCGAGCAGCTTCACGGTCGTCCCCGGCACCGGGTCAAGCCGAGGAGAAGGCGCCCTGTTTTCGGCCTGAATTGGGGTGTCGGCATCAGGCATTCCGCAAAACGCATGAAAGAAACCGCAGCGGAGGTAATAGCCGACCCCAGGTACCGGAAGGTGGTCAGCGGCGCGTTCCTTTCGCCGTGGTTCGCTGTGAGCTTGGGTATCGTCGTGGCGGCCTCGATGACGCTGGCCGAGCCGCGGGCGGCGCTGTCTTTCCCCGCTGGCCGTGGCGGGTCATGCGGGTCCGCGAGCTGCACCGTCCCGCGCCAGGACCAGGCTGGCCGGGTGCCGGCTGATCCTTCGCCGGCCGCGGCCGGCGAGTCGAGGCTTCCCGCCCAGGCAAAACCTCGCTCGGGTCCTGGCCAGCGTGGCAGTACCCTTGATTCTGGTGTTTCCGTAAGGTACGACCTGCTCAGTGACCGGCGCGGCCAGTTTATGGCAATGCTGGTAATAAGTAGCAGCGAGACACTAGGGAAATGGACCCTGGAGTTTGACCTGCCCAACGCGACAATAAAAGCAGTAATGTGGGGCAGATGGGTATATGAACGCCCCGGAGTGATCGCCATTGAAGGATCGCCCTCTCCGTGGGCACGATCGGCTCCAGACCAGGCCAGAATCGTCATTGCGGGAGCAGGCGAGCCCCGATGGCCGCGCGACTGCCTATTCAAGGCCGAACGCTGCACGTTCGACCATGGAGTCCGTCCAGAAAGCAAACCCGTGCAGGGTCGCGGCTGGGCCGCGACCCTGCACGGGTTACCTGCCAAACCGCACACTCTTATGGACTGTTTTGTCGGCTTTAGGGGTAAGGAAACTCGTACAGGGTCGCGGCGTCAGCCGCGACCCTGTACGAGTTCACTTTTCGGGCGGGCTCGGGCATACGAGGGATCTGCCCGAAAAGTGCTGATTGCCCGGATCGGTGGGCTGCCGTGGCTGCCTGGCGGCAATCTCACGGGGCAGGGCGGCCAGTTTGCCCGCGGGCGGGCCTAGCCTTAAGGGCATGAATGCGACTCCGGCGCGGGTGCTGGCGATCGCCGGGTCAGACTCTGGCGGCGGGGCGGGAATCCAGGCTGACCTGAAGACGATGCTCGCGCTTGGCGTGCACGGGATGACGGTGGTCACGGCCGTGACCGCGCAGAACTCACTTGGCGTGCAGGGGTACTGGGAGTTGCCGCCCGAGGCCGTTCGCGCGCAACTCGACTCGGTGCTGAGCGACATAGGCGTGCAGGCGGTGAAGACCGGGATGCTCGCGTCGGCCGACGTGGTCGGGGTCCTAGCGGAGTGCCTCGCTCAGGTCGCGGCACCGCTCGTGGTCGATCCTGTCGCAGTGTCCAAGCACGGCGACAGTCTGCTGACGGGCGGAACCGTCGAGGCGGTGAAGCGTCAGTTGCTGCCGCTCGCGACGGTAGTCACGCCGAACCTGCTTGAGGCCAACTTGCTCACCGGCTTCACCATCACCGACGAAACCGACATGCTCGCGGCAGCCAAGGAGATCGCCGCCTTCGGCCCTGAATGGGTCCTCGTCAAGGGCGGGCACCTGCCGGGCAACCCGGTTGACCTCCTCTACCGGACGGCGACCGGCGAGGTAGTCCGCTTCCCCGGACGCAGGATCGCCAGCAGGCATACCCACGGCACTGGCTGCACGCTCGCCTCAGCGATCGCTTCGCACCTGGCGATGGGCGCGACCGTACCCGAAGCGGTCGAATCAGCGAAAGAATACGTGACAGGCGCGATCGACGGCGGATTCCCGCTAGGCGCGGGAATTGGCCCGGTCGACCATGGCTGGAAGACGCGGGCTGAAAGCCCTGCTAGCGGGTGACCTTGCCCGCCTTGATGCAGGACGTGCAGACGTTCAGGCGTTTGGGGGTGCCGCCGACCATCGCGCGCACGCGCTGAATGTTCGGGTTCCAGCGGCGCGGGGTGCGGCGGTGCGAGTGAGACACGTTGTTGCCGAAGCCCGGCCCCTTGCCGCACACATCGCAGACGGAAGCCACGGGATCGCTCCATAGGTGAGAAGTCAGATAGGTCATCGAGCCGACACGGCCGACTCGGCTGGTAAAGCCTACCTGAGAGAGACTGCGAGTGCGAGTCGGAGCGATGCGCTCAGCTTGTCACTGCCTTTGGCTAGCCTGGCTATGCGGCGCGGGCGGCAAGCGAAAGCGAGGTGAGCAGGCGCGTATGACGAAGCTGACAGAAGGGCTTCGTGCCGTCGTCGGCGACAAGGCGGCGAAGCGGCTGGCCAACCTTGGCCCCGACGGGTTGCATACGGTCGGTGACCTGCTCACCTACTACCCCCGCCGGTATGAGACGCGAGGGGAGCTCACCGACATCGCCTCCCTGCGCGAAGGCGAGTACGTCACGGTCCAGGCGCGGATCGAGTCGGTCGGGCAGCGGCCGATGCGGAACCGGCAGGGCTCGATCTTCGAGGCGGTTGTCACCGACGGGCGGGGTCGGCTGACGCTCACGTTTTTCGGCCGGGGCAGGCAGGACTGGAGGCAGCAGGCACTGGCGCCCGGCCGGACCGGCCTGTTCTCGGGACAGGTGTCCAGTTTCCGTGGCAAGCGTCAGTTGTCTCATCCCGAATTCGAGATGCTCAAGGATGACGACGCGGGCGGAGCCCGAGCCGAGGAGTTCGCCAGCGAGATCATCCCGATTTACCCGGCGAGCAAGGACATCTTCTCCTGGCAGATCGCCGAGTCGGTCAAGCTCGCGCTGAATGCCGCTGACCTGGAAGACGATCCACTGCCTTCATCGATCAGGGCCCGCTATGACCTATACGACTACTCGCGGGCGCTGCATGCCATTCACCAGCCTGCGACCGATGCGGACTGGCGCCGGGCCGCCGAGCGGCTGAAGTGGGACGAAGCGTTCATGCTCCAAGTCGTGCTCGCGCAAAGGCGCAGGGCATCTACCGAGTTCATCGCCTTGCCGAGACCACCGGTCGAGGGCGGGCTGCGGGATGAGTTCGAGCAGCGGCTTCCTTTCCGGCTGACCGCCGGGCAGCGCGCGGCCGGCGAGGTCATCGCGGCCGATCTCGCGGCCGATCACCCGATGCACCGCCTGCTTCAGGGCGAGGTCGGCTCAGGCAAGACCGTCGTGGCGCTTCGTGCCATGCTGCAAGTCATCGACGCGGCCGGGCAAGCCGCATTGCTCGCCCCGACCGAGGTGCTGGCGCAGCAGCACTACCGGTCGATCAGCCAGCTTCTTGGCCCGCTCGCCATGGCAGGGCAACTCGGCGGCGCAGAACAGGCCACCACGATCACCTTGCTCACCGGATCGCAAGGCACGACGGCACGCAAGCGGGCCTTGCTTGAGGCGGCGTCAGGCTCGGCCGGGATTGTCGTGGGCACGCACGCGCTGCTAGAGGAGAACGTGCAGTTCGCTGATCTCGGCCTGGTGGTGATCGACGAGCAGCACAGGTTCGGCGTCGAGCAGCGCGAGGCCTTGCGGGCCAAGGCGGTGAGCGGCCGTCCGCACGTGCTCGTGATGACCGCGACGCCGATACCTCGTACGGTCGCGATCACCGTGTTCGGCGACCTTGAGGTGACCGAGCTAACCGAGTTGCCCGCAGGACGGTCGCCGATTTCGACCCATGTCGTGCCGGTCGAGGAGAAGCCGCACTATCTGGCCAGGACCTGGGAGCGCGTGCGAGAGGAGGTCGCGGCCGGCCGGCAGGTCTATATCGTCTGCCCGAGGATCGGACTCGAGACGGACCACGACACGGAAGGCAGCCGAGCGGCCAGCAAAAAGGACGGTGATCTGGCCGAGGATGGCGGGTTCGATTTCCCTGAACTCGATGAGCCCGACGAGACCGAGCGCCGGCCGGCGCTCGCCGTGCTCGACGTAGCCGCCGAGTTGTCTGAAGGTGCGCTGGCCGGAGTCAGGCTGGCCGTGCTGCACGGGCGGTTGCCAGCGGAGGAGAAGGACAAGATCATGCTGGCCTTCGCCGACGGGCAGATCGACGTGCTGGTGACGACGACGGTGGTCGAGGTCGGCGTCGACGTGCCGAACGCCACCGCGATGGTGATCATGGATGCCGACAGGTTCGGCGTCTCGCAGCTTCACCAGCTACGCGGCCGGGTCGGCCGTGGCGGCCATCCTGGCCTCTGCCTGCTGGTCACGGCCGCGCCACCCGGACCTTCGCGCGATCGTCTCGACGCCGTCGCGTCCACGACCGACGGGTTCACGTTGTCAGAACTCGACCTTGAGCAGCGCAGGGAAGGCGATGTACTCGGAGCAGCCCAAGCCGGCCGCCAGTCGAGACTGAAACTGCTCAAGCTCACCAGAAAAGGCGACAAGGAAGTCATCGGAAAAGCCAGGGAAGAGGCCATTGACCTGGTGGAAGCCGATCCCGCCCTGGCCGGCCATCCCGCCCTCGCCGCCGCCATCGGGGTACTCCTCGATCCCGAGCGCACCGAGTACCTGCAAAAGGCCTGACCCCGCAGCCCCCGCGGGCCCAGCACGGGCCGGCGCCGCAGCCGTCCCGGCGTGGGCCGGCGCCCCGCCCGGCCTTGGCCGGCCTTCCCCCGCCGTCCCGGCGTGGGCCGACGCCCCGGCCGGCCTCCCCCCGGCCGGCCTCCCTCCGGCCGGCCCCGGCCGGCCTTCCCC
>DATJLT010000332.1:0-15907 GCA_035509195.1 Streptosporangiaceae bacterium | reverse complement strand
GCGGGGAACCGCTCGACGCCCGGCGCAAGATCACCAGGTACATGGCATAGGCAACCGACATGGCGACGCCGTAGGCGACGCCAGCCAGCGGGTGCTGCGCGGCGGGATGCCGGCCGAGAAGTCCTGAGACCAGCACCACGCCGGCGATCACCACGGGCAGGGCCAGTGCCACCGCCCGGCCCGGCCGCTCCCGCCAGATCAGCCAGCCAAGTCCCACGACGACCAGGACCTGGAGGTTCCCGAGCACGGTGGCCACGCCCGCGCCGATGTCGGCGATGGCGTGGGTCCACAAGATGAGGTCAACGGAAAGGAACATGCCGGCCGCCATGGCCCGCAGCCTGGTCGCCATCGGCCGCCGCCCGTGCCAGCGCTGCTCGATGACGGCGAGCACGATCAGCACGGGCAGCGCGATCGCTGACCGGTAAAGGGCCGTGCTGACGGCGCTCGCGCCGGACAGTACCACGAAGATCGGTGACGTGGAGATCGTCGCCGCGCCGATGCCGGCGAGCAGGATCGGCCGCCGTGCCGGAGAAGCAGGGCTGACGGCGACGGTGGAACTGGAACTAGTAATGACCGTAGGGGGATACGGTACTGTCATGGCTCCAGCATAGGACCGGACGCCGGCCGGGCGGAACGCGGGGTTTGCCGGTTAAGTAGCTGAGTGCCGCTTAAGGAGGGCCGTGACCGCCGTCCGGCGGAGCGCTGGCCAGCCGACGGCGTCTGTGCTGTCGATGAACTGGTCGACCGCGCCGATCAGCGGCAGGTCCCTGATCAGGTCGGCGCCGATCGAGTTACGCAGCGCCACCGAGAAACGCTCCGCGCCGATCACCAGGTACGGCCGGTCGTAGAACTGGCGAACGGCCGGGTCAAGAGGCTCGGTCAGGCCGAGTTCGTTGTGCCACCTGGCCAGTTCGCCCCAGGCGGCGCAAAGGCCGCGCTCCCTTTCCTGCCAGTCAGTCGCGGCCACGGCGCGAGACAGTTCCCCGTGGAGCACGTCGACGCCAGGAAGCCGGGCGAAAGCCGATGCGTGCCATTTGGCGTAAGGGGGGTAGATCCTTTTCATCAGCATGGCCAGCCGGCTGGCGTCACGCGCGAGCCTGGCCGTGATGATCGCCGAACCGAGATTGTCCCCCGACTCGGCGCACCGGCCGGGGAACGCTTCCTCCTGGCCGATCCGCTGCCACTGGCAGGCGAGCACGTAGCGCCACACGTCGTCGGGGTACCAGGCCAGCGCGACCCGCGCCGCGCCCAGGCCGGCCGGCGCAAGCCCGTCGTGGAACACCGCGCCGCCGGTGACCTCGGCGAGCAGTTGCGTCGGGGTCGCCAGCCAGTCGGCCACGGTGACGTCCGTTCTAGGATCGAACCCGAGTTCCCCGGTCAGCCAGGAGCCGAGCCCGGCGACGCTCACCCTGTGCCTGACTGGCCATGCGTCCGCGGAGACGTCAGGAAACCTTACCGGCCAGCCAAGAAATTCCTCCGGCAGCTCACGGGAGAGCATCGCGCCTAGGTCGTGGCATAGCTCGGCTTCGTCCTCGCGAAGGAAAACCTGGACACGCGGGCCCCAGTTGTGATCGGTTGACCTGGCCGAGTCGAATCCCAGGATCTCTGATCCAGGCCCGATCAGCGCCGCCGAATGGCGAAGCCCTGGTACGTGCCGGTCAAGCAGCGGTTTTACCGCTACGCGGTAAAACCGCCGCCCAAGTTCCACTCCAGGCAAAAACTCCCCGCTCACCCGGGCGATCATCGCAGAGATGGTCGGCGGATGACATCTGGATAACTGGCCGACGCGGTGCGCGGGCGACGCGATCATAGACAGGTGACCGATGCGGAGCTGATCAGGAGAGCCGAGGCGGCGGGGATCTCGGCCAGCTACGTGGACTGGCGCAAACGGCGCGTGCAGGTTCCTGGTGACACGCTCAAGGCGATTCTCGATGCGCTCGGTCAGGCTGGAGATCCTGATTCGGGTGCGCCCCGCGCTGAGATGCCGGCCGCGTTGCCTCGGCGGCCGCACGACCGGTCATGGGGCCTGACCGTGCAGCTCTACTCGGTCAGGTCACGGCAGTCCTGGGGCCACGGCGACTTCCGCGATCTCGCTGACCTCGCGACCTGGTCGGCGAAGGATCTTGGCGCCGGGTTCATCCTGGTTAACCCGCTGCACGCGGCCGAGCCGGCACCGCCGGTAAGCGATTCGCCTTACCTGCCGATGACCAGGCACTATGTCAGTCCGCTCTACTTGCGGATCGAGGACATTCCCGAGTACCGGCGGCTGACCCGCACGCAGCGCCAGGAGATCGCTGAACTGGCCGGGCCGCTGAAGGCGGCCAGCCGTACCCCCGACCTGATCGACAGGGACCGCGTCTGGTCGGCGAAACGGGCGGCGCTGTTGCTGATCAGGTCGGCCGGCCTGAGCGAAAGCCGGCAAGCCGACTTCGAGCGTTTCAAGCGCGAGCAGGGGAGAGCGCTTGGCGACTGGGCGAACTGGTGCGCGCTTGCCGGGGTGCACGGCGCCGACTGGCGTCGCTGGCCGGCCGAGCTGGCCGATCCTGCGCGGGTGAACCGGCTGATCACGGAAGGACCGCTGGCCGGGCTCGGCGCCGAGGCGGACTTTCACGCCTGGCTTCAATGGCTGGCTGACGAGCAACTCGCGGCGGCGCAGCAGGCGGCACTGGCGGCCGGGATGCCGATCGGGCTGATCGCCGACCTTGCCGTCGGCGTCAGTCCAGGCGGTGCGGATGCCTGGGCTAGGCAGGATCTGCTCGTGCGCGGTGTCAGCGTCGGCGCGCCACCGGACGGATTCAACCAGCGTGGCCAAGACTGGGCGCAGCTTCCTTTCAACCCGAGGCGGCTGGTCAGCACCGAGGCTGAGCCGTTCGCCGAGCTGATGCGGTCCTCGCTTCGGCATGCGGGCGGGCTGCGGGTCGATCATGTGATGGGCCTGATGCGGCTCTGGTGGGTACCAGAGGGCCGCTCGCCAGACGAAGGCGCCTACGTGAGCTACGATCACCGGCTGACGGTCGGGACCTTGGCCGCTGAGGCGGCCAAGGCGGGTGCCATAGTAATCGGCGAAGACCTGGGCACCGTCGAGCCGTGGATCCGCCAGCACCTGGCCAGCCAGCACATCCTCGGCACCGAGATGGCCTGGTTTGCCAGCCAGAACGACGGTTCGCCGCTGCCGCCTTCAAGGTGGCGGCGGTGGGTGATGGCCACGGTAGGCACGCACGACGTGCCGCCGGTGGCCGGGTTCGTGGCAGGCGATCAGGTGACAGTGCGGGCCAGGCTCGGCTTGCTTGGCAACCCTGAAGCCGAGCGGTGCGCGCTCGATGAGACCCTCGCGCGATGGATGACGACGCTCGCGGGCGAAGGGCTGCTTCCGGCAGGGGCGGCAGGTGAACCTGGCCGCCAGCCCCCCGCGCAGGAAATCACCGTAGCGATGTACGGGTACCTGGCGCTCGCCCCGTCGGTGCTGATCGGGGTGGCGCTCGTTGACGCGGTCGGCGACCGCAGGACGCAGAACATTCCTGGCACGTCCGATGAGTATCCGAACTGGCGGATTCCGCTGTGCGACAGCGAAGGCAGCGCGGTGCTGATAGAAGACCTGCCTGACCTGCCTCTCGTCAGGGAGGTCATCGGTGCCGTCAGGAGGTTATCCGGCGCTGCTGTCGCGTTCTTGCGCCCGCAGCGCCCGGATGACGTCGTCACGGCCCTCGCCGAGCAGGCGGGCCAGGGCAGGCGGCGGGTTCGTGCTCTCCAGGTAGGCCGCGGCCTGATCGATCGCGTCCTGCGTGATCACGGTGACCGGGTAGCAGCGCTCGACGAAGAACTGTGCCATGTCGGGGCCCCAGTCCCGCCACTTGCTCGCGACTACGTCGAAAAACCTGGCCGCGTAAGGCGCGAGCAGTTCGTTCTGGTCGGGTGCCTGGAAGCCATTCACGACGGCGCGGAAGGTCGCGTTCGGCAGTTCGCCGGAGATTATGTGCTGCCACGCGGCCTCCTTGGCGGCCGGGTCTGGCAGGGACGCCAGGCAGGCCTGGGCGTGCCGGGCGCCTGCGTCGGTCTTGTCTGTTTGCCGTTCGGCGCTGATCTCCGCCTCGCCCGCGACGCCGCGATTGGCGAGGCGTCGCAGCAACTGCCAGCGCAGTTCGGTATCGACCACGAGCCCTTCGATCTCCTGGGTTCCCGACAGCAAGCCGGCCAGCAGGTCAACATCGGCTGCTGACCTCGCCACCGCGACGAACGCCTGGGCGAAGGCGAGTTGCTTGTCCGAGCCAGGTTCTGCCCGCAACAGGAATTCTCTCAGCGTGCCCGCCAGCCTGGCCAGCCCGGCTGGCCGCCAGCCAGGGTCGGCGAACCGGCGCACTGCCGCCGTGGCCTGCCCGATGATCGTCTGCAGCACGGTCAGTTCCGTGACGGCGCCTGCGGCGGAAAGCACCAGCGACAGGTAGTCGCGGGTGGCCAGTTCGGCGTCGCGGCACATGTCCCAGGCGGCGGCCAGGCAGAGCGCCCTGGGCAGCGGATCGGCGAAGTCGGCGATCGAGCCGATCACGGTGCGAAGCGAATGCTCGTCGAGCCTGATCTTGGCGAAGGTCAGATCCTCGTCGTTGACGAGAACCAGGTCGGGCCGTCGCTCTCCGATCAGCTCTGGCACGTCGGTCCGCTCGCCCGCGATATCGAGCTCGATCCGCCTGCTGCGGCTGAGAACGCCGTCGCGATGGTCGTAAAGGCCGACTGCGATGCGATGGGGCCGCAGCGTGGGATGGCTTTCCTGCGCTTGCTGCAGCACGGCGAACTCAGCAAACGTGGCCGCAGGCGTCGTGGTGTAGAGGGGCCGCAGCGTATTCACGCCCGCTGTCTCCAGCCAGGCCTTGGACCAGTCAGCAAGAGGCCGTCCCGAGGTCTGCTCTAGTGCGTCGAGCAGGTCAGCTAGCGTGGCATTGCCCCACGCATGCCTGCTGAAGTAGGTGCGCAGCCCGGCGAGGAAGTGCTCGCGGCCGACGAAGGCCACGAGTTGCTTGAGCACGGCCGCGCCCTTGGCGTAGGTGATGCCGTCGAAGTACACCTCAACGGACTCGACGTCGGGGATGTCGGCCACGATCGGGTGCGTGGAAGGAAGCTGGTCCTGCCGGTAGGCCCAGGCCTTGAGATCCTGGCTGAAGGTCGTCCAGCCGTCGGTCCACTTCGTGGCCTCGGTCAGCGCGACCAGGCTGGCCCAGGTGGCGAAAGACTCGTTCAGCCACAGGTCATCCCACCAGTGCATGGTGACGAGGTCGCCGAACCACATGTGCGCCATCTCGTGCAAGATCGTCTCGGCCCTGGCTTCACGGCGCGCGGCGGTGACACGGGACCTGAACAGGTATTCCTCGAGGAAAGTGACCGCGCCGGCGTTCTCCATTGCCCCCGCGTTGAACTCGGGCACGAAGAGCTGATCGTACTTGCCGAACGGGTACCTGATGCCGAAAACGTCGTGGAAGAAATCGAAGCCGTTCGTAGTGATCTCGAAGATCTCGTCGGCATCGAGATAGCTGGCAAGTGACTGCCGGCAGTAAAGACCGAGCGGGATGCCGTCGTGTTCGGCGCGCACGGCATGGTAGGGGCCGGCGGCGATCGCGGTGATATAGGTCGAGATCGGCGGGGTCGGCGGGAAGCGCCATTCGGCTACCCCAGGCTTGCCGGCCGGGCTGGCAGCGGACTCAGGTGACAGATTGGAGATCACCTGCCAGTCTTCAGGACACCTTACGGTGAACTCGAACGGTGCCTTGAGATCGGGCTGGTCGAAGCAGGCGAACACCTGGTGCGCGTTGAACGTCTCCAGATTCGAGTACAAGTAGACAGAGCCGTCGGCCGGATCGGTGAACTTATGCAAGCCTTCGCCGGTGCGCGAGTACGCGCACTTCGCGCTGACGATCAGCTCATTGGAACTTTCCAGGCCGGTCAGGGCGATGCGGTCACGCTTGAACGCGGACGCCGGCAGCGGGTGCCCGTTGAGCGCCATCTCGCTGACCGCCATGGCCGTCAGGTCGATGAAAGAGTCCATGCCAGGACTGGCGCACTCGAACCGGATCGTCGCCGTTGAGGCGAAGCTAGTCTGGCTGCCGTCCAGTTCGAGCTCTATCTGGTATGACGTCACCCGGAGCGTCGTCGCTCGCGCCGTGGCCTCGTCGCGGCTCAGGTTACCGGCCACGCTCGTTCCTCACCCGCCCCTCGCAGTCAACGTTGACCGGGCGCCTGCGCTGGCCGGCCGGTACGCCCATCTGGCATGATGTCACGCCCCCGCTGTGGAATGCACGATCGATTCGATCGGTTGTGATCTGCGGGTGCTCCGCAGCGGCGGGGGAGCGGTGAGCGCCGTGAAGGCTGTCCTGGTAACGGCAAGCAGGAGTGCGAATGACTGAGCAGGGAACAGCGGTTTCTGGCGACACGGCAAAGGTCGATTTCTGGTTTGATCCGCTCTGCCCATGGGCGTGGATTACCTCACGATGGATGCTGGAAGTCGAAAAGGTACGTCCGGTAGCGGTCCAGTGGCACGTGATGAGTCTCGCGGTGCTCAATGAGAACAAGGACGATCTGTCTGACCGGTACCAGGAACTGATGAAGCAGGCGTGGGGGCCGGTGCGGATCTGCGTCGCCGCTGAACAGAAGTACGGCAGCGAGTACTTGCTTCCGCTCTACACCGCGATCGGCACGAGGTTCCACAACGACAAGGCCGAGCGCACCCGCGAAACCATGGAAGCGGCGCTGGCCGAGGCAGGGCTGCCGCCAGAACTTGCCGACGCGGCTGACTCCACGGAGTACGACGAACTGGTCAGGGCTTCGCACGGGGAAGGCATCGAGCGGGTCGGCTACGAGGTAGGCACGCCGGTCATCACGGTTAACGGTGCGTCAATCTTCGGCCCTGTGGTGTCGCCGATCCCGCGCGGCGAGGCCGCCGCGAGGCTGTGGGACGGCGTTCTCCTGGTTACGGGAACCGACGGTTTCTTCGAACTCAAGCGCAGCCGGACCAGGGACCCGATCTTCGACTAACGCCTCAGGTGCTTAGGCAGCACCACTTTCACCGTCCAGGAGCAATCGGAAACGATCGCCAGTGAATGGCAGCCTGGATTGCGCAGGTGCCAGGATATTCCGTACCCTTTTGGGCCTGATGCCGATAGCTCTACCGCATCGGAAGTTTTGCTATCATGCTCAGTTATGGCAAAGCGGCCGGATTTCCTGGTACCGCAAGTGAACATCCAGGAAAGCCCCCAGTCACCTGGTTCGCTCACCTTAAATCTATGGTGCTCAACGGAGCCTCGGCCGCGAAATTGGTCGATCGTGCGCCCAGCGAGGTACTGACCATCGCGGCGCTCGGATCGGTAGTCCGCTCGCAGGTTCAGCCCGGAGGCCCGCCGTTGGCCTGCGTTCGCGCCCGTCTTCTGGCCGACTCGGGGCGGGTCGCCGGTGCCGATCGCCACGACAAGTCCGACCATGGCGAGCACCAGGCAAAAGCAGGCACCCGCAAGGCCGGCGACCATGGCGAGCCGCAGTATCTTGTGCTGCTGACCGCACTCGCGAACCTGATCAGCTAAGCGGACTCTCCTTCCTATTGCGCTGAGAAGCGAACGTCGTGCCGCGGAATGCCGCATGTGGCTCTCCCGTCGAATAGTCCGGCAATGACATGAATCAGTTTCCTGAAGTGCCCGCATCGCATATCTGAAGCGTTGTATCACGGCCCAGGAAGTTATCGCGGCGATATCGAGGTTTCTGGGGCCCTGCCGGCCGGGCGGGGCAGGGCCGGGCGGGCGGGCAGGCGGAGTGGTCAGAATGAGGTGGCGGCCCAGGGGGCCGGGTCCCACCACATGGCGGTCGAGAGCTCCGCGACGGCGCCTGGGCGGTGCTCGGCGATGATGCCAACGGCGGCGAGGGTGCCTAGCCTGGTGCCTCCCAGGTAGCCGGCGCCAAGGGCGCTGACCGGCAGCGCGAGATCTGGCGTCTCTGTGGCTCGCTCACAGGTTGCCTTGTCGAGGAATCCTCCTGAGCGCAGTCGCCAGCGGCCCGCGTTGGCTGGCAGCAAGTCGTCTGTGACCTCGATGACGAGGTCGACAGGGGCTGAGTAGGAGCGCTGGGTCAAGGCAGCGGGCAGGTCAACCAGCCTGATCCACAGGCCGTCTCGGTAGGCAGGGCGTGCCCGCCTGGGTTCGGTCAGCAGGTAGAGCAGCGAGTCGTCGACCGGACGGCTGCGGACCTCGATCTCCTTGATCAGGTCGCGTGAGAACAGGTCGGCCCAGAGGGCGCGGGTCGCCGTGAGGTCGAGGCCGAAGAGCTCGTTCACGAAGAGCTTCCCGTTTGGCAGCCCGTCTGAGCCCCAGTCAGGTTTCGTGGAGTACAGCGAGTAGCCGCGAGGACCTGAATCATCTTCTGCCAGCACGCAGCGTTGCGGCGAGGCACCCTCCCTGGCCCACTCGGGATCGGCCATCTTCAGGTCCCAGTAGCCATCGTTCCTGCTCATCATCCCCGGCCTGGTCAGCCGGAACGCGTCGAAAACTGATCGCATGCGGTCCCGGCCCTCGGCGGGCTCGACAATCCGCAGGCTCGGCGGGTCAGCAGGCGCGCTGACCACGCCCTCAGCCCGGTTGAAATGGTAAAACAGCCGGTACGTCGCAACGGCGTAGCCGTACCGCCCGTAAATGGCGGACTCGGAGGCGAACAGCGCGGCGACCGGCTCCGGGCCTGCCGCGATGTCCTGCAACTGCTTGCGCATGAGCGAAGACAGCACGCCACGGCGCCGGTACGTGGGCAGGACTGCTACACCGGTGACTCCGGCGGTCGGTACCGTGTTTCCGCCTGGAAGGGTCATGTCGAACGACATGATCTCGGCGGAGCCGATCAGTTCGTCGCCATCGAACGCGGCGAGGCTGCGCGAAGGCTCGAACACCATGCGCTCGAGCTTGAGGAACTCCTCAGCCGGCCAGTTTGAGTTGAACGCTTGTTCGCCGGCTCGCGCGAATTGCGGCAGTTCGGACGGTGAGATCGGCCTGATCGGGTAGCTCGGGCTCATGCTGGACTTCGTACCCTACGCGGGCTGGTTATGGCGAGTTGTTTTCCTGCCTGGGCAGGCACACCCTGGAATTGAGGTCCAAGAACGGTAAAGTTTCGCCATCATGGTTTCAAAGTCCGGGCGGAAGCCCTGGTCTGCGGCGCGCGGCGCGGCCTTGTCGTTCCGCGGCCTGGTCAGGCGGCAGTTCATCACCCAGAACCGGCGTCTCGCCTTCGCGCTGGCGGTCATCGTCGTCGCGATCGGCGTTGCTGCCGTGCAGGTCTCCGCGTCCTGGTTCTCGCCCGGCCTGATGATCTTGCCGATCCTGGCTGGCGGGCTGCTGCTCTGGCCAAGGGCCTTGCGGATCTTGTTCGGCATCGTCGCCGTGATGCTGGCCTACGACGTGGCGAAGGACTACCAGCGGACCGGATTCGGCATCGTGGCCACGATCGTGATCACCGCGATCTTCGCGGACGTGCTGGCCAGGACCAGGGCAAAGCTCGGGCTCCAGGGACTGCGCGGCGATCAGATGCTCATGGAACTCAGGGACAGGATCAGGGTTCAGAGTGCGCTGCCTGTCTTGCCTGAAAACTGGGGAAGCGAAGCTGTGCTGCGGCCCGCGGGCGGCGTGCTCTTCGGTGGCGACTTCGTCGTCTCGGTGTGCGACGGCAAGACGCTCGAGGTCGCGGTCGTCGACGTCTCTGGCAAGGGAATCGAAGCCGGGACGAGAGCGCTGCTGCTTTCCGGCGCGTTCGGCGGGCTGCTCGGCTCGGTGCCCGCCTCGCAGTTCCTCGCCGCCTGCAATGCTTACCTGCGCCGTGGCGATCCCGCCGAGGGATTCGTGACCGCCGTGCACCTCGTGCTCGACCTGACTTCCGGCAATTACGTGATCACGTCGGCCGGGCATCCGCCCGCCGCTCATTTTGAGTCGGCCAGCGGCTCATGGCGGCTTACCCAGGCCCGCGGCATCGTGCTCGGCGTAGTGCCTGACCTGCGCGACATCCCCGAGCACGGCACGCTGCGTCCAGGTGACGCGCTGATGCTCTACACCGACGGGCTGATTGAGCAACCTGGTGTCGACATCGACGTAGGCATCGACAGGCTGCTCGGCGCGGCCGACCGGCTGGTAGTAACCGGCTTCAGCAACGGCGCGGCCAGCTTGATGCAGGCGATGCAGGAGTCCTCGGGCGGTACCGACGACCGGGGCCTTGTGCTCATCTGGCGGAAGTGAACTGCCTGCCGCTGTTGAGCCGCTCGACCGCGTGCTCGACGAGGGCGACTAGCACGTCACGGCTGGATCCGCGCTGCCGTGCGTCGCAAAGGACGAGAGGGACGTCAGGGGTGAGATTCAAGGCGGCGCGCATGGTGGCGAGCGGGTAGCGCCGGGCATCGTCGAAGCAGTTCACGGCGACGACGAAAGGCATGCCGCGGCGCTCGAAGTAGTCAACGGAGGGAAAGCAGTCGGCCAGCCGCCTGGTATCGGCCATGACAACCGCACCGAGCGCGCCGAAGGCCAGTTCGTCCCACATGAACCAGAACCTCTTCTGACCTGGGGTGCCGAAGAGATAAAGGACAAGGTCCTCGCTGATCGAGATGCGGCCGAAATCCATCGCGACCGTCGTCGTCGTCTTTTCCTCGACTCCGTCGAGTTGGTCGATGAGAGCGCTCGGCTCGCTGAGATGTTCTTCTGTCCGCAGCGGGCGAACCTCGCTCACCGCGCCTACCAGCGTCGTCTTGCCAACGCCGAAGCCGCCGGCGACCAGGATCTTGATGGCCACCGGCGCACGGGCACGGTCGGCGACGGCTTCAGAGTCTCCGTAGGGCATCGGCGACCTCCTTGAGAATCGCTATGTCGGCCAGCCCGCTCGGGGTGGGCTGGCGAACGCTGACCAGTCCTTGCTCACGCAGGTCGCCGATCAGGATCCGGACAACTCCTATTGGCAGATCAAGGTCGGAGGCAAGGTCTGCGACCGCGATCGGTAGTCGGCATGCTCGGAGCACCCTGAAGTGCTCAGGCCCGAGCGCTGACTCTTGCTCGGGGTCAAGCCCGGTCACTGAAACACTGCGGACCGCTGACACCACCGCGACCATGTCAATGGCGTCACCGCTTGGTTTCGTCCGACCCGAGGTAACAGCGTAAGGCCGCACAACCGGTCCACGGCTGTCCTGGCTCCCCCGATCTCGCCTCGGAGTCATGGCGAGGTCAATCCGGAATCATCGTGTCGTCACGCTTGCCTGCTAGCTTGCCTGCGCCGTCGGACGTGGCCGCACGCCGAGATGCTGGCCGACCCGCTTGACGAGCAAGGCCATTTCATAGGCGATCAGGCCGGCGTCCGCGCCCAGGCTCGCAAGCACCGCCAGGCAGCTGCCATCACCGGCGGCCGTGACGAACAGGAAAGCGCTCTCCATCTCGACGATCGTCTGTCGCGGGCTGCCGCTGTCGAAGTGCTGGCCGAACCCTCTCGCAAGACTCTGGAATCCGGCAGCTACCGCCGCCAGATGCTCGGCATCCTCGCGTGCGAGACCCGACGATGCCCCGATCGCGAGCCCGTCACGCGAAAGTATGACCGCCTTGTCGACGTTAGCGACCCTGGCGACCAGGTCATCGAGCAGCCAGTCCAAGCTGCCGCTGGCGTTCATTGTCACGACTGGTCCCCATCCGCATCATCGTTAAGCTGCTCCACCATGGAACGCCCGCGTTCCCAGCCGCGCTGCAAGGCGGACATGAAACTCCTCGCCGCCTCGGGTGATGCGTCCGTCGCCTCGGCATCAGGCTGGGCTGGGTGAGCCTGATCGAGCACCATCTCGGGGGCGGGGACGTACTGTTGTGCGTAGGCCGGAGAAGGAGAAGTCCCGGTCTTTTCGCGTGCTTCGTCGCGAAGTTGCGGTGCCAGGTTCGCCTGCCTGACGCGTACCGGCAGGCCTTCCATGCCTGTCAAGGTGATGGCATCGGGCTCCGGCTCTGACAGGGGCTCTGGCAGCAGTGGCTGGCGCCTCGGCAGTTCGCTGGCGTCGTCCTCAACCTCCGTGAAGTCTTCTGGTGACCACGCGTCGCGTCGCGGCAACGTGGACTCGCGGTGCGGGAGATCGCCGAACTCGTCAAGGCTGCCCGCGACCGGTAGGTCCGCCTCACTGCCAGGAAGATTCAGCCAGCCGGAGGAACCGCCGAGCGCGCCGGACGGCGAGCTCGTATCGAAGGAAGACAGGCCGGGTAGATCGGCCTCTCCGGCCGGCAGTGGTTCTTCGTCGACATCAGTGTTGCTTTTTGGCTGCTCGGAAAGATTTAGCAGTGGAGGGACCGGCTCAGGGCTCAGAGGTTCAAGCGGGCCTGTCCCCGGCTGAGAGTGGCTGGTGATCGCGGTCGCGGCGGCCTCGAGGTTCACCAGATAGCCTGTGCTGCCCGCGTAGTCGGCGCTGAGCGCGCCGTCCTCGCCCGAGCCTGCTGACGCGGCCACCGCGGCCGGCAGGTCGGTCTCGGTTCGCCCGCCGTTGTAGCGCCCGGCCGGGCCGGGAAGCTGCGGCACGGGGCGCCCGCCGAGTTCCCTGATCCCCACGACGGTCGGCGGCTCGTCGTAGCCGGCGTCGACGATCAGCGCGCTCGGGATCAGCACGACGGCGATGACGCCGCCGTAAGCCGATCCGCGCATCGTGATCTTCACGCCGTGGCGCCCGGCGAGCTGGCCCGCGATGTAGAGGCCGAGCTGCTCGCTGCCTGACAGGTCGAACAGCGGCGGATCGGCCAGCCTGACGTTGATCTGCGCGACTTGCTCATCGCTCATGCCAAGGCCGCGGTCTTCGATCTCGACGACCAGGCCCTTGGCGACGTTGTCGCTCTCGATGCGGACCGGAGTGTTCGCAGGTGAGAACGTGGTGGCATTCTCGACAAGCTCGGCCAGCATGTGAATGATGTCAGCCACGGCGTGGCCGGCGACCGAGGCGTTGGACCGGGAGGTGACCCTGATCCTGGTGTAGTCCTCGACCTCGGCGACAGCGGCGCGCATGACGTCGATCACTGGCACAGGCTCGCGCCAGACCCGTCCTGACGATCCGCCCGCCACGATCAGCAAGCCTTCAGCGTGCCGGCGCATGCGGGTGGTCAGGTGATCGACGCGGAACAGGTCCGCCAGTTCCTCAGGGTCGTGAATCCGGCGTTCCATGGAGTCGAGGAGCTCGAGCTGCCTGGTGAGCAGCGACTGATTGCGGCGGGCCAGGTTCCTGAACATGTCGTTGACGCCACGCCTGATCGCGACCTCGTCAACCGCCGCGCCGATCGCTGCCCTCGCGGTGTAGTTGATCGCCCGCCGCAGTTCGCCGATCTCGTTGTCCTCGATCTCGAGCTGGGGCGTCTCGCTGTCGATGTCGACCTCAGCGCCGGCCCGCAGCCGGCCGAGAACGGCAGGCAGCCGCTGCGAGGACAGCGCGATCGCCGAGGTGCGCAGGTCGCTGAGTTCGCGCAGCAAGTTGCGGCTGACGATGACAGCGACGGTGATCGCCGCGATGATCGCGAGCAAGCCGAGCATGGCGATCAGCAGCAGCCTGAGTACCAGGCCACGTGCCTGGCTCACGGCGGCACCGCGTACGGCGTTGGCCGCGGCGTGCAGTGCCTTGATGAAGCCCATGTTGTAAGCGTGAGTTGCCGAGTTCCAGGTCGTCGCAGAGATGCGCAGGGCGGTCTTGCGGCCGGCAGCGATCTTGTTTTCCATCGCGGTCAGCTTCGCCGCGGCGGCGGCAGGAATATCTTTGGCGAAGATCTTCTGGTTCGCCGGTGCGAGGCCCGCCATTGCCTGTGCCCATAGTTCCCTGTGCTGCACGATGAGCTGGCTGAGCAGGCGCTGATCGGCTCCCGGGTAAGAATGCGTCGTCAAGTCGGCGAGGAAGAGGTTGCTCTCCTCGCCTTCTGCCTGAAGCGACTGCTCGAGCACGAGGAGATCGTTGGCCTGAATAATGCCAGGTGTGGCCAGCAACGGAAGGAGGGCCTGATTTATGACGCTGTTTCCGCCAATGACGATCTGGCTGTAGGCCTGGGCCGCGGCTGCGCGGCTCAGGCCCACGCTCACCACGGCGGCACGCAGTTGGCGCAGGGTCGCTAGCTGTGCCGACCAGGTCCTGATCGCGATCCGCTCGCTCTGCACCCCCTTGGACAGGGCGGCGGCCGTAATGCTGTCGTACCGCGAAATGGCGTAATCCGACTTCGACTCGGCGGTGAGCAGCAGACTCAGGCGGTAATGGTTGGGCCTGGCCAGGTATTCAAGCGCATACATGCGCTCACGGCTCACCTCGAGCTGGATGTTCGTGACCGGCGTGGTCACCTCGCCGCGCACGGTTTCCGCCTCGCGGAGAGATATCAGGCTGTTCAGCGAGAGCGACAGCAGAAGGCCGTACAGGCTAACCAGCGCGATCACGGGGACAAGCACGAGGACGATGATCCGCAAGCGGACTGATCGGCGACGCAGCATGGCGGTAAGTCCTCAGGGATCGAGCCAGCGCATAGCTGACGAAGTTACCCGTGATCCGAGCACAGACCTGGGATCTTACTAGCCGATAGCTGGCGTTACAGCGGCATCTGAGATGCCTGGCAGCGGTTTTCGGTTGCCTTTCCGGTTTATCGGCGCTACGTGCCCGTGCGGCTACGAGACGTGATCGAAGTGGCCCGCGTTTGGTACCGGGTTGGTGCGCATATGGCATGAGGTCGGTCAGGAGATGGCGTGAGGCCGTGACCGCGTGGCTACGATTGGGACGCTGGCTGCTGCGGCTGCTTGCGGCTGCCGCGCTATCGCAGCCCATCTAAACTTCCTAAATTGCCCGGTTTGATGCCCCGGAGGTTGACACGTCATGACTTCACCTAGCGGGCCTTCGGCGGTGGGAGAGACCGCCGGGGCTGACGCGGTCACGACCGCGCGAGGTGGCGCATCGGCTGCTCCCAGCGAGGAACTTTCCTCCGCCAGCAAGCACCTGGGCGGTCAGGCCGGCCAGGACAAGCCTTACGACCGCGGTCCGGTCTGGGCGCTTGTGCTGCCACCGCTCGTCGCGGTCGGACTGTCGCTCTGGGGCATCTCGACGCCGTCTTTCTGGCGTGATGAGGCAGCGACGATCGCGGCCGACAGACGACCGTTCGGCGAGTTGCTGAAGATGCTCGGCAACGTCGACGCGGTTCACGGTGCTTACTACATCTTCATGTGGCCGCTCGTGCACATCTTCGGCCCTAGCGAACTGGTGATGAGATTGCCTTCGGCGCTGGCGGCCGGGGTGATCGCCGCGTTCGTGGCCGCGATCGGGCGGCGGGCGGTCTCTCCCTGGGTCGGCCTCGCGGCCGGGCTGCTCGTCGCGGTCCTGCCGGTCACCAGCAGGTACGGCCAGGAGGCCAGGTCGTACGAGATGGTCGTCGGGATGGCCGCGATCGCCAGCTACCTGCTGATCCGGGTGCTCAACGCGGATGAGGCCTCGCGCCGTAAGTGGTTCATCTGGTACGGGGCGAGCCTCGCGGCTCTCGGCATACTCAACATCTTCGGCTTGCTGCTGATACCGGCTCATCTGATCACGGTCGCGCTCGATTACCGTCGGCGTCACGGCGCCCCTCCGGCCAGGAGGATCGCGATCGGCTGGCTGGTGGCCGCGGTCGCGGGCGTGGTGCTGTCGAGTCCGCTGCTGCTTCTCGGCTGGCAGCAGCGCGGTCAGGTCGCCTGGATCACGAAGAACCAGTCCTCGTCCGGCCTTGGCACGCTGCTGACGCTGGCAGGATCGACGCTGGTGACGCTCGTCGTGTTCGGCATCGTCGCGATCGGGCTGATCCTCAGCTCGGACGCGGCCGGCGCACGGCGCCGTTCTGCCTGGCGGTGGCAGCTCACCGAACTGAGCGTGCCCTGGATGATCGTGCCGCCCGCACTGCTGCTCGGCGTTTCC
>DATJLT010000331.1:0-41468 GCA_035509195.1 Streptosporangiaceae bacterium | reverse complement strand
GAGGGTCCGTACCGCCCTCAATCCGGGGATTGAGGGTAGCCGGGCTGGGCCGGGCCCGGGCGCGGGGCCGGGCGGGGGCCGGGCGCGGGGCCGGGCGGGGGCCGGGGGCGGCGAACTCTTAAGGCGCCAAGCGGGTCAGGTCATGGATTCGGTCTCGGGCCTCGGTCATGACCGACTCGATCAGGTCGGCGCAGGAGGGCAGGTCCGTAATAAGGCCCGCCACCTGCCCGGACGACATCAACCCAAGATCCGCCCGGCCGTCGACCATGGCCGCCTTGAGCAGCATCGGAGTATTGGCCGCCATGAGGACCTGTGCCCAGCTCAGTCCGGCATCGCGGCGCATCGCCCGGCCCTCGCTGAGCAACTCGCGCCAGCTCAGCCCGGACACCGAACGGAACGCGTTCGCCGCCCGCGCGGACCTGATCAGGCCGGAAAGCCGGCCAGCCTGATCAAGCCGGGCCACGAGCGGCGTGCGCAGCACCCGGTGCGGCACCCCGTCGACCTTGGTGGTCACGACCGTGCCCGTGACGTCGCTGGCCAGGTAGATCTGCTTGACCGCGTCGGCGACCGGGCTGTCGGACGTGAGCAGGAACCTCGTTCCCATCGCGATCCCTGCCGCGCCGTAGGCGAGCGCCGAGACCAGGCCACGTCCGTCGAAGTATCCCCCCGCAGCGATCACAGGGATGCCGACCGCGTCGACGATCTGCGGGATAAGGAGGCTGGTTGGCACGGAACCGGTGTGGCCGCCGCCCTCCCCGCCCGTCGCGATGACCGCGCTGATGCCCCACCCCGCAACCTTCTCCGCGTGCCGCCGTGCCCCGACAGACGCGATCGTGATCACGCCGGCGTCGCGCAGCCTGGCGATCAGTTCGGGCTTGGGCGCGAGCGCGAACGAGGCGACCGGCACCTGCTCGGCAATGATCAGCTCAATGCGTTCGCGGGCGTCGGAAGCGTCGGCTCGAACGTTCACGCCGAACGGGGCTGAGGTCCTGGCCTTGACCCCCTTCACCGCGACCCGCAGTTCCTCCATGCTCATCGTCGCCGACGCGATGATGCCGAGCCCGCCGGCCGCCGAGGTCGCCGCGGTCAGCCTGGACCCGGCGACGTAGCCCATCGCCGCCTGGACGATCGGGTACCTGATCCCGGTCAGCTCGGTGAGCGCCGTCCTCATCCGACTTCCCGTACGGCGAGACCGGTCGGGTCCAGGTGCTCCCTGATCAGCGTCAGTGCGTGGTCGTCCGGCTCTGGGGTTGTTGGCAGATCATGGGGAATGACGAGCGGAAAGCCGGTGAGGGCCTGTACTTCGCCGGCTGAGACGCCCGGATGCACCGACCGCAGCCGCAGGGCGCGGTCGGGTGTCTCGAAGTCGAGCACGGCCTTGTCTGTCACCACCCGCCTGAGTTCGAAGGCGGGCGGCGTCCGGTCGTAGCCGATGCCGCTGACCATATCGACGTGCGGCACGAACACTCGTGGCGAATGCCTGGGCACCCAGTAGCTGACCGGGTGATTGATCGTGTTGCCCGGTGCGCCGCGTACGCCGAGGAGCTGGGCCTTGGGCTTGGACCAGTCGCCGATCGCGGAGATATTCTGGTTGCCGTACTGATCGAGCTGGGCGGCGCCCATCATCATGTGCCTGCGGCCGGTCGCCACCAACCGGAGCACATCACGGTAGGGCATCCAGCCTTCGATCGTGCCGTCCGCGTCGAGCAGCATGGCCTCGCCGTCGGTGACCAGCAGGTCGGGCGAGAACGTGAGCCTGGCAAGCCGGGCGCCGAGCGAGGGGATCAGGCCCATCGGGCTGGCCAGGATTGTTCCGTCACCGCGCCAGGCTGCGGCGCAGGCTGCTATGCAGATCTCGGCGAGCGTGGGATCGGTCATCGGCCGATCGCCTCCTGATAGGCGGCCTCGTCGCCGGCGAGGTATCTCTCGCGAAACAGCTCCCAAGTGTCGTCGCTGGCCGCGGCCTTGACGTACTCGGCCTGGAAGGCCTCGTCGCGGCCGTAGTCGGGCACGCAGGAGGTGAAGTGCGCGCCGTTCGGCGTCTCCGCCACCCCGGCTACCATGGCCCGGTTGACCAGGAGCGATTGTGGTGGCCCGGTCTCGGTCAGGGTCTTTGTGGCCACGATCCGCTCGCAGGAGACGAAGGCTTGCTCCGCCGCCAGGCAGAAGAGGTCGTCGAAGTAGGGGTCGGGGCCGAGGTACTGTCCGTTCCCGCTCGCGTCCGCCCGGTTCATGTGCACGAGCGCGACGTCAAGCCGCAGTCCAGGAACGGCTACCAGTTCCTCGCCGTCGTCGTAGGGCGACCGCACGGTCCTGAGCTGGGGGTTGACGCGCAGCACGTCCGAGCCAAGGCCGGCCCTGGTCGGCAGGAACGGCAGCCGCTGCGTCCCGGCCAGCAGCCCGAACCACATCATGCCCTCATCGAGTTCGGTCAGCTCGATCGCTCCCGCCTGGCGCGCCCGGCGGTAGTGCGGTTCGAGCGGAATCGAGTCAAGCGACACGAAGCCGCAGACCACGCGCTTTACCGCGCCGGCCGCGATCAGCAGCCCGACATCAGGGCCGCCAAAGGACACCACGGTCAGGTCCCTGACTCCCGTCCGTGCCAGCGCCCGCACCAAAGCCATCGGCTTGCGGCGCGAGCCCCAGCCGCCGATGCCGATCGTCATCCCGTCACGGACCTGCGCGGCAATGTCCTCGGCGCCGAGTTCCCTGTCCGTCATCCGGCTGTGTCCTTCCGGTCCACGAGCCCGCTCTTTTCGACGAACTGCTGCCTGGCCTGATCGGAGATCCCCGACAGGTTGAGCTCGAACGTGAAGCCCTGCTCGTAACGGTAAGACCGGTGTACGTCGACCGGGTCGATGCCGTTGAGCGACTGCTTGGCGAGCCGGATGACGTCGCCGTTCTTGGCGGCGATCTCGCTGGCGACCGCGCGTGCTGCCGTACGGAGCTGGCCTGCCGGCACTACTTCGAGCACGCTGCCGAATTCATGCAGCTTGGCCGCGGGTACGCTGCGGCAGGTGTAGACCATGGTGCGCATGAGCTGCTGCGGCACCAGCCTGGACAGGTGCGTCGCCGCGCCGAGCGCGCCACGGTCGACCTCGGGCAGCCCGAACGTGGCGTCCTCGCTGGCCACGACGATGTCCGCGTTTCCGGCCAGGCCGACCCCGCCGCCGAGACAGAAACCCTGCACCGCAGCGACGACAGGAACCGCGCACTCGTAGACCGCACCGAAGGCCGCGAAACAGCCGCGGTTGGCGCCGATCAGCGCGTCGTACCCGCTGGTGCGCTGCATCTCCTTAATGTCGACCCCGGCGCAGAACCCTCGCCCGTTCGCGGCCAGGACTACGGCCCTGATTTCGCTGTCATGCCCGGCCGTCGTGATCGCCTCGGCCAGGTCGAACCAGCCCTGGACAGGCAGCGCGTTGACCGGCGGAAAGTCGATCACGACCTCCGCGACGCCGTCGCCTGTGCTGACTTCTATGCCCACGCCGCTGTGCCTCCGCTAGCCGTCAACCAAGCGCTTGCTCGGCAGGCTAACACGGCTGGTCCCGCGCGCGGCCCGCACCGCCCAAACGCTGCTGCAATCGTTTGCGGTACCCGGCGGGAGTGCGTCCAGAAAGCCAACCCGTAATAGGTCGCCGCAGAGAGGCGACCTATTACGGGTTACCGTCGAGTAACTAGGTCGCTATGCGGCATTAAGACCGTTTTGCGAACAGAAAACCCGTACAAGGTCGAGCGTAAGCCGCGACCTTGTACGGGTTCACTTTTCGGACTCACTGCTCGGCAGCGGCGAACCACAGCCGGCCGCGATCGATGACGACCGTGCCGTTCTCCGTCGCGGTCTGGAACAGTGCCTCGCTGCCGCCTTCGGAAGGCAGCCACATCGAGACGACCAGCGACTCACCTGGATAGACCGGGTGGCTGAACCGCCCGGACATGGCCAGGAACCTGGCCGGATCTGACCCGCAGAGCGCGTGCAGCAGCGCCCGGCCAGTGACACCGTACGTGCACAGGCCATGCAGGATCGGGCGGCTGAAGCCGCCGCGCGCGGCGAACTTGGGGTCGACATGCAGCGGGTTGCGATCACCGGACAACCGGTAGACAAGCGCCTGCTCCGGCCTGGTCTCGTACGTGACGACGTGGTCGGGGTCCCTGTCAGGTCTGGTCCAGTCATCGCGCGGTCCGCGGTCGCCGCCGAAGCCGCCTTGGCCCCTGACGAACGTGCTGCCCCGCGCGGTCACCAGGGGTTCGCCCGAGCCCGCGTCCACGGCACGGCTCTCGGTGACGATCAGCGCGCCAGAGCCCTTGTCGTAGATGCCGGTTACGGTGGCAACCGTCCGTACCGTGCCAGCCACCGGCAGCGGCCGGTGCAACTCGAACGACTGCTCGGCGTGCACGAGCAGCGCCCGGTCGAAGTCGCCGATGCTGCGGCCGGTCGATGCCTGCGAGATCAGCACGGCCCAGGTCGGCAGCACCTGCTGGGTAATGCCCTCGGAGTTCTCCGTGGTGAACTCGAGTTCCTTCAGCGGATCGCCCAGGCCTGCGCCGACGCCGACCGCGTAGAGCAGCGCGTCCTTGGACGTCCATGACCGTTCCTGCGGTTCTCCTGGTACCCCGATCACGCTGTGGTCGAGCGCCATCCTGGCCTCCGAGCGTCTCTTTAGAATCTCGTTCTAGAATTGTCCTGTCCGGGTTCACGTTAGCTAAAGGCCGATGCGGGTCGCCAGGCGCTCGCGGTGGTAGTTGCCGTCGCCGAGGAAGAGCTCGCTTGACTTGGCGCGCTTGAAGTACAAGTGGGCGTCGTGTTCCCAGGTGAAGCCGATGCCGCCGTGGATCTGAATGTTCTCAGCCGCCGCGTGGAAGTACACGTCGGACGCCATCGCCTTCACCAGCGAGGCGAGAACAGGTACTTCAGGTGAATCCTCCGCGACGGCGGCGGCCGCGTAGAGCACTGCCGAGCGGAGCGACTCGACTTCGAGCAGGAGGTCGGCGCACTTGTGCTTGATCGCCTGGAAGCTGCCGATCGGCCGGCCAAACTGATGCCTGATCTTCGCGTACTCCACCGCCATGTCGAGCACGCGCTGCGCCCCGCCTAGCTGCTCGGCCGCGAGCGCGATCGCCGCGACGTCGAGAACCTTGGCCAGGATCGCCGCCGCGTCGCCAGGCGAGCCGATCAGCCGGCCGCTCACCCCGCCGCTCACCCCGCCGAACTCCAGCCTGGCCAGCTTCCTGGTCTGGTCAAGCGCCGCAAGCGGCTGGCGGGCAAGCCCTGCGGCGCGGCCGTCGACGGCGAACAGCGACAGGCCGCCTTCCGCCTGCCCGGCGACCAGGATCAGGCCTGCCGTGCTCCCGTCAAGCACGAAGCTCTTGTGCCCCTCTAGCACCCAGCCGTCGCCCTGCTTCACGGCAGCGAGCCGGATCGCGTCGGGCTCCCATGACCCGTCGTCCTCGGTGAACGCGAGCGTCGCGATCGTCTCACCGCTTGCGATGCCGGGCAGCAGGTCATGCTTGGCTCCCTCGTCGGAGCAGGCCAGCAGCGCGTTCGCGGCAAGCACGGCACTGGCCAGGTAAGGACCGGTGTAAAGGGCGGCTCCGAGCTCCTCGAGGATGATCGCCTGCTCGGCGAAGCTGAACCCGGCGCCGCCGTACTCCTCGGGTATCGCGATGCCGGGCAATCCGAGCTGGCTGCCTGCCGCTGCCCACACCGCGGCGTCGGTCGAGTCGTCGTCGGCGGCCATCAGCTCCCGAACCCGCGTCAAGGGCGCCAGGTCCGCGAGAAACCTTCGCACGGAGTCCCGCAGCTCAACCTGTTCAGTGCTCATCGCCAGCTTCATGTCAGCAACTCCGTTCCCGTAATGACCAGCACGTCAAGCGCCTCTATCTGATCGCCGTTTACCCACAGCGGGTTCACTTCCAAAGACCGCAGCGCACCACCTAGCGACAGCGCCGCCGCACCGACCGAGGCGATGACCCCGGCCAGCTTGTCCAGGTCGGCGGGCACCTGCCCGCGCGCCCCCCGCAGCAACTCGGCCCCGCGCAGCTCGCCGAGCATGCGCAGCACCTCGGCATGGTCCGCCGGCAGCACCCGCAAGCTGACATCCCTCATCACCTCGACCCAGACCCCGCCGAGCCCGACCGCGAGCACCGGCCCGAAGATCGGGTCAACGGTCACCCCGGCGAGCAGCTCAACCCCGCCCTGCCGCATCGCAGACACGGTGACTCCGTCGACGGGAGCGTCGCCCGCCGCCGTGACGACCCGTTCGTACGCCGCCGCGACCTCGGCCTCGTCCCGCAGCCCGAGGGCAACGGCTCCGAGTTCCGACTTGTGCGCGATCGCCGCCGACGAGATCTTCACCGCCACGGGGAAGCCGAGCCGCCCCGCCGCGCGCACAGCTTCGTCCGCGCTGCTCACCAGCTCAAGCGGGACCAGCGGAACTTCATTTTTCTTCAGCAAACTCCTGCTGGCTGCCTCCGGCCAGGCCCCGTTGACCGACCCCGTGGCCGATCCGCTGACCTTCGCCGGAGCCCAGCCCCGTCCCCTGCCTTCCGCCCAGCCCAGCGCGTTCGCTACCGCCTGGACGCCGAGATCGATCCCGCCAAGGATGTGTACACCGTGCTGCCCGAGCAGCTCACGGCTGTACTCAGAAAGGTCAGCGCACGTCGGCGTGATCGGGATGACAGGGACCGGCGCGGTCGCGATCCGCCCGGCCAGCCAGGCCACCCGCTCCTCGAATGCCCGCGCGGCCGCTTCATCGGCCGGCCGTACGTCGGGCAGGCTGAGACCTGAGTACAGCACGAAATCGAGTCCCTGATCCGCCACTGCCTGGTCAAGCGCGCTGTCGACCGGGGTAAGCGCGGTCGTGCGCCGGTTGGCCAGGAAGTAGCCGGTCACGTCGAGCGGGTTGCGCACCTCGGCGAACGGCGGCAGCAAGGGCTCGATCCCGGCAGCGACCGGCGGCGAGAACGACGGCAGTTCGATGCCAAGGCCGGCGGCCCGGTCGGCGATGAGGTCGCAGGCACCGCCCGACGTCGTGACCGCGCCCATGCGGCGCCCGGCAGGCCGGCGGGAGTACCCGAGCAAAGCGGCGGTGGTCAGCAGTTCCTCGACGCTGGTGACGCGGACGACGTTGAGTTGCCGCAGCGCCGCGCCGACGACCGCGTCGTCGCCGGCGACCGAGCCGGTGTGCGCGAGCGCGGCGGCGCTGCCCGCCTGGCTGGAGCCGACCTTCAGCGCGACGATCGGCTTGCCAGCCTCCCCGGCGCTGGCCGCCGCGGAAGCAAAGGCCGCAGGGTCGCCGATCTGCTCGAGGAACAGCGCGATCACCTTGGTGCGCTCGTCGGCGACCAGGTAGCTGATGACGTCCGTGGTACTGATCATGGCCTCGTTGCCGAGCGAGGCAAGCGTGCTGACCCCGATCGCGTGTGCCTTGGCGAAGGCGAGCAGCACGCTGGCGAGCGCGCCTGACTGAAGCGCGATCCCGACCGGGCCCGCAAGCAAGGGGACGGGAATGGTCAGCGCGAACGGCGCAGCCCGCGCGTGGGCGTTGAGGAAGCCAAGGCAGTTCGGGCCGAGCAGCGTGATGCCGTGCTTAGCCGCCCGTGCGACCAGCCGCTCCTGCAGCGCGAGGCCTTCGCTGCCGACCTCGCGGTAGCCGGAGGCAAGCACGACCGCGCCCCGCACGCCCGCCGCGCCCGCGTCGTCGAGCACGTCCTCAACGGCCTCCAGCGGCGCCATGATGAACGCCAGGTCAACAGGCTCGGGAAGGTCGCGCAGGCTGCGCACGGCCGGGCGGCCGAACACGGTCTCGTGCACCGGGTGCACGGGGATCAGCGGACCGCCGAACCTGGCCGCGACCGAACTGGCCAGCAGGAACCGCGCCCAGCCAGAGGTGTCAGAGGCACCGACGACGGCCAGGCTTCGCGGCGCGAAGAACTCAGCGAGCCTGGCCGGCGTTGCCAGGTCCTGCTCAGCGGCCGGCATTGCCAGGTGCGGTGCGCGGCTCCTTGGGCAGGCCGAGTGCCCGCTCAGCGATGATGTTGCGCTGGATTTCACTGGTGCCCGAGTAGATCGTGCCTGCCCGAGCCGACAGGAACACGTTCTGCCACTGCGAGGTCGGATAGTTCTGGCCATCGGGCCTGACCAGCGCGTCGGTGCCGACGATGCCGATCGCGACCTCGCCGAGCCGCTTGTGGTACTCGCTCCACAGAAGCTTGGTGATCGAGGCCTCGGGTCCTGGCGACTTGCCCTCGGCGGCCTGAGCCAGCGTGCGCAGCCCGTTGAACCGCATCATCTGGACGCTGGTGTAGGCACGGGCCAGGTCCTGCCTGACCAGGGGGTCGGTGTTCCTCGCGTGCTTGCGCGCGGTCTCGACAAGTTCCCAGAACTCGCGCTCGAAGCCAAGGTGCTGCACGGTAACCGCGCCGCCTCGCTCGTGGCTGAGCGTGGTCATCGCGACCTTCCAGCCGTTGTTCAGGCCGCCGATCACGTTGAACAGCGGGACCCTGACCTCGTTGATGAAGTCCTGGCAGAACTCGCGTGCGCCGGATAGCTGCCTGATGGGCTGGTAGGTCACGCCTGGCTCTTTGAAAGGGAACAGGATGTAGGACAGGTCGGCGTGCTTCGGCGCGTCCTGGTCGCTGCGGCACAAGGCGAACATCATGTTGGCGCGTGCCGCTCCCGACGTCCACACCTTGGTGCCGGTGATGACGACTTCCTCGCCGTCAACGTCGGCCTTCGTCTCCACGCCTGCCAGGTCGGAGCCGTGGTCAGGCTCGGAGAAGCCCTGGCAGTAGACGTCCTGTCCGCTGATGATTCTTGGCAGGAAAAAAGCCCTTTGCTCGTCAGTGCCGTGGACGATGATGGAGGGGCCGACGAGGCTCTCGCCCATGCCGCGGCGCACGCGGGGAACTCCTGCCGCGTGGAACTCCTCGTTAAGCACGGCAAGCCGGACGCCGTCCATGCCCTGGCCGCCGAACTCGGCCGGCCATTGCGGGCAGATCAGCCTGGCGTCGGAGAGCCTTGACTCCCACTCGCGGTACCTGGGATCCCGTGCGGCGATGGCGAGTTCCTCGCCGCGGTAGCCGCCCGCCGTGACCGCCATGTTCCAGTCGGCCAGCCCGGCCAGCCCGTCCGGCGCGTTCGCCGCGATCCAGTCGCGGGTCTCCGCGCGGAATCCGGCGATCTCCGGGCCAAGGTCAAGGTCCATCGGTGCCTCCCTGCCGAAGCCCAATCTTAGAATCACATTCTAGATCTGATGAGATCGCATGCTCCGAGTCGTTGTCAAGGCGGGCCTTCGCTCACGACGAACTCACATGCTGCTCGCACGCGGGCCGGAGAATCACCCCTTATATTTGTCCGGCGGGCACGCGGGAGGGGTCCTGATGAGCGAGGCGAGCGGCACCCAGGTAGATGACGCCGCAGGCGCCGGCGATGCCGTTCACCTGAGCCGGGGGAGCAGGCGATGGCCGCTCGGGCTGACTGACATGGACATGCTCGAGGTGGCGCTCGCGGTCGCCGCGTTCATCGTGCTGTGCGTCGTGATCTTGCGGACCGCCCCGCAGATGCCAGAGCCTGACGACTACGCCTATCAGGGCTCGATCGTGGCGATGACCGATGGCCACTTCCTCAGCCTGTCGACCGCGCAGATGGACCAGCTTGCCCGTCAGGTGCACGGTCCCGGCGGGCCGTTCGGGCCTGGCGGGTCCGTGCCGCAGTGGGTTCGGCTCGCCAGCGGCCGGTGGATCAGCGAGAAGGATCCCGGCTTCCCCTTCCTGGCGTTCGCGTTCCAGTGGCTCGGGATCATCCGCGCCGACCAGCTTTTCTACGGCGCGATCGCCTGCCTTGGCTTGTTCGCCGGTGCCAGGCGCTGGCTTGGCCGGTTCGGCGGAGCGGCCGCGGCCGGCCTTTACTGCTCCTCTGGTGCGGCCATGCTGTGGGGCTGGCGTGATTACATGCCGACCTTTACCGACGCCTCGCTGATCGCGGCTGGCACAGGGGCGCTGCTCTGGTCGGTGCTCGCGGCGGAGGCTGGCCGGCGGTTGCGGCTTGTCGTCGGGCTGCTCGGGTTCGTCGCGCTCGAACTGGCGACGTTCACCAGGTACACGGACGTCGTGGTACTCGGCTGCGCGGTCATCGCGGTGCTCGCCCTGCGCTTCGTTCGCCCCGCGCAGCTTCCGCGCGAGGCGATCTGGTGGTGGCTCGGGTCGGTGGCGGCCGCCGGCGCGGGCATCGCGGTCTTCGATGACCTGGTCTACGGCGGGCCGCTGAAATCGGGCTACCAGCCGGGCGAGATCCAGTTCAGCCTGGCCGCGATCGTGCCCAACCTGAGATACATGCCCGCTCACCTGATGCAGGCCATGCCGGTCCTGGTACTCGCGCTGGCCGCACTGGGCTGGATCGTGGTCCGGCGGGCAAGGTCACGGCGGTCCGCCGAGGCTGGCCGTGACCTCGCGGTGGGCGCCGCGCTGTTCGCGTGCTGGCTGGCGATGTGGGGCCTGTACTCGGCATATACCTGGACCACCGCTCCTGGTGCGTCGACCTTGCAGGTCGCGAGGTTCTACGTTCCCGCGCTCGGGGCCATCGCGCTGCTCGGGGCCTTCCTGGTGACCAAGCTGCCCTGGCGGATCCCCGAGCTGACCGCGGCAGGCACCGCCGCCGTGGTCGTCGTGATGTTCGCGATCGGCATCGGCGACTTCCACGCGATGCTCTCAGGCGGGCCGATCGGGCGGTTCGTGCACGTGTGCCCTGGCGTCGTGCGGGAGGGTGTGGGCAAGCCGCCCCCCAAGGGCACGATCCGATGCCCTGTGCCGGTGCGCGGCCCGGTCATCAAGCAGGGATCGGTGTCTTCGGGTCAGCGCTGACCGGCGGTGCCGGCTGGCTTGGCCGGGCCGCCGGCCATGAGGCGCTGTGCGTACTCGATGACGGCGCCGATGATCTGGCTGGCCTGGCGGCGGTTTCTCGAGGCCGCGACCTCGCGGGCTCCCTCGCCGATCAGCGAGGTCAAAATCGCGGCGTACAGGCGGTCGAGCGAGGTGTCGGCGAGCCTAAGCAGGGCGTCGTTCTGGCTGATCCACTCGTGCACCCGGCCGCGCCTGACGAGCTCGAAGCCTGGCGGGCCGTCGCCAGAGACGAACAGCATCGCGAGGTCGCGGCGCTGCCAGCTTCCCTCGAGGTAGGCGCGGGCGCCAACGCAGAACAACGTCGTCTGGTCCTGCTCGCCGTCGGCCCTGGCCTTGGCGACTGCCTGGCTGGCGGCCTTCTCGTGCGCGAGCTGATGATCTTGCCAGAGGGCGAGGAAGAGCTCGTTCTTGCCGCCGAAGTGATGGTAGAGGCTGCCGACGCTTGAGCCTGCACGCTCGACGACGTCGGCGATGCTGGCGTTCGAGAAACCCTGCACGGTGAAAACGTCGCGGGCGGCGTCGAGCAGAGCGCGCTGGGTCTGCTTCGTGCGGCTCCACTGCCAGGCGCCCGCGGCTTGCCTGCCGGTCAGCTCACTAGGCATCTGTTCCCGCCGGTCCGTAACATGCTAGAAGTTAATTCCAGAAGGTCATTCTAGTAATGAGGAGCCTGGCTCATGGGACTGCTCGACGGGCGCGTTGCCATCGTTACCGGGGCCGGTCGCGGTATCGGCAGGTCCGTGTCCAGGCTGCTGGCCGCTGAGGGCGCCGCGGTGCTGGTCAACGACCTCGGATCGGCGGTTGACGGTTCAGGCAGCGACGCCGGGCCCGCGGCGTCTGTCGTCGCCGAGATCACGGCAGAAGGCGGCCGCGCGGCCGCCAGCGGTGCTGACGTGTCCGATCACGGCGCGGCAGAGAAGCTGATCGCTTCGGCGGTGTCTGAGTTCGGGCGGCTCGACGTGCTGGTCAACGCCGCCGGCATCTTGCGGGACCGGATGATCTTCAACATGTCAGAGCAGGAGTGGGACGACGTCATCCGGGTGCACCTGAAAGGCTCGTTCAATACCAGCAAGTTCGCCGCCATTCACTGGCGCTCGCTCGGTGACCCTGCAGGGGCTTACCGGATCATCAACTTCACTTCGGTGTCCGGGTTGCACGGATCGCCAGGGCAGCCGAACTACGCGGCGGCGAAGATGGGGATCGTCGGGCTGACCTACTCGTGCGCCAACGCGCTGACCAGGTACGGGGTGACCGTGAACGCGATCTCGCCAGGTGCCGCGACCCGGATGACCGACACCGTGCCTTCCGAGCGGCGCCGTACCAGGATCGCTGCCGATGAGGAACGCTCGCCAGACAACATCGCGCCGATCGTGGCTTACCTTGCCAGTGATCGCTCGGGGTGGATCAACGGGCGGATCGTGCACACGGCGGGATACGAGGTTTCCCTGTACAACAACCCTGAGCCGGTATCGCGGATCATCGGGACGGGGCCCTGGGCCGTTGCCGAACTCGCCGGTCAGGTGGAGCGGTCGTTCGGGCCGCTGCTCGGGCGTCAGGGCTGATCGCGGTGGCCTCCAAGCCGGTGCCCGAGCCTACGCCAGAGACTCAGCCGTTCTGGGACGGGTGCGCCGCTGGCGAGTTGCGGCTGCAAAGGTGCGTTCCCTGTGGTCAGGCGTACTTTTATCCACGGCCGGTATGCCCGTCCTGCGGTTCTTCCGACGTGGAGTGGTTCACCGCGAGCGGCGACGCGACGCTGTATTCCTACGTGATCAATCACCGGCCGGCGCCGGGGTTCGAGGCGGACGTGCCTTACGCCATCGCCGTGGTGCGACTGGCCGAGGGACCGCGGATGATGACGAACATCGTCGGGGTGCCGCAGACGCCAGGGGCGCTCGAGCTCGACATGCCTTTGCGGGTGAGGTTCGAGCAGCGCGGACCCGTGAGCCTGCCGGTGTTCGGGCCCGCCTCATGAGCACCGGCGCGATCATCGCGGGCGCTGCCGAGACCAACTCGATCGGCAGGCTGCCTTCTCACTCGACTCTAGGGCTGCACCTCGAGGCTGCGGTCAACGCGGTCGCCGATGCGGGGCTTTCCTTCCGCGACATCGACGGGCTGGCGACGGTGAGCGCCCCTGGCCCCGTGCAGGTCGCGCACGCGCTCGGGATCACGCCGCGCTGGATGGACGGCACGGGCGTGGGCGGTACGTCCTTCCTGCTGCACGTGCGGCACGCGGCCGCGGCGATCGCGGCGGGGCAGGCAAGCACGGTGCTGATCACGCACGGCGAGTCTGGCCGGTCAAGGATCGGTGCCGCGCGGTACGCGCCAGGGCTGTCATCGCCGTCAGGCCAGTTCGAGGCGCCTTACGGCACGTTCGGCCCGACGACGGCGTTCACGATCCCCGTGCTCAGGTACATGAAGGATTACGGCCTGACCCACGAGCAACTCGCGTACGTCGCCGTCGCGCAGCGGCGGTGGGCCGCGAAGAATCCGCGCGCGATGTACCGCGACCCGCTTACCGTGGACGACGTGCTCGCCTCGCGTATGGTCGCGTACCCGTTCCACCTGCTCGAGTGCTGCCTGGTGACTGATGGCGGAGGCGCCTTGGTGGTGACTTCAGCCGCGCGGGCCGGCTCATTTCCCAAGCCGGCCGTTCACGTGCTTGGCGCGGGGGAGTCGATGGAGACCTCGATGATCTCGCAGATGACGGACTTCACCGAGTCTTTGGCCTTCCGGCTGGCCGGGGCCGCCGCCTTCGCCGAGGCGCGGATCACTACCGCTGACGTCGATCACCTGATGATCTACGACGCGTTCGCGCACTTGCCGATCTACGGGCTCGAGGCGCTCGGGTTCGTACCCAAGGGAGAGGCCGGCGCCTTCATCAGCGATGGCAACACCGAGCCAGGCGGGTACCTGCCGCTGAACACGAACGGTGGCGGGCTTTCTTACACGCACACGGGGATGTACGGGATGTTCGCGATCCTCGAAGCGGTACGGCAGTTGCGCGGCGAGGCCGCCGCCCCTGTGGATCCGCGGATCAGCGTCGTGCTGGGGAACGGAGGAATGTTCGCGACCGCTGGTGTCCTGGTACTTGCCCTGAGTTAGCTAGTCTTGCGCGGTTCGCGCGGCGCGGACCTTCCCGGCGATCCTGGCGCAGGCCGGCTCGCTGACCGCCGTCAGCGGCTCGACCAGATCGAGGGCTCGTTCCCAGGCAGCGAGCGCGGATCCGAGGTCCATGGCGGCGCTGCAGGCGTCGCCCAGGATCTCGAGCGTGCCCGCGAGTTCCCAGATGTGGCCCGTAGTATCCAGCAGTTCCGTTGCCACCCTGCCATGTTCCTGAGCGCGGGAGAAATCGCCGAGACGCAGGCATGCCTCGGCGATGCCGGCGTGGGCCATTCCCTGTCCGCGGCGGTCATCGAGCTCAAGGTAGATCTCGAGCGCCTGGCGGCACAGGGTCACCGCACGTTCCTGCTGGCCGAGTGCCGCGGCGTGGTTTCCCATGTTGATCAGCGCCGCGGCGTGGCCACCTGTGCAGCCAGCCGCGCGAAATAGCTCTAGCGCCCGCCTGGCCTCCGCGTACGCCTCGCCGTGGAGGCCCTTCAAGCCGGACAAGATGACGCCATCGCGAATCCTGGCGCTGGCCTCGCCTGGCCTGTCGCCAAGCTCCTGGAAGAGCCCGACGGCCTGGCGCAGGCACCTGACCGCTTCTTCCTGCGGGCCTATCATGATCAGTGCCCGCCCAAGACCGGAAAGCATGTGTGCTTGCCCGAGGCGGTCATTCGCGTGCTGCGCCGCCTCAAGGGCGATCTTGTGCACTGCCGCGGTCTCATCCCAGCGAGCCAGCCGGTGGAAGAACGCGTCGGCAGCCCAGGCGAGCTGCCAGGCGTGGCTGGTAAAACCGAGCCTGCCCGCCGCATTGATGACCGAGCCGAGCATCCCCGCCTCTGACAGGCACCACGCGCTCGCGGCGGTAAGGGTGGTGAAGGTCGCCTCAACGGCGGCTGGCTCGGTAACCGTCAGCGCGATCGAAGGGCGGCAAGGGTCGATCAGCCGCCCGGCCCGGTGAAAAGACAGCAGGAAGTAGTCGAACACCCGCCGCGATGCTTCTCGCTGCTCGGCTGCGGGCACTCGCGAGCTGGCCAGTTCGGCCGCATAGGCGTGGAGCAGGTCGTGACACGCGAATCTCCACGGGATGTACTCGCTGAGGAGACCGGACCGGGAAAGCTCGTTAAGCAGCCTGGATGCACCGTGCTGCGATATCCCGGCCAGGCAGGCAGCGGCCTGAACGCTCACTTCCTGGCCAGGATAGATTCCGAGCAGGCAGAACAGCCGGGCAGCGCCTTCGCTCAGCAGATTGGCAGACCAGGAGAACACCGCCCGGATGTCCGTCGCCGCGTCATCTGTACCTAGCGCATCCATGCGCCGCCCCTCATCGCGCAGTTCCTCGGCTATGGACGCGAGAGGAGCGCGAGGATGACTGGCCGCGCGGGCGGCGGCGACGCCGAGCGCCAGCGGCAGCCGCCCGCAGAAGCTGATCAGGTCATCGCATGCCCCTGGCTCCGCCGCCACGCGGTTCATCCCGAGCCTGACCGCCAGGGCTGTGCGCGCGTCCTGCTGGCTCAGGACCCGCAAGTCAAGCCCGCGTGCCCCTTCGGCGGCGAGGCCGGCGAGCTGTCCGCGGCTCGTCACGAGCACCAGGCATCCTGGACTGGCGGGCAACAGCGGCCTGGCCTGCTCGGAATTGCGGGCGTTGTCAAGCACGATGATCATCTTCTTACCTGATACCAGGCTCAGGTACAGGCCGGTCCGCGCGTCAGCGCCGACCGGGATCCTTTCCGCGGGCACTCCGAGCCCTTCAAGCAAGGTCCCTGCCGCGTCAGTGGCCGTGACCGGCGGGCCGCTCGGGCCGTAACCGCGCAGGTTCACGTAGAGCTCCCCGTCGGGGAACCGGCCGGCGACGCTGTGCGCCCAGTACAGCGCCAGCGCGGTCTTGCCCACCCCGCCGATGCCGCCGATCGCGGCGACGAGCGGTGCCTGGCGCTCGCGGTCGGCCTCACCGAGCATCCGGTTCAGCTCGGCAAGTTCTCTGGCACGGCCAGCGAAGTACCGCGTGGTCGGAGGCAGTTGATGCGGCACCACCCGATTCGCGGTCACCGGACCGGCGCGGTCGCCAGCTGGCTCTTGCCTGAGCACCCTCAGGTGCGCTTCTTCCAGTTCGGGGCACGGGCTGACGCCGAGTTCGTCATCGAGGCGCCGCTTGAGTCGCTCGTACACGCGCAGCGCCGCCGCCTGCTGGCCGCTTGCGGACAAGGCGATCTTCATCTTGGCGTGTATCCGCTCATCGAGCGGTTCGTCGTGAGCGAGACTCCGCAGGTGGGCACTCACGCTGTCGTAGTTTCCCGTGCGGCGCGCGGCCTCGAAATACTCAATCGCCGCCGAAGTGCGCTGGCTGCCGAGTCGCATGACCGCCGGGTGACTGCCCAGCAACGACAGGCCGCTCAGCGGCGTGCCGCGCCAAAGGCGCATGGCCTGCTCGTAGTGCGCGCATGCCACGGCATGATCGTCCGAGCGGGCGGCCAGGCGAGCCCGGTCGATGAGCGTGCCGAACTCGGCGGCGTCGGTGGCTACTGCGCCTGATGCTAGCTGGTAGCCGGTACCGTCCCAGGACAGCAAGGTCGCCTGACCTGCTCTGGCGTGGTAGCCGGCTGCTCCTGAAGTGCGCAGCAGGCGGCGGATGCGAGAGACGTATCCTTCCAGCATCTGAGTCGCCGTCAGCGGCGGCTCGGCACCCCACAACGCGTCGAGCACGGCCTCTCTGCTGAGCGTCATTCCGTCGCTGAGCAGAAGCAGGCCGAGCACTGCCTGAAGTCGCATCGGCCGCAGCGCCAGCCGCTGGCCGTCACGCCACACGGTGAGCGGCCCGAGTAGCGCCACTGCCACTTCGCCCGTGGCCTCCGCCCAGGCGGGAGCCCGCGCCGCTGCCGCACCGCCGCTGCCGCGAGGCGGGCCGGCACTCGAGGTCAGCAGTTCTCGTTCCGCGCTGCCGAGGCCGAGAGCATCGGCCAGGCACGTCAGCGTATGTTCCCTGGCCGCCAGCGTACGGCCCTGCTCAAGGTCGCGAAGGGTGCCGACGCTTACCTGTGCCCTCTCGGCAAGCTGCCGTTGGGTCAGGCCAGCCGCCCGGCGATACTGAAGCAGCAGTGAGCCGAGCTCAGACCTGCGGTCCATTCCGGGTAGGCCACCTCCCCACAGGAAGGCCCGACTGGGCGCGTACCTTTGGTGGCTGATTTTAACTATGCGCAGATAATTGCCGAATGGCTCGGCGACCATTTTCCGGGCCCGGCTGCGGAGGGGGGTGCCGGACTGAGGCCCCGGCCTCAGTCCGGCACCCTAGGCACCCGCATTCCGGTGACAAGGCTGCGGGTGGCTTCGGGAAGGGTTCGCTCCTGCGCTAAATGCAGTCTGCATGGTCGGGCAGCACTATCGGCCAAGCGATCGCCAACCATCGGCTCAGGGACCAGGTCGCGTAACCGGGCTGGTCATCCGCCAGGCAAGGCTCGCTCGGTCGCAGCGAGGCCCGGCTTCCCTCCCGCACTACGGGAATCAGCCAGATCCGCCTACCTCAGCCGGGGCACCGCGGGCGGGTGCCTGAGCCCGGTGGCTAGTGTGAGTCTTGGTGAAATCGGGTCTCAATGAGGAGGACGCATGACAGGCGGTGCGGTAGCGATCACCGGGGCGCGAGTGGTGCCGGTTACCAGCGAGCCGATCGAGAATGGCATCGTGCTCGTGCGCGACGGCAAGATCGCTGCGGTCGGAGCCGCCGTCGAGGTCCCCGGCGGCGTGCCAGTGATCGACGCATCGGGCTCGTGGGTGCTTCCCGGCTTCATTGACGCGCACGCGCATGTCGGGGTGCACGAGGAGGGCGAAGGCTGGGCGGGCAACGACACCAACGAGATGACCGACCCGGTCATGGCGCAGGTCCGCGCCATCGACGCGATCAACCCGGCCGAGATCGGGTTCCGCGACGCGATCAGCGGCGGCGTGCTTGCGGTGAACGTCAACCCTGGTTCTGGCAATCCGGTTGGCGGGCAGACCGCCGCGCTCAAGACGTTCGGCCGCAGCGTGGACGAGATGCTCCTGCGGGCTCCCGCGGGCATGAAATCGGCGCTCGGCGAGAACCCGAAGCGGGTCTGGGGCGAGCAGAAACGCACCCCGGCGACCAGGCTGGGCACCGCCGCGGTGATCCGCGGCGCGTTCGTGGACGCGGCTAACTACCTGGCCAGGATCGAGCGCGAGCGGACCAAGCCAGAAGATCAGCGCCGCGTTGTCAACCGCGACCTCAAGATGGAAGCCCTGGCCAAGGTGCTGCTCCGCGAGATCCCCTGGCGCCAGCACTGCCATCGCGCCGACGACATCGCCACGGCGCTGCGGATCGCCGAGGAGTTCGGCTACGAACTCGTCATCGATCACGGCACGGAAGCTCACCTGCTCGCCGACGTGCTCGCGGCCAAGGGGATCCCGGTGATCATCGGGCCGCTGTTCACCAGTCGCTCCAAGGTCGAGTTGCGTAACCGGTCGCTCGCCAATCCAGGCCGGCTAGCCAAAGCCGGCGTCACGATCGCGATCACCACCGATCACCCCGTGGTGCCGATTCATTTCCTGGTACACCAGGCGGCGTTCGCGGTCAGGGAAGGGCTCGACGCAGAGACCGCGATCGAGGCGCTGACCATCAACCCGGCCCGCATCGTGGGCATCGACGACAGGCTCGGCTCTCTTGAGGTCGGCAAGGACGGCGACCTGGTGATCTGGTCGGGCGACCCGCTGAACGTCCTGAGCAAGGTGCAAAGGGCGTTCATCGAAGGCAACGAGATCTACGCCTACGCCGACGGCCAGGCGACCTTCGCCGGCCGTAATCCGCTCGAACCTGGCAGCTAGCCGCGTGGACTACTCGGGCAAGGCCGTGATCGTGACCGGCGGTACTCGCGGAATCGGCGCCGGCATCGCGGCCGGGTTCCTTGACGCCGGCGCGCGGGTGCTCGTGTGCGGCCGGAACGAACCCGTCACGAGCGACGAGCGTGCCGAGTTCTTCCGTGCGGATGTGCGTGATCCCGAGCAAACCCGTTCCCTGGTCAGGGCGGCGGTCGACCGGTTCGGGCGGCTTGACGTGGTGGTGAACAACGCCGGCGGTTCGCCGCCCGCGCCCGCGGCGACGGCTTCGCCCAGGTTCCACGCCAAGATCATCGAGCTGAACCTGACCGCGCCGCTGCACGTCGCACAGGCGGCGAACGCGGTCATGCAGGAGGCAGACGGCGGGTCGATCATCATGATCAGCAGCGTGAGCGGTACCCGGCCTTCGCCGGGTACCGCAGCCTACGGCGCCGCCAAGGCCGGGCTGACGCATCTGGCGGTCAGCCTGGCCATGGAATGGGCGCCGAAGGTGCGGGTCAACACGGTCGTGGTCGGGCTGGCCGGTACTGAGACCTCCGCCGGGCACTATGGCGGAGCCGATGCAATGGCCGCTGCGGCGGCCTCGGTGCCGCTCGGGCGAATGGTTACGCCTCAGGACGTGGCTGATGCGTGCCTGTTCCTGGCATCACCGATGGCGGCGCAGGTCAGCGGTGCGTCGCTGCTCGTGCACGGCGGCGGCGAGCGCCCGGCGTTCCTCGCCTAGTGATGTCCTGGCTAACCAACCCCCCACAGGACCTGCTCATTCCAAAAGCCGCAACGTTGGTCCGCTGATGCTGTTCGGCGGCGCACGGCTACAGCAACAATGGAACTTTGCTGTCACAGGAACAGCATCTCTGTGCCATTGTTGCTGTCGCCGCTGCCCTGGGAACCGCATCGGTGGCCATTCGTTGCTGTTAGCAATCAGCGCGAGAGCGCCTCGGTGGCTGGCCTCCGCTAGTCTCATTCCGCAGCGGGTGAAGCTATGACAAGCGGGCGATCTGGCGCATTTTGTTCGTGGCGTCGAGGGCGGCGACCTTGTACGACTCGGCGAGGGTGGGGTAGTTGAAGACGGCGTCCACGAGATAGTCGACGGTGCCGCCGCAGCCCATGACTGCCTGGCCGATGTGCACGAGTTCGGTGGCGCCCGTGCCGAAGACGTGGACGCCGAGCAATTTGCGGTCGTCGATCGAGACCAGCAGCTTAAGGACGCCGTATGAGTCGCCGATGATCTGGCCCCTGGCCAGCTCGCGGTAGCGGGAGACGCCGACTTCGAAGGGGACATTGCCGGCGGTGAGCTGATCTTCCGTGCGGCCGATGAAGCTGATCTCCGGAATGCTGTAAATGCCGATCGGCGTGTTCGCGTCGAGCGGAGGGACGGGCTCGCCGCAGGCGTGGTGAGCGGCGACGCGCCCTTGCTCCATCGACGTCGCCGCGAGGGCGGGGAAACCGATGATGTCGCCGACGGCGTAAATGTGCCCGACCTCGGTCCTGAAATGCTCGTCGACCTTGATCCTTCCGCGCTGGTCGGCGGTGAGGCCGGCCGCGGCGAGGTTGAGGTTGTCTGACACGCCCTGGCGCCCGGCCGAGTACATGACCGTTTCGGCGAGGATCTTCTTGCCGCTGCGCAGCGTCGCCACGGCGCCCTCAGGGTGGGTCTCGACCGAGGCGACTGTCTCGCCGAAGCGGAAGGTCACGGCCAGATCGCGCAGGTGGTACTTGAGGGCCTCGACGACTTCGATGTCGCAGAACTCGAGCATGCGGTCGCGCTGCTCGACGACGGTGACCTTGGTACCGAGGGCCGCGAACATCGACGCGTACTCGATTCCTATGACGCCGGCGCCGGCCACCAGCATGGACCTGGGCACCTTTTTCAGGTGCACGATGCCATCGGAGTCAATGATCGTCTTATCGTCGAATTCCACCGTTGACGGCCTGGCCGGCTTGGTGCCGGTCGCGATGACAATCTTGTCGGCGGTGGCTCGCTGAGTCCGCCCGCCTTCGTCGATCTCGACCGTGTGGGCATCGGCGAAGTAGCCGGTGCCGTTCAGGATCGTGACGTGGTTCCTGGCGAGCTGACTGCGCACGACTTCGATCTCGCGGCCGACTACGTGCTGGGTGCGGGTGGCCAGATCGGCGATCGTGATCTCGTCCTTGACCCGGTAGCTCTGCCCGTACATCTCGCGCTGGTCAAGGCCGGTGAGATACAGCACGGCCTCGCGCAGCGTCTTGGAAGGAATCGTGCCAGTGTTCAGGCACACGCCGCCGATCATGTCCTTCCGCTCGATGATCGCCACGCTTTTGCCCAGCTTCGCCGCCGCGATCGCGGCTTTCTGCCCGCCGGGCCCCGAACCGATAATGAGTACATCAAAGTCGTACACAGCAACAGTCTGATCGTGCCAGGCCCCGATTTGAAGTCCGTGCGGTCAGCAGTTCTCCCTTGGCTCGCAGTAGGCTGCCGCAGTGACCTGGATCGCGCCACCGGCCGAGCGCTCTGAGGATTATCCGGCACGCCGTAACGATCCCGAGAGGGAGATGCTCAGCGACTGGCTCGGCTGGCACCGGGCCACCCTCTTGCGCAAGTGCGCGGGACTGGACGCAGAGCAACTGGCCAGGCGCGCGGTGCCGCCGTCGAACCTCTCACTGCTCGGCCTGGTCAGGCACATGAGCGACACCGAGCGCGGGTGGGTCAGGCAGTTTTACCGCAGCGAGCAGATCCCCGACCTGTACTACCGCTCCGATGCTCCCGACGCGGACTTCAATGAGGCTGACCCGGCTGGCGCCAGGGAGGACTTCGAGCGCTACCTTGCCGAGTGCCTGGCCGTCGATGCCGCGCTGGAAGACGCGCGGCTTGACGACACGTTCACGTTCAGGGATAAGGCGACTTCCGTGCGGTGGATGTGGCAGCACCTGGTCGAGGAGTACGCCCGCCACAACGGGCACGCCGACCTGCTCCGCGAGGCCATCGACGGCTCGGCGGGCATGTGACCTCTGGCCGCCTGCTGACGAAGAACCCGCGCGGGCTAACCGGGTCGGTAACCGGTACGGTGTCAGGGTTCCCGAGCGGCATGCATGGGGAGCCTCTGACGATCTGAATCCCGTGGAGATGCAATGGCGGACCACCGGCCCACTGTCCGGCCAGAACTGGCGGGTATCAGGACTCATCAGGTGTTCCGCGACGCGCTGAGCTACTTCGACGTGCCTTACGCGGTCCTGCCTGGCTTCCGTGCGCTGGTGCTCGATCTGCATGTACCTGCGAGGCCAGACGGCGACCCGGCCCCCGTGGTGGTGTACGCGCATGGCGGTGGCTTCTTCAGCGGCACGAGGACGATGGGACCGTGGGCGTTCCTCCTCGAGGCGGGCTACGCCGTCGCTTCCGTGGACTACCGGCTCAGCGGAGAATGCCGCTTCCCCGGCCCAGTCCATGACGTGGCGGCCGCCGTCAGGTGGGTCAGGGTCCACGCGGACGAATACGGGCTCGACGCCGGCCGGGTGGCGGGCTTCGGCTCGAGCGCGGGCGGATACCTGATGAATGCGGTAGCGCTTGCCAGCGGTTACCCGGAGATTGTCGGCGGTTCTGGCGAGACGGCTGAGCCATCCTGCGACCTTGCCGCCGTGATTGATCATTACGCACCTGTCGACTTCCTGCACATGGACGAAGACTCTGGCCAGAACGGCACCGGGCCGGCCCCCGGTCCAGGTTCTCCGCTTGTCCAGTTTCTTGGGTTCATCCCTTCCGCTCAGCCTGACGAAGCCGAGCGGGCCAACCTGTGCCGTTATGTCACGGCGGCGAGTCCGCCGTTCCTGATCGCGCATGGCGATGCCGACGGTGTCGTCGGCGTCGGGCAAAGCCGTCGTCTGCGCGATGCGCTCGCCGCCGCAGGAGCGCGCGCGGAACTTGTCGTCGTGCCTGGCGCCGGTCACGGCTCCCCCGAGTTCGATCAGCCGGGCATGCACGACCGGGCGCTCGCCTTCCTGGAAAGCGCGCTTATCAAGCCAGCGAACGTCACAGCATGAAGGCGGTGCCTGGCTTACCAGGCGTGCGAGGTCCGCGGCGAACTCCGCACGATGTTGCCCTCCCAGCCGGCGAAGCCGAAGATGGACTTGATGACTATCCGGCCAGGTCCGCTCAGCTTGATCCACATGTAGTAGCCGCTGCCGCCGTTTGACTTCTCGGTGTGCAGCGAGGCGGTAACGGAATGATCCTTCCAGACGAGCGCTTCAGGCTTGATGAGGATCGTCTCCCCGTCGGCGAGGTCCCTGACGAAGGTGCTGCCCGGCGTGTGCAGGAAGAGCAGCCCAGGGGTTTCCTCCGCTGTGAACCTGTCGAGATAGGCGCCGCCTAGCGGGTAGTGGGTCACCAACTGGCTGTTGTACTTCGTGTCGAACCAAAGGCCCGCCTTGATCCATCCGTAGCTCACGTTGCCGGTCACGGCCAGGAGGCGGTGTTCTGTCACGTCCACGCTGTGGCCAGGCGGCAGCGGCACGGCGATGATCGCGCCAGGCTCGTTGGCGCTGATCGCGATGTGGCCAGGGCCGTGGGCAGTCATGACGTAGACCGGCAGGCCAGCCAGCGATCTCTGCCAGCCGTTCGGCATGCGCCTTTGATCGAGTTGCACGCCGGGGTCGGCGTGGAGCAGGCCGTGGTGGATGAAACTGATCGAGTCCGACTGGTCAAGCGTCATCTCTGCCACAGGCGCGAAGGAACCGCTGATCTGGCAAGAGGAGCGACCGAAGTGCAGCCGCGTCATGTCAGCGACCGGCGGCAGCTCAAGCCAGCCAGACCGCGACACCCGGTTCCTCACATCGACAGGCGCGCCGCAGTGCGGGCAACTCACCGAATCGCCGGCTGACGGAAGCCGGCAATACTGGCATCGATATTCGTCGGCCACTGCGCTACCCCCTGATCAGGAACCTTGCTATGTCTATCTGCTCTTGGTTCCAGCCGCAAGCGGGCGGAACCGGCGGCTGCCGTGGCCAGCACCAAACCCCGGTTTGATGGGGTAGCGCGCCCAGCCTCCAAAGGAACCGCAACGATGACCCGTTGATGCTGTTCGACGGCGCACCGCTACCGCAACGATGGAACTTCGTAGTCGCAGGAACAGCATCGCCGGGCCATCGTTGCGGTTGCCGGTGCCCTGCTAGTCGCATCGGTGGAGCTTTGTTGCTGTTAGCGCTGGCTGCGATCGGCTTAGCGCGCGATCCTTGCGCCGCCTGCGGCCGCCAACCCGGTCAGCCCCACCAGAAGGCGGCGGCGATGACTACGTAAAGGCCGACGAGGCAGGTGCCTTCTATCCAGGTCGAGATCCCGTCGAAGACGACGAGGGTGGCGATGATCGCGGTGAGGGCCAGGGAGACGATCAGGAGCGGCGGGAAGACCAGGGTCAGCCGGGTGCCGCCGATGCCCGCTGAGACGAGGACGAGAAGCGGTGCGATGCCCAGCGCGATCTGGGCGGGGCTTTGCAGGATGACGGAAAGCGCGTAGTCCATCCGGTTCCGCGCCGCTAGCTGGATGCCGACCACGTTCTCCACTGCGTTGCCGGCGATCGCGACGATTACCAGGCCGGCGAAGGCCTGGGAGATGTGCAGCGCGGACAAGGCAGGCGTCAGCGAGTCAGCGAACCAGTCGGACACTAGCGCAGCGGCGACGCCAGTGATCGCGAGCATGCCGACGGCCAGCCACAGCGGCCAGCGTGCGCTGGCCTCCCCGGCGCCTTCTGGCCGGCCCCCCTCGCTGCCACCCTCGGCCCGGCGCAATGAGGCAGGAACAGACAGCGCGAACACCGCTAGGAGCACGACCGAGGCCACGTCTGACAGCACCCGCTCGTGCGCGGCGGCCGGCAGGCTCAGCCGCGAGGTGATCGTCGGGATGATCAGGATCCCCACGGCGAGCACAAGCAGCAGCGAGACCATACGCGGGCCCTCGGCAGGGAACCGCTGCGAGCCGTGGCGCAGGCCGCCCACGATGAAGGCCAGGCCAAGTACAAGCAGGACGTTTGACAGGATTGACCCCACGAGAGTGGCCTGGACCACCGTTATCAGGCCCTTGCGCAGCGCGAAGATCCCGAAGAGCAGTTCAGGCAGATTGCCGAGGGCGGACTGCACGACTCCTGTCGCTCCCGAGCCGAGCCGGTCGCCGAGGCCCTCAACCGACCGGCCGACCAGGGCCGCCAGCACCGCCAGCGCAAGCCCGGCGGCGATGAACGGCGCGATCTGCCCTGATGGGGTATTAGCGGTTACCGCCGCCACGGCGGTCAGCGCCGCGCTGCCACCTATCAGCCACCAGTCGCCCCTGCGCAGTCCCGTCATACGTCCCCTTCGCGACCGTAGGACCGGGCATGCGCCTCCAATCCGGTCACCAGCGTTGCCCAGCGAGCATGCCACGACTGCCGGTGACGTGGCGGTCAAATGACGGTTATGCGACGCCGCGCTGGGCTAGCTGAGGCTGGCAAGCCCCATGAGGTCCACGCAGTTCACCAGTTCCCGCCTGGTGATCACCATCAGCACGGACAGGCAGTCCCTGCACCTCGCGACCGTGCCTGGAGCCCGCACGTAGACCACGAACTCGGCGACCGGCCTGGCCGACCCGCAGTGAGCGCAGGTGCCGATGGCGGCGGTCAGGTCCCTGCCGAAGATCTCGAGCAGTTGGCCGCCGATCGCGTTGCCGTCTACCGCGGTGTTGTCAGCCATTGGCGTCTCCCGTCGGCCCGAAGCGTTCCGTCTTGACTTGCCTGGCGGGATATCCGAGCGCCACCAGGGACTCGGCGACGGCCTCGACGAACGGCGTCGGCCCGCACACGAACGCGGTCGGCCGCTGTTCGCTCGGGAAGGCGAGCGAGCCGAGCATCGCCTGGTCGACCCGCCCGGTCAGCCCTGCCCATTCCGCTGGGTGCTCCCTGGTCAAGGTGTAGAGAACGCGAGCGTCCGGGTAACCGTCGAGCTCAGCACGGTAAATCACGTCAGGCAGCGTTCGCACCGAATAGAGCAACGTCATTGGCGCAGGCGATCCGGTACGTTCCCGGTGCCGCAAGATCGCCCGCAGCGGCACCACGCCTGAACCACCCGCCACGAGCAGCACAGGAGAAGGCCCGCCATCCCACACGAAATACCCGCCGATCGGCCCTCGCACCTCGAGTTCGTCGCCGGCCCGCAGTTCCTCGGTCAGGTAAGGCGAAACCTCGCCGTCCTCGATCCGCTGCACGGTGATCGCGACCGGCTCGCCAGGTGCGGACGCGATCGAGTATGACCGCTCGGCCGAGTATCCGTCTTCAGCGGTCAGCCGCACGTCGAGATGCTGCCCGGCCCGGTGACCTGCCCAGCCGGCCAGGTCGAGCATGATCGTGCGCGTCGTCGGCGTCTCGTCGGCAACCGAGCTGACTTTGCCTGTCTGCCAGGTCAGTCGCCCGCGTACCGCTGTTCCTTCCATGGGTCTCCGTACATGTTGTAGCCGTAAGTCTCCCAGAAACCTGGCCGGTCATGATCGAGCAGGTCGAGCCCGCGCACCCACTTCGCGCTCTTCCAGAAGTAAAGATGCGGCACGAGCAGCCGCACGGGACCGCCATGCTCGGGCTCGAGCGGCTTGTCCTCGTAGCCGAACGCCAGCCAGGCCTGCCCGTTCGTCACGTCAGCGATCGGGAGATTAGTCGTGTACCCGCCGTCGCAGTAGGCCATCACGTACTTCGCGTCGTGCTTGACCTGGGCGAGCAAGGTGTCGATCGACACAGCCTGCCAGTGCGTGTCCAGCTTCGACCACCTGGTCACGCAGTGAATGTCGGCGGTGACTTGCTCGGTCGGCTGGGCTCGCATCTGCGGCCAGGTCCATGATTTCAGCTCCTGGCCGCCTTGCCTGATCGCGAACGTCCAGTCCTGCTGCCTGGCGTGCGGTGTCGGCCCTGCCGACAGCACAGGGAACCCCTCGGTTAGGTACTGGCCTGGCGGAACCCGGCTCGCCTTGTCTGGTGCCTCGCGGCGCTTTCCGTGGAATCCGCGTGAAACTGGGCTCATGACCTGGTCCCTTCCCGTCACGGCCGCGCGCTGAACGTGATTGCTCAGGAAGTGAGTTTGGCGTGGTCCCAGGTGATCATGCGGCTCGGCGCGACTGAGTAGCCGAAGCGCTTGCGCGCGGCATGCTCCACGTACTGCGCCAGCGGATCCGCCTCACCGTCCGCGGCCGGTGCGTTATCAATGATCGGGTCCGCAAACACGCTCGCGATCCGCCTGCCAATCTCGGCGACAGCCGCCGGATCGTCTATCCGGTGCGCCGTCCCCTGCACGAGCACGCCCTTAAGGTCGAAGTACTGCTCACCGGTCTCTACGAGGCAACTGATACGGGGATCACGTTCCAGGTTGAGCGCCTTCTGCGAGGTGCGGTAAGTCCAGAACGTGATCATCCCGTCGATCATCACGTAGTACATGGTCACCAGGTGCGGGTACCCGTCAGGCCCGTTGGTCGCGAGCTGCACCTTCCGCTGCGAGGCCAGCAGTTCGTGAGCCTCGGCCTCGGTCATCGCGACCTTGTCGCGCTGCTTCATGACCCGAACCCGATCGTCTCTGAAGCCAGCGGCAGCGTTGCCTCGCAGACGAAACTGGTGCTGCCGTCAAAGGCGGGGCCCAGGGCCGACGAAATCGAGTCAAGCGTCCACATCCCGTCAGGGGAGCCGTGCTCGGACGCGAGGAACACGGTACGCAGCGCCGGCGGCGTCATCACCGCCGCGACCCCGCCGTGTACCACGAACACCTCACCGTTAATGTGCTCGGCCCCCTGGCTGGACAAGTAAGTGACCAGCGGCGCGACATGTTCTGGCGCGAGCGGGTCAACCGCGTCCTGCGGCGCTTCGCCCATCAGCGCGGTCGTCATGCCGGTGCGTGCTCTCGGGCAGATCGCGTTCGCGCGGACGCCATAGCGCTCGCAACCGCGCGCGGTCGCCAGCGTCAGCGCCACGATCCCCGCCTTGGCGGCCGCGTAGTTGGGCTGCCCGGTCGACCCGAGCAGGAACGCCTCGGATGAGGTGTTCACGATCCTGGCGTAGACCGGGCCGCCTGCTCGCTTGCTCTGATCTCGCCAGTAGGCCGTGGCCAGCCGCGAGGTCACGAAGTGCCCGCGCAGGTGAACCTTGATCACCGTGTCCCACTCCTGCTCGGACATCGAGAAGATCATCCGGTCCCGCAGCACGCCCGCGTTGTTGACCAGCACGTCCAGGCTTCCGAAGTTGCCTGTCGCCGCCGCAAGCAGGGCCTCGCCAGTTGACCACTCGGACACGTCGCCCGCGCAGGCGACGGCTTGCCCGCCGGCCTCGGTGATCTCGCTGGCCACGGCCTCGACCGCGGCGCCGGCCAGGTCGTTGAGCACGACGCTGGCTCCGGCGGCTGCCAGTGCGAGGGCCTCGGCCCGCCCGAGCCCGTTCCCCGCTCCGGTGACGATCGCTGTCCGCCCGTCGAGAATCAATACAGCGCTCCTTAGTAGCCAGGTCCTGACAAGATGCCGCCGTCGATCAGGAACTCCGCGCCCGTGCAGTACGACGAGTCGTCTGAGGCGAGGAACATCACGAGCTTGCTGACCTCACGTGACTTGCCGAACCTGCCGAGAGGCAGCGCCTTGACGTAACGCTCGCCCCGCTCCAGGTCCATGGTCTGCGCGGTGTCGAACACCATCGCGGTCAAGATGCCACCTGGATGCACCGAGTTGACCCTGATCGCGTGCTTGCCGAGTTCCTGTGCGGCGGCCTTGCTCATGCCGCGGATCGCGAACTTGCTTGCCGCGTAGGCGGTGCAGTCGGCAGCGCCGGTCAGGCCCTCGATCGAGGAAATGTTGATGATCGACCCGCCGCCCGCCGCCTTCATCGGCTCGACGACGTTCTTCATGCCCAGCCAGCACCCGCCCGCGTTCACGCTGAGCACCCGCTGGAACTCGGCGAGCGGCATCTCGGTGATCGGGGTCTGTACCAGAATCCCCGCGTTGTTGACCAGGACGTCGAGCTTCCCGAACGCTTCTGTCGCCGTGGCTACGGCGGCGGCCCAGTCGGTTTCGCTGGTGACGTCGTGATGGAGGTAACGGCAGGACCCCTCGCCAAGCTCGGCCGCGACCGCCTCGCCGAGGTCGTCGAGCACGTCGCCGAACACGACCTTCGCGCCCTCGGCGACGAAGTTCCTGACGTGAGACTTGCCCATGCCCCTAGCGCCCCCGGTGATCAGCGCCACCTTGCCATCGAGCCGGCCCATCCGCGCCTCGCCTCTCACAACCAAACGCTTGCTTGGGCGAGGATAACAGGACGTCCGCCGTCAAGTGAGATGACCTGATCCGACTTCGCGTAGTATCTTGAATCGGGCTACTGGGAAGGATCCGCGCCGGCAATGAGCGTAGACGGTGTTACCACGGGCGCTGCCACCACGGGCGCTGCCACCACGGGCGCTGCCACCACGGGCGCTGGCACAACCAGCGGCGTCACCGCGGGCATGGCAGACACGGTGGCGATCGACTTGCAGCACCTGCACAAGAACTTCAAGGACGTTCAAGCCGTTCGGGGCATGACCCTCAGCATCGACTCAGGCGAGATCGTGGCCTTGCTCGGGCCGAATGGCGCGGGCAAGACGACGACGATCGACATGGTACTCGGGCTCTCGCACCCCTCTTCCGGCTCGGTCTCTGTTTACGGGCTGCACCCCCGGCAGGCAATCGAACGCGGGCTCGTCTCGGCCGTGCTCCAGACCGGCGGGCTGCTCAAGGACCTCACGGTCAGGGAGACCGCCGAGTACACGGCCAGCCTGTACACTCATCCGCGCCCGATCGACGAGGTACTGCAGCGGGCAGGCATCAGCGCGATCGCCGATCGCAGGGTCGGCAAATGCTCGGGCGGCGAGCAGCAGCGCCTGCGGTTCGCCATGGCCCTGCTGCCCGATCCCGAGCTTCTGATCCTCGACGAGCCGACGACCGGCATGGACGTGGAGGGCAGGCGCGCCTTCTGGGCCTCGATCAGGCAGGACGCCGAACGCGGCAGGACCGTGCTGTTCGCTACTCATTACCTGGAAGAAGCCGACGCCTACGCCGACAGGATCATCTTGCTGCGGCACGGCGTCGTCGTCGCGGACGGCACGAGTTCCGAGGTCAAGGCCCTCGCGGCCGGCCGGACCGTGCGGGCCACGCTGCCTGGCGCAGACGAAGCCAAGCTCCGCGCGATCCCCGGCGCCGACAGCGTCGAGGTCAGGGGCGACACCGTGCTGATCCACTCCAACGACAGCGACTCCGTGGCCAGGTACCTGCTGACGTCGACTCAGGCGAAGGACCTGGAGATCACCGCACGGGCACTCGAAGACGCCTTCATCGCGCTGACCAGCGATGACAATCCTCAGTCAGGAGGCTCACGGTGACCGCGCCCTCGGTAACCGTCCAGGACAGGCAGGCTCAGGGACGGCCAGGCATCAACCTGACCGTGCTGGGGATCGAGATCAGGCGGCTGGTGCGTAACCGGCGGACGATCATTTTCGCGCTGATCGTGCCGATCGTGCTGTTCCTGTTCGTCGGCACCAACAAGAGCTACGCCAACGTCAACGCGGCCAAGGTGGTCGGCCAGGTCGCTCCGGCGCACGCCAACATCTCCGCCTACCTGCTCGTGAGCATGGCGCTCTACGGGGCAGCGCTGGCCACCACGGCAGGCGGCGCGATGGTGTCGATCGAGCGGGCACAGGGCTGGAGCCGCCAGCTCAGGATCACGCCGCTGTCACCGACCGCCTATATCATCATCAAGGCGCTGGTCGCGATGGTGCTCGGCCTCAGTTCGGTCATCGCCGTCTTCATCGTGGGCCGGGCGACCGGCGTGCCGCACTTCCTCGGCGGTTACGCCTACCTGTGGTTCGTCTCCGCGGCCTGCGTCTGGATCGGGGCGCTGGTGTTCGCCGCGCTCGGCCTGTTCATCGGCTATCTGCTGCCGTCGGAGAACGTCATGCAGTTCCTCGGCCTGGTGATGGCGGCCATCTCGTTCGCTGGCGGGCTGTTCTACCCGCTGAACCAGGCCGCTCCGATCTTGCGCGACATCGCCGAGTGGACCCCGATGTACGGGCTGAACGAGCTCGTGCACGCTCCGCTGCTCGGCGGCAGCATCGACATCATGTGGGTCGTCAACGCGGTCGCCTGGTTCGCGATCTTCGTCGCCGGTGCCGTCCTCCTGTTCCGCCGCGACACCGCCCGCGTTTAACTAGCGGGCGTGCAGGTCACCAGGCATGCAGATCAGTAGGCATGCAGCTCAATGAGGCAAGCCAAGAAAGGCGTGAAGCCGACAAAAGCCTTATATTGTCGGACGTGACAGCATCCGTGGCTCGTTGATGCTGCTCGCCGCCGCTCGTCTGCCGCAACGGTGGAACTTCGCTGTCACAGCAGCAGCATCTCTGAGCCACCGTTGCTCTCGCCGCTGTGCGGGGAACCGCATCGGTGGCGCTTCGTTGCTGCGCTAGCCGGGCTGCTGCCGCAGACTCCGTGTCCATTCGGCGCGGCAGGAGTTGAGGAAGGCGACGATTTGCTTGTCCACGGCCTGCCGCTCAGCGTCGGATGGCGCGACCTTGCGGTACAGGTCGTCAAATATCTCCAGCATGGTCCCGTCGGGCACCGGGTCCGGATGAAAGTACTGGCCGGAGTTACTGATGCCGCGGGACGTGCCGAAGGGAATGAACACTTCCGAGCAAATGCCGTCGGCGGCTGCGGTGGCGTAACTGTCGGTCAGTGGCACGGTGGGGCTGACCTTGGCGGCGACGATCAGCCGGCGTGCCCAGTCCCGCAGGAAGTCGCGCTTGGACGGGTAACCCGCGAATTCCTCCGCCGAACTCGCGGGCGGCAGGGTGCCGACCGCTTCGCCGTAGGACTTCAGCCGGTCGCCGACAGCCGCGCCGTCGATGGCCTTGCGAACCGTTTGGCCAGGGCGGATGGCTGCCTTTGCCACGCCGAGCTTGCGGACCTTGAGCTTGCCGGTCTTCCTGTCGACCTTGGCCACCTTGGATTCGATGAGCGCGTCTTGCACGGCTTCCATGCCATGGTGCAGCAGGACAGGGTTGGCGTGCTGCTGCGCCTGCCGAGCCGTGTTCTTGACGGAGTTCCATGTTGTCGCCGCGAGCGCGGGCACATTCGGCTGCGGGCTGGCGGGCACGGCCGGGGAAAACCAGGCAGGCAGGCTTATCGTGGCCCCGGTGCTGGCGACGCCAGGGGCACCGCAGAGCGCGAGCGTCATGCGCTCGCGATTTCCGGCATCGAAGAAACCACTCATGAAGCCGTTCCCGCCAAGGTCCTGCGGCTGATACCCGCATTGCCGCACAGCGGCAAGCGCAAGCCGCAGTTGCCGCGCCGAGTTATCGCTCAGGCCGTCCGCTCTGTCAGCGAAGATCACCGCAAGGACATCCCAGATCGTCCTGGCGAGCGCGGTCTCCGAAGGCTCACTGGCCCAGGTCATGGTCAGCGGCTTGCCCGCGACGAAGTGGGTAAGCCCGGCGCACATCAATTCCGCGGCGTCGTCCAGCCCGCCGTGAGCGGCTGCCGTCTCTGACTCGAAGCGGCTGAGCCCTTCATGCCACTGGCCTAAATCGAAGGCATCATCCGACATTGTCCATTCGGCCAGGATCTCGGCCACGAGCGGATGAGTCAACCTGTCACCCCCAGTCTGCCGCGCCTCCGCGCCATGCGCCTGTTCTGGCCCGATGCTAATGATAATGACAATAAGATGCCTGGCTTTAATCGCCCATATAGGCACAGCGGAACAATTTCCAGAATTCGCTGCCTGGCACTGGAATTGGCCGGGCGTCCCCGCTGCGCGCGCCGCCTGCGTGCCTTATGCGGTGATTCCGTTGAAGAGGAGCGCGAGGAAGGCGGCTACCATCTGGTCGCTGCTGTAGCTGCCTGGCCGGTGCCTGGCGGCGGGGATCCACAGGACGTCGCGCAGGAGGCGGTAGGTCAGGGCCGGGTCGAGGTCCTGGCGGAAGGCACCTTCTGCGATGCCGCGCTCGAGCTGGCTGATCCAGGTGTGCTCGACCTCGCGGAGGGCCGTGCGGAGGTAGCCGAATCTCGGCTGGCTGGTGAAATAGTTCCAGTCGTTCTGGAGCATGGCGAGGGCGGCGCGGTTGCGGGCCAGGGTGTCGCTGGTGCTGCGGACGATCTGCTCGAGCACCGAGCGCGCGTCGTCGCCCGAGGCCACCGCGGCCCGGTAGTCGGCCAGGATCTCGTCGAGAAACCCCGCGAGGATTTCGTCGCCGATCGACTCCTTGGAGTCAAAGTGGTGGTACAGGCTGCCGGACAAGATCCCGGCCGCCTCGGCGATCTCCCGTACCGTGGTCGCCCGGTAGCCCTTCTCGGCGAAAAGCTGGCCGGCCAGCCTGACTACGTCATCACGCCGGGCAGACTTCTCCGGCCCGGCTGACTTGGTCCTGCGGGTAACGGCCACCTGATCATTATGAGCAACGAGAGGCCAACGATGCTGTTACCAGGGCAGCGGCGACCGCATCGATGGCTCAGAGATGCTGTTCCTGTGACAACGGAGTTCCATCGTTGCTGTGGGCCCGCGCCGCCGGACAGCATCAGCGGGCCAGCGTTGCTGTCAGGAGCCGCCGAAGGCGCGGGTGAATCCTTCGGGGACATAGACCTTGTCTGGCCCCAGGTCGGCGAGCGAGGAGCAGCCGAGGCCGAGCATGGCCGAGTCGATGCCGTTACGCAGGATGTCGAGTACGTTTTCGACGCCTGCCTGGCCGTTCGCGGCGAGGCCCCAGAGGTAGGCGCGGCCGATCAGGACCGCGCGGGCGCCGAGGGCTACGGCCTTGACCACGTCGTTGCCGCGCCTGATGCCGCCGTCGAGCAGCACCTCGACCTGGTCGCCGACGGCGGCGGCGATGCCCGGAAGCATGCGGATCGTGGCGGGGGTGCCGTCGACGTTGTTGCCGCCGTGGTTGGACACCGAGATCGCGGTGACGCCAGCGTCGACGGCCCGTAGCGCGTCGTCGATCCTGGTGACGCCCTTGAGCAGGAAAGGGCCGTCCCATTGACTGCGCATCCAGGCGACGTCGTCCCAGGTGGGCGGCGGCGTTCCCATCCACTGGCCGTAGGCGGCGAAGAAGCGAGGCGCGGGCTGGCCGTCCTCGGTGAGGTTGGGTGCGGTCAGGGCGGGAAGGTGCCCGGTCCGCAGGTAGCCGGCCAGCCACCTGGGCCTGGTCAGCCCCTCAGGCGCTAGCCTGAGAAGTTCCCTGAACGTGAGTTCCTCGGGGATGTGCGGGCTGCCCCAGTCCCTGCTGTGGGAAAACGACCAGTCAAGCGTGGCGATGACGCCGGCCGCGCCCGCCTTGCTTGCGCGGTCGAGCCCGGCCGCGATCTGGTCCCGCCCGCCCTGCCAGTACATCTGGAAAAACGTCTGCGGGTTCGCGGCGATGACCTCTTCGATTGGCTGGCTGGCGAACGAACTGAGGCCGATGGCGGTACCACGCGCGGCGGCGGCCCTGGCGACGGCGAGTTCGCCGTCGGGGTGCACGGCCTGGACGCCGGTGGGGGAGATGATGACGGGCAAGGAGATCGGCTGGCCCATGACGGTTGCTGACAGGTCACGCCGCGCGCTAAGCCCGGCCACATGCGGCGCGAACCCGAGTTCGTCGAACGCGCCCACGTTGTCGCTGACGGTCAGGCCCTTCTCCGAGCCGGCGAGCAGCGCGCCGTAGACGGACTTCGGCAGGCGCTTACGTGCCAGGCGCTGGGCCTCGGCGACCGTCTCGAACCAGGAATTGCTCATGCCGGGGATTCTCCTTCTGATCAATCCGCAGGTGCCGCCAGGCGATCACCGGGCGCAGCGGCTCGATGGTGCGCCCGGCCAGGCAGCCTGCCCAGACGCCGAGACCGTAGGCGACGTCGTCGGCGATCCGCCCGATTACGTACGTGGCCGGGTCCAGGGTTCCAGGACCTTTCCGCCAGGAAATCACCGGCGGCCCGAGCAGCAGGGAGGCGACCGCCGCCCGCTGGCTCCAGCGGCCTGCCGTGAACACGCCGAACAGCAGGGGCGCCGCGAACTGCGTGGCGTAGCGGCCGAGGCCCAGCCAGGTCTGCGTCGTCGCTTCTGCGGTAGCCCTCGTCAGGCCGGAGGTCGGAACCTCCGCCCGGCGCAGCCACTGATCGGTACTCGCCAGCGCGGTGCAGAAGGTGGCCGCGGCCGTGGCCGGCTTTCCCGCGAGCAGCGCGGCGACGGTCGCCGCGGGCCAGGGCTGAAGCACCAGGTGGACGACGTCGCCCGGATGCCGTTGCGCCAGCGGGGCCGCCGAGGTGCCGTAGCGGTACCTGCGGGCAAGCAGTTCTGGCCAGGTCGCAGGCTCGTGATGAACGACCTGGACCGAGGGGTCGTACCTGATCCGCCAGCCCGCCTCGTGCAGCCGCCAGACGAGGTCGACATCCTCGCCGACGCGCAGGGACTCGTCGAAGACCTGGCCATCGTGCGCGAGCTTGACAAGGGCCTCGCGACGGGCGAGGACGGCGGCGGTAGGTACGTAGGCGATCGCGGCCCCCGGCCTGACCCGCCCAGGACGGCCGCCGAGGTCAAGTGCGCCGTCCGACTCGGCGAAACGCCCCGCCGACGTGGGGGCGGCGGCTCGCCCGGTGATCCTCGGGGCCGCGACCGCGACGAGAGGATCGGCGAAGTGACCGGCCAGGTGAGTGATCCAGCCGGGCGAAGGCTCGCAGTCGCTGTCTACGAAGGCGACAAGCTCGGTTGGTGCCTGCGCCAGACCGGTGTTTCTCGCCGCGGCCGGGCCGCCGTTGACCTCGCGCCTGATCAGCTTCGCGCCATGCCTGGCAGCGGCCCGCGCGACGGCGGCTCGATCGCCTGAAGCGTCATCGACGACGATGACCTGGTGCTCGCCGCCGAGCGCGGCCAGGCACCGGCTAAGCAACCCGGCGCGGTCGCGGACAGGGACGATCACGGTCACGTCGCCGTACGCCGGCCGCGGCGGCGGCAGCGGGTGGGCGAGCCCGGCATCGGTCAGGTACCTGGCAAGCACTCCTGTCGCCTTGCTTGTGACGAGGCCGGCCTTCAGCTCCTGCCAGGCGGCCTGCCCGGCCCGGCTCAGCCTGGCGATCCTGACTGGCGAGCCGCCGAACCACAGTTCCCGTGTGAGCTGCCTGGTCAAGGAATCGAGCTCGATGCCGAAGCCGGCCGGCAGCGGCGTCACCCCCTTCACAGGGCGAGCCCGCCATCCACGGGCACGACGGCTCCGGTCATTCCGCTGCTGCCCTGGCCGGCCATGAACGCGAGCACGGCGGCGACCTCGGCGGGGTCGAGCAGTCGCCCGAGCGGCTGCTGCTTCGCGAAGCTCTCCGCCCCGTCAAGGCCGTAGAGCCTGGCGCTCTCGGCCAGGATCGGGGTATCGGTGGAACCTGGGCTCACGGCGCTGGCGGTTACCCCGGTGCCGCCGAGTTCGGCGGCGAGCGCCCTGATCAGCCCGGCTACCCCGGCCTTGGCCGCGCAGTAGGCGGCGAGCATTGGCAGGCCTTTGGTTGCCGCTGCGGACGCCACGGCCAGGAACCGGCCCGCCCTCGGCTCGGGCCTTCGCAGCAAGGCAGGGATCGCCGCCCGTGCCAGGTTCAGGACGCCGCCCAGGTCGACGTCGAGCACGGCCTGCTCTTGCTCGGGCGGCACTTCCCATTGGGGTACCCCGCCGGCGATGACCCCTGCCGCCGCGATCGCCGCGTCCAGGCCGCCCCAGCGTTGTTCCGCCTCAGCGACGGCGGCCGCGAGGGCGGCTGGGTCCCTGACGTCGGCGTGGTACGCGGACGTCAGGGACCCAGCCTCGCGCACCACGTCAGCGAGGTCGCCCGCCGTGCCCATCGAGTAAGGCAACGCCGGGTCGTCCCTGGCCAGGTCGACGGCGAGAACGCGCCAGCCTTGCTCCGCGAGGGCAAGCACGGTCGCGGCGCCGATGCCACGGGCGGCGCCCGTGACGATCGCTACAGGGGACTCTGGTCGCATGGCCGGTCCGGGCGGCGGCCGATCGTGACAGGTACCAGGCGGTGCGAGTGGTCGGGCGACGGCCTCGGCGGGCTAGCGTTCGCCCGGGCCAGTGCCTTCTCGCCTTGACCACGTACGCACTCGGGGTCGGGACCGTCAAGCGGCAGCCCGGTGAAGAACTTAGCGGCCATGCAGCCGCCCTGGCAGGCGTCGAAGGCCGAGCACGACGTGCAGGTTCCCGATGACTGCGGCTGGCGGAGGCTGGCGAACAACTCGGACTCGCGCCAGACGCGGGCGAAGCCGCCTTCGGCCCTGACGTTGCCGGCGAGGAAGTTCTCGTGGATGGCGAAGGGGCAGGCGTAAACGTCGCCGACGGGGTCAATGAGGCAGACGACGCGGCCGGCGCCGCACAGGTTAAGGCCGGGCAATGCGCCGTCGCCGTAGCCTGACAGGTGGAAGAAGGAGTCGCCGGTAAGCACGTTCTCCCCGTGCTCGGTCAGCCAGTCGTACAGCATCCGCTGCTGCCCGGCGGTCGGACGCAGTTCGTGCCACACGCTCGCGCCACGTCCGGCCGGGCGGAGCCTGGTCAGCCTGAGCTGGGCGCCGTACCTGGCGGCCAGCGCGGCGAACTCATCGAGCTGCCCGGCGTTCTGTCTCGTCACTACCACGGAAAGCTTGAAGCCCGCGAAGCCGGCTTCGGCCAGGTTCGACATCGCCCGCGTCGCGGTCAGGTAGGAACCAGTTCCCCGTACGGCGTCATTAACTTCCTCCGTGGCGCCGTCCAGGGAGATCTGGACATCCACGTAATCCGAGCCGGCCAGCCGCCGGGCGATCGACGGGGTTATTTTGACGCCATTGGTGGAGAATTTGACACCGACCCTGTGCCCGACAGCGTAGTCGACGAGGTCCCAGAAGTCGGGGCGCACGGTTGGCTCGCCGCCGCCGATGTTCACGTAGAAGACCTGCATCCGCTCAAGCTCCTCGATCACGGCCTGGCACTCGGCGGTGCTCAGCTCCCTCGGATCACGGCGGCCAGATGAGGACAGGCAGTGGACGCAGGACAGGTTGCAGGCGTAGGTGAGTTCCCAGGTCAGGCAGATCGGCGCGGACAGTCCCCTGGTGAACTGGGCGGTCAGCGGCGCGGTCACTGTCTTGCCCTGATCATCGCGGAGCCCGCGAGCGTGGCCAGGGCGCGCTGATAGGCGGGCAGCGCCCGGGCCTTGACGCCTGCTGACTCGCATGCCGCGCGCGCGGTCTGGTGATCGGCGAGACCCTGGACCACGGCGAGCAGCAGCGGGTCCTTGAGGAAGGACAGGCGCCTGGTGCCGAAGTGATAGAGCAGCGCACCGAACGGCTCTGGCCGCACCGCGACGCGGTCGTCGAGACGCCAGGGACGGTCCAGGTCGAACTCGCTTTTAGTAGACACCGCACATGCCGTCGATGGAGATCTCCTCGACGAGGAGTTCCTCGATGACCGGAGCTTCAGGCTCTTCCGTCACGTCCGGCTCTTCCGTCACGTCCGGTCCGGCCTCGATGACCGCGCTGTCTGCCATGGCGCCTCCTCATTATGGCATTCGATGCCAATAGCTGGCACACTAACGGCACCCAGTGCCATAGTGCAAGGGTGACGGGCCAGGCGCAGGCGGGGCGGCGGCGTGTCACCTCGCGCCCCGAACTCGAGCAGGTCGCGTTCGACTTGTTCGAGCGGCAGGGGTTCGAGCAGACCACGGTCGACGACATCGCTGCGGCGGCCGGGATCGGGAGGCGAACGTTCTTCAGGTACTTCGCCTCCAAGAACGAGGTCCCGTGGGGTGACTTCGACGCGGAACTCGCCAGGATGCGGCGCCGCCTCGCGGCGACCCCGGAGGATGCGCCGCTGATGGACGCGATCCGAGAGGCGATCGTGGACTTCAACAAGATGCCTGCCTGGCAGTGGCCGGCCCACCGCAGGCGGATGACGTTCATTCTCGGCGTGCCAGCGCTGCAGGCGCACTCGACGCTGCGCTTCGCCGCCTGGCGGCAGGTCATCGCCGACTTCGTCGCTGAACGCACCGGCCAGCGGCCCGATGACCTGCTGCCGCGCACGATCGGGCACGCGATGCTCGGCGTATCTGTCGCCGCGTACGAGCAGTGGCTGGCCGGCCAGGGGGAGGACCTCTGCGAGCTGCTTGATTCGGCCCTCCGCGCCCTTGGCTCCTCCTTCGCCACTGGTTACGGTATACGCACGAACTGAAACAGGTTCTACCCGGAAGCTGCCGCCTGGAGGCGCGATGAAGACGAAGGCCGCCGTGCTGTACGGCACGAACGAGAAGTGGCAAGTCGAGGAAGTGGAACTCGACGCGCCGCACACCAGGGAAGTACTCGTCAAGCTGACGGCGAGCGGCCTCTGCCACTCAGACGAGCACCTGGTGACCGGTGACATCCCGATCCCGTTCCCCGTCATCGGCGGGCACGAGGGCGCGGGTGTCGTGGTCGAGGTCGGACCTGAAGTCGACCACGTCAAGGAGGGCGACTCCGTCGTACTCAGCTTCCTTCCCGCGTGCGGCCGCTGCTCGTACTGTGCCCGCGGCATGCAGAACCTCTGCGACCTGGGCATGTTCCTGATCAACGGCCCGCAGCTCGACGGTACCTACCGGTTCCACTCCAAGGACCAGGGCATCGGCCAGATGTGCCTGCTCGGCACCTTCTCCGAGTACACCGTTGTCCCCGCGCAGTCGGTCGTGAAGGTCGACGACGGCACGTCCCTCGACAAGGCCGCTCTTGTCGGCTGCGGCGTCACCACCGGGTACGGCAGCGCCGTCCGCACCGCGGAGACCAAGGCGGGTGACACGGTCGTCGTCATGGGCATCGGCGGCATCGGCATCAACGCCGTCCAGGGTGCCAGGATCGCCGGCGCGCGGAACATCATCGCGATCGACCCGGTCGAGTTCAAGCGCTCCAAGGCGCTCGAACTCGGTGCGACGCACGCCGTGGCAACCGTCGAGGAGGCCGGGCCGATCGTCGGGCTACTGACCCGCGGGCAGATGGCCGACTCGTTCATCATTACGACCGGTGTCGCCGAGGGCGCTTACGTAGGCCCGGCGCTCGATCTGGTGGCCAAGCGGGGGAAGGTGGTCGTCACCGCGGTCGGGCACCCGGCCGAGATGTCGATCAGCGGTTCCCTCTGGATGCTGACGATGATGGAAAAGCAGATCAGGGGCTCCCTGTACGGGTCGTCGAACGCGCAGCACGACATACCGCGAATGCTTGAGATGTACAACAACGGCCAGCTCAAGCTCGACGAGCTGATCACCAGGGAGTACACGCTAGAAGAGGTCAACCAGGGCTACGAGGACATGCGCAACGGCCTCAACATCCGCGGCCTGATCCGCTACTAACCGCTCCGCGCCCGCCGGCGGGCGCCCATGGCTGTCGTTCCCGCGACAGCAAGGGCCCCGCCGGCCCCGACCCCGGCCCCGCCGGCCCCCGGCCCCCCGGCCCCGCCGGCCCCCGGCCCCGCCGGCCCCGCCGGCCCCCCGGCCCCCGGCCCCCGGCCCCGGCCCCCGGCGGCCAGCCCCGGCCCGCCCCGGCTCGCGCGCCAGCCCCCGGCCCGCCCCGGCTCGCGCGCCAGCCCCCGCAAACCCCGGATTGAGGGGTCTGTGCACCCCCGATCCCCGGATTGAGGGGCTGCCTGCCGGCCCTGCTCGCCCGGCCCGGGCTCCGGTCTCGCGCGCCAGCCCCCGGCCTCGCGCCCGGCTCGCGTGCGGCCCCCGCAAACCCCGGATTGAGGGGTCTGTGCACCCCCGATCCCCGGATTGAGGGGGGCAGCCCGCGCGGCTGCCGCGCCGGTCCCGGCGCCGCGCGCGACTGGCTGCTGCAAACGTTTGCATCGGGTTGTGGGATGCGAGTTTCGGTACGGCGCCGTCGGCGGGCGGGGGAAACTGCCTGAATCGTCGGCTCCGACAGCATCGGTGGCTGGTTGATGCTGTCAGCGGAGCGGCTCGCACGACAACGCTGGCCCGTCGATGCTGTAGCAGTAGCAACGGATTTCCATTGTTGCGGTCGGATTCGGATGGTCGTACGGCAACGTTGGCCTTTCGTTGCGGTAGTTCTGACTCTGGGCGGGCCCGGTGACTAGCGCAGCTTCATCGTGAAGATGCGGAGTTGGCTCGCGGGGAAGCCGGGGCCGAGCGCGGCGCCTGGGTACTCGGCGAAGCCGACGTGGCGGTAGAAGCCGGTCGCGTGCTTGTTGTCGCGCCCGACCATGAGGTGCACGCCGCGCGATCCGGCGGCGCGCAGGCTCGCGGTCAGCGTCTCGATCAGATTCCTGCCGATGCCGGTTCCCTGCAGCCTCGGCAGCAGGTCAATGTGCAGGTGCGAGGGATAGCGTGCGTGGAGCCGGTCGGGGATGGTCCACGGCTGGTGAATGTTCAGGAGCGCGTTGCGCGCTATCTCTGGCAGGCTGGCCATTTCCCCGGCCGCGGGTTCCGGGTAGCGGCGCCGCAGGTCCGGCCACCAGTCATGATCGAGTCGCTCCTCGAACGCGCGGCTGTCAAGTGCCGCGACGACGTAGCCGGCTACGCCGTCCGAGTCTTCGGCGACGAAGGCCAGGGAGGGCTCGAAGGTCAGGTAGGGGCCAAGCCAGACGTGGCCGGGCAGTTCAGGGTCGCTGAACAGAGCGGTGGCGTCCTGGCCGTTGTCGGCGGT
>DATJLT010000330.1:0-50527 GCA_035509195.1 Streptosporangiaceae bacterium | reverse complement strand
GCACGACGACAAGCAGCGCCGTCCCAGTGCAGGTCAGCAACGACAACATACTTGGTGGGATTGACTGCCGCCAGCATAAGAATGGTAATGGCCCAGCTCGACGGCACTGAGGGCTGCCTCAGCCAACTCAGCCTTGCCGAGGGAGATGTAGCAGGTGCCGCGCGTCTCAGAGCCCAAGATCCAGAGACTATATGTCCCATGACTATACGTCCCTGTTAGGCCGTCGGCTGATCGGGTCGAAGCGTAGCGGCCGCGGGCGGAGCGCGTCTCACTCATACGTAACCGCGACGAGCGGCTTCCTGGCCTAACTGGAATCGGCTGCGGACAGCCATGACGTCCATCAGGGACGTAATGATTCGTCGCTCGGTGCGCAGCGAGACGCAGAGCCTCCTCGCGATGACATCGTCGGTGAGGCCCAGGGAGAGCAACCTCAGCACGGCCATGCCCTGATCGTCGGGATGATTACAGCCATCCCTGGAGTCGCTGGCGTCTGCTGTCCGATCGGTGGCACTGATTGACGTGAGGCCCAATTGCTTCTCCCGCTGCTAGTAGTCTGAGCGTGTCCTCCGCCCGGCCCGGGTCGTGGAGCGGGCCCGGATCGTGCTGCTGTCCGCCGAGGGGGTGACCGGCCCGCAGATCGCGCAGCGAACCGGGTGCACCGAGCCGACGGTGATCAAGTGGCGGCGGTCCCAGCCGATCCTGCCGATGCGCCCGCACATCTCCGAACGGCAGACTCACGACTACCCCCGTGACCGGCACCAGGAGTTCCTCAAGTTCCTCAGGCAGGTCGCCGCCGCCTACCCCGGCCAGGACCTGCACGTCGTCTGCGGCAACTACTCCACCCGCAAGCACGCACCAGCTGCTCCTGGCTCAAGCTCGTCGAATGCTTCTTCTCCGTCATCACCCGCCGCGGCTCCTTCACCTCCGTCAAAGAACTCATCTCAGCGATCGGCGCGTTCATCGACCACTGGAGCGAGCACCCCGTCCCGTTCGCCTGGACCAAGGACACCGACCAGATCCTCGGCAAGATCGAACGCGCGAAGACTAAAACAACCGGTCTTACAGACCACTAGGAGTTTTCTAGGGATACGACCATTACCCCCGCAACCGCACAGGAAGCGACTGCAGGCCGTGGACGACATTGGTTGACCTCCATCGCAGATCGGTTGCTGGCACGGCAAGAGACATCCTGGGGAAGCGTGCGAAGAGCGAGCTGAATGCGATCTCAGCTTCCATCCGGGCGAGCGGTGCACCAAGGCAGTAGTGGATACCGTGGCCGAAGGCCAGATGGCCGCCATCTTCGCGGAGAATATCTAGCTGGTCAGCGTCAGGGAATCGGGACTGATCGCGATTGGCGGCACTGAGCGCGCAGAAGACCCACTCTCCCGCCGGAATCTCAACGCTGCCGATCTGGACTGGTTCAAGAGTGAAGCGCTCAGTCGCGAGGTTAAGCGGGCCACTATACCTGAGCAGTTCCTCAACGGCCGAGTTAATCAGCCCGGGATCGGACTGCAAGAGAGCAAGCTGGGCGGGGTTAGATAGCAATGCGAGCGTGCCGTTACCGATCATATTGACGCTCGACTCGTGGCCGGCAAGTATGAGCAGGAACATCATCGCGATGAGTTCATGCTCGTCAAGTGAGTCACCCGAGTCGTGTGCTTCGATCATCGCGGACGCTATGTCGTCCGTAAGATTGTGCCGCTTGGCGTTCACGTGTCCGGCGAAAAAGCTGTACATCTCCGTGGCGGCCGCATGAAATTCGTCCGCGGAAGACTCGGAGGACAGGATCGACGCGCTCCAGCCACGGAATTGATCGCGGTCCTGTATTGAGACTCCCAGCAGTTCGCAGATCACCGTGACTGGCAGCGGCACAGCGAAGTGATCTATCAGATCGACCACTTCAGGCCCTTCCGACAGACGGTCGGCAAGCTCTGTTGTGATATCTACGATCCTGGGGCGTAGCGCGGCTATTCGGCGCGGGGTGAATGCCTTGCCCACCAGCCGGCGCAGCCGGGTATGATCTGGCGGGTCAAGATTGAGCAGGTGCCTGTTGAGGTAGCGGCGCACGGGATCATCATCCGCGGCGAAGCCTTCAGGGAGCAGGTGGGAAACCCAGTCTTTGCTGAGCCGAGGGTCGGCGAGAGCTTCGCGATTCTCCTCGTACGGCGTGATGAGCCACGCCCGGCCAACCCCGGAGATAACGACCGGCGTCGCCGGAGCCGACGAGCGCATTCGCCCGAGGACGCCCTGCGTATCCTGAAAGTAGGCTTCGCCGAGCCGCTCGGCTTCGGCATTACTCAAGTGTGCCACCATAATATCCCATTATCTATATAAAACTTATAGATACACATTTTTTTCATGCCACGCATCCTGGCGCATAATCGGCAGTGCCGATCCAGTCCAGGATCTGCTTGTTGACTTGGCCGGGTTGCTCAAGGTGCAGGAAGTGCCCGGCGTCCGCAACGATGACCACCTTGCTGTCAGGCGCCAGGAAGCTGCGAGCCTGGTTCGCCGCAGCCGCGGGGACAGCGTTGTCGAGTCGCCCGTGCAGGTACAGCATGGGCCGGACCGGCGGACGCGAGGCCGCGGCTTCCTGCTCGGCGTAGGCGGGATGATTCGACCGGGGGTTAAAGGAAGATCTGTAATAGCCGATCACGGCGGTCAGGTGCTCAGGTGCGCGAACGCAGGCTTTAACCCTGGCCACGTCGTCACGGAAGTCAAGGCCAGGAGCCCAGTCGCGCCACAGCCCGTCGATGAGCGCGAAGTCACCGGCCGCGAAAGCGAGCTCGGCCAGGGGAACCTGGCACAGGAAGATATAGAACTTCTGCTTGAGCTGGTCGTATTCGAGGAAGCCGCTGCTGAGCGCGTCGCCAGGCGGCACCGCCAGGCCAACCGCGGCCCGCCAGCGATGCGGGCTGTGCGCGAACGCGCCGTAGGCGATGCTGGCGCCCCAGTCGTGTCCGATCAGCACGGCATCCGGCCCGCCGCCGAGTTCCTCGTGCAGTGCCTCGACATCGGCGATCAGGGCGCCGAGCTGATAGCTGCCTTCCGGCGCGAGCGATGTCGGAGCGTAACCCCGGCCGAACGGCGCGACGGCTCTGTGGCCTGCCGCCGCCAGTTCGGGCAGGAGGTGCCGCCAGGTGTACGGCGAGTCAGGGAAGCCATGCAGGCACAGGGCAAGCGGCCCGTCACCTTGTTCCAGGAACGCGATCCGCATGTCGCCGGCCCGCGCCATCCCGAGCCTGGCCCCTTGCCAGGGTGCGGTCAGATCCTGACCCGTCCAGGCGCTCAACTGCGTGCACCAGCGAGGCCGGCCGCGGCGTCATCGACAGCCGCCGCGAAGTCGGCCAGGACCGGCTGCTCGAAGAGCAACCGTACGGGCAGCCTCCTTAGTTCGAAGGACGCCCTGGTACGTGCGATGATCTGAGCGGCGACCAGAGAATGGCCTCCTATTTCGAGGAAGTTATCGGTCCGCTGAACGCTGGAAAACCCCAGCGACTGCGCCCAGATCTGGGCGATCCGCTTTTCCGTTTCCGTGGCGGGAGCGTCTTCCTGATCCGCGCCGGCATCCTTGCCCAGGGCCAGGCCGGCGATCGCGGCGCGGTCGGCCTTGCCGCTGGCGTTCCGCGGAAACTCGTTCAGGACAACGAAGCGACCGGGAACCAGGTAGTCGGGCAGCGCGGCGGCCAGGAACCGCCGCAGTTCCGCCTGCGCCAGGCCGGGTGCTGCCGTATCGGCCGCGCGCGCCAGCACATAGGCCACAAGCACCGGACCTGACTGATCATCATCGTGCAGCCGCACGACGCATTCGCTGACGCCAGGATGCCCGGTCAGGGTTGCCTCGATCTCACCCGGCTCGATCCGGTAGCCACGTAGCTTTATCTGATGATCGGACCGGCCCAGGTGCTCAATTGCTCCGTCCGGCCGGCGAAGAGACAGGTCTTTGGTCCGGTAGAGCCTGCTTCCCGCCGGGCCGAATGGATTGGGGACAAATGATGCCGCTGACAACCCGGGAAGGTTGCGGTAAGACCGGGCCAGGCCCGCGCCCGCGAGGTGCAGTTCGCCGGGTACCCAGGCTGGCAGCAACTCCAGGTCGGCGCCGAGCACGTGCGCGTCAAGCCCGGGTATGGCGGAGCCGATCGGCGGATCACCTGGCCCGGACGGCTCGCAGAACGTCGCGCATACCGTGGCCTCTGTCGGGCCGTAGGCGTTCACGAACCGGCGCCCCGCAGACCAGGCCGCGGCGACCTCGGCCGGGCACCTCTCGCCAGCGCTCACCACTAGGCGCAGGCCGGGCAGGCTTTCCGGATCGGCCGCATTGAGGAAGGACGGCGGAAAAGTACCTGCGGTGACCGCGTGCTCTCTCAGCGCGGAAATTGACTCGTCGATACCGCTATCGGTCGGCACTATGACAAGGCAGCTTCCGGCGGAAAATGCCATCAGCATTTCCCAGATTGAGGCGTCGAAGCTGAGCGAGGCAAACTGAGCTACCCGATCGTGCTGATCCAGGCCAAACGAATTACTCAGCACCCTGGCGAGGTTGACAGCGCCGCGGTGGGTAATTTCTACGCCCTTAGGGCGGCCGGTCGAGCCCGAGGTATAGATCACGTACGCGAGATTCTCAGCATGAACCGCAGAAGGCGGCGCCGAGTCCGGCGCCTCTCGCAGAGCGGCCTGTTCGGTCGCTCGGTCGAGCGCTATGACGGGAACCCGGTGCGGTGGCAGGCGCCGCTCGGTGTCGACGTCCGTAATCAAGGCCGCCACGCCGGCGTCAGCGAGGATATAGGCGAGCCGGGCAGCTGGCTGAGCTGGATCGAGCGGCAGGAAAGCCGCACCGCATTTCGTGACCGCCAGCAGCGCGACGATCGCAGCCGCTGACCTCGGCAGCGCCAGCCCGACCACGGATTCCGTTCCTAGGCCAAGCGCACGGAGATAGTGCGCCAGCCGGTTGGCGCGCTGGTCGAGGTCCTGGTAGGTCAGGCAGCCGTCGGCCGCGTACACAGCCTCGGCGGTCGGCGTGCGCTCAGCCTGAGCCTGGAAGAGGTGGTAAAGGGTCGCGATGCCAGAAGCGGGAAGTACCGCGCCCCGGCCAGCGTCGGCGACGCCTTCGTGGTCGGCCGCTGTGAGCAGGAGCAGCGATTCGACGGGGGAGGCCGATCGGGCCAGCCCGTCCGCGAGCAACTGAGTGACTGCCGCACCGAACTGCGGCGCCGCGCCGTCATTCCAGGGAGCCGAGCCGAGACGCAGTAGCGCGACCGTCGTCGCGTCGTCCATGCGGAAGGCAGGCAAGTGCGGGTCGGGCGACTCCGTAGCCAGCGCCGCGCTCTTGCCGGCGAGGACGTCGAGCACGTCGTCGCGGACCGCGCGCACCACTCCGCTGAAGGTCGCTGACCGGGGCACCCGGATCTGAACTGGCCGAGGCTCGCGACCGCCGTCTAGCTCACAGGCCACGATCACGTCGGTGCGGCGTGAATACCTCGCCAGCACAATCGCGCAGGCCGTCAGCAAGACCATGGCCGGAGTCGTGCGCTCGGCGTCCGCGAATCGCGCCAGGCGCCCGGCAAGCTCGCCGGATGGCGCGATCGCGATTTCCGGGTCCCCAGTCACCTGTCCGCCTCCCATTCGAAATGCACAGGGAGCTGATCCAGCCCCCACATCAGATTGGAGCGGAGGCGGCGGACCGGACCGCGGACTTCGATCGACGCGACGCTGGCCACCACCTCCTCGAGTAGCACGCGGAGTTCCGTTCTGGCCAAAGTCCCTCCGATGCACACGTGGTTGCCGGTGCCGAAGGTGAGGTGCCGGTTAGGGGTACGAGTCACATCGAAGCGGAGCGGCTCAGGGAATTGATCCCCGTCCCGGTTAACTGCAGGATTCCAGACCGACACCTCCTGGCCGGCCCTGACGAGCTGATCCCCGATGGTCACGTCCCTGATGGCGGTGCGCATGACGTGCAGGCTCGGAGCTGTCCAGCGCAGCACTTCCTCGATGGCGGTCGCAGGGATTCCCGGTGAATCCTTCAGCTCCTGCCATTCGCCAGGGAAGGCGGCCAGGGCTTCGATTGCCCCCGCCGACGCGTGCCTGGTGGTCTCGTTGCCTCCGGTGAGCACTCCGTTGACGTTGACCATCACCTCCTCTTCGGTGACAGGCCGCCCGTCGATAGTGCCGTGCGCCAGGGCACTGACGATGTCGTCGCGCGGCCGCCGCCGCCGCTCGGCGAGCAGCTCCGTGGCGTAGAGGAAGATCGCGGCGTGCGCTTCCGCTTGCTCTTGCGGAGTCACGACATCCCGGTTCCCGTCCCCCGCGACCGAGCCGAACGCCTTGCGGGTCCAGTCGATGACCAGGTCGCGGTCCTCGTCAGGCACGCCGAGGAGCTGGCAGGTCACGTAGAGCGGAAGCTGAGCCGCGATCAGGTCAACAAAGTCGAATTCGGCCAAGCCCCGCGCGCGGTCGAGAAGGCCGCGCACCACGGCCCGCATGTTGCCCTCCATGGCCCGCGCGGCCCGCGGAGAGAACGGCGGCGCCATGAGATCACGCAGTTGCCTGTGTCGCGAGCCGTCGGTAACGATCACCATCTTGCTGCCCGAGGCACGGCTCGCGGCTCCTCCGCCGACTCGCATGCCGCGTTCAGAAGTAAAGGACCTGTCGGTGTACACAGCCATGGCCTCGCGGTGCTTGGTCACCGCCCAGAACCCGTCATCGGAGCTGCGGTTGAAGAACACCGGCGCGTGCTTTTGCAAGTACCGCCAGACGGTCAGGAAGTCGCCGGTCGCATAAAGATCGGGATCGGCCAGGTCGATGCTGTCGAGCTCGACGTCCAGGCATTCATCCGGAGTGGTCGTCACGGGAACCCGGCCTTCCTTGGGATCGAAGCATCGGCGAGATCGGCGCGTTCCTACGTGCGGACCGCAAAGAGCTCATAGATCTCTGTCCCGGCCAGCAGGGGATCCTGGGCGACGGCAACGCGGTATCCGCGCCCAGCCAGTTCGCCGCTGACCTCCTTGAGCCGGCCTTCGATGTCGTGCAACTGCATAGTGAGCTGCCGGATCCTGGGCCAGAACGACTCCGCGACGCCGGCCAGCACGTCCCCTTCAGCCCTTTCGACGTTGATCTTGAGAAGGTCGATGGCGTCCACATGGCACTCCTCGACGACCTCAGAGATAGTTCGCAGGCGGCAGTCGGACGTGACTGTGCTATGCCGCCCCGCCGCCAGGTCTTCGACGTCGTCGTTGTCGAACCCGCTGTTCGCGAGGAACACCCTGGTCAGCTCGGCGTCGTTGTCTGGGTCCGCATAGAGTCCGCTCATCGCTGTCGTGTCCGGGTAGTAGGTGAGCTGCCGTGTCCCTGGTGCGCGATGCAGCGCGTAGTTGCACGCGATCGCCTTCACCTGGTGCTCGGCGAGGTTCGCGGTCAGCGCCTCGAATAAGAGCGGAGCGGGCTCGAAGGCGAAGATTCGCAAGTCAGGGCACTCCCAGTGGAAGAAGAGTGCCGATATTCCGATGTTCGCCCCGACGTCGAAAACGGTGGTACCTGGCCGAAGCGCGACTCCGTGCTGGAGGTAACTACGGCACGCGACGATGTTGCGGTACATGAGGCCGGTCTCGCCTGGGTTGATCTGATAAACCGTCTGCCCGTTGGGCAGGCGCATTCGATCCACGGCGCCTCCAGTCTAGCCTCAGCCCCAGGTTAAGCAACTACAGTTGAACATTTCGAGCAACTATAGTTGAAGCTCTGATGGCACGCAACCGCGATGTCAGTTGCCTGCCTGCTGTTCGCGCAGCCTGGCCTCGCCGGCGACCTGCCAGAGAACGTCGGGGTGGCCATATGTGCCTGCCGCGGTCGCTGCCGCCAGGTAGTACCGCTGAATCGGATGATTCTGCGTCAGCCCGGCGGCGCCGTGCAGGTGCAGGGCGGTCCTGGTCGCCTCGCCGCTGAGCTCCGCGGAAAGCGCGAGCACCTCGATGGCCTCGCGATCGATGCGATAGCCACTGTCATGTCGGCTGGCCGTCTCCCTGAGCAGCAGGTTCACCGCGTCGACCTGGCCGTACAGGGGCGCGAGCGCGGCCAGAACCGCGGGGAAGTCCGCCAGCCGGGATCCAGAGAGCGTCCTGCACCTGGCTCGGTCCGCAGCCATCGCGAGCGTGCCGGCCGCCAGCCCCGTGAGATAGCCCGCCAAGCGGAGCTTGGCAAGCGGGAGCGCCTCCGCGCAGTTCTGCGCGGTGACGTGGCCGTCGGAAATCACCCAGTCAGCGTGAAGCAGGGCTCGGTCGAAGCGGTGCACCGAGTCGGCGGTGCCGACTTTGAGCAGGTGATGGTCGGCCGGAAGCAGCGCGAGGACACCACCGCCCTGGCTGTCATCCCCGGCGATCAGCAGCGTCCAGTCACCGTTGATGGCCGGGGCGCCGAGGCCAAGGACGCTTGCCGTGGCCGAGCCTGAGATGATCGCGGCGAGTACCTTGGCCGCGAGCTCATTTCCTGTGCACCTGCTCAGCAGGTCCGCCGCGAGCATGTTACTGAGATGCCATGGCGGATGTCCGCCGATGCCCAGTTCGGTACAGACTATGAGCACCGCGACCTGACCGAGATCAAGGCCGCCTGCGGCGACCGGAATCCCGAATCTCAGCGCACCCATCTGGACTAGGGCTTGCTGCGCGTTCACAGGGGACGTCAAGCCGCGGCTTACGCCGTGCCGCAGCTCGCGCTCGAGCGGACTCGCGTCCGCCGGCACGCACAGCGCGGCGCCAGTTTGCTGAATGCGGAAGCGGCCGACGATATCAAGCAGCACTTCAGACACTCCGCCAGAGATCAGGAGCCCTGGCGCTTCCCGCAGGGCACGGTTGAGCGTCTCCCCGTGTTCGCCGGCGCGGTCGCACCCGAACGCGCTGACGCCTTCCCACGCCATTCGCGCGGCAAGCTCGCTGGTCCACCACTTCGCGACCGCAGCTGACACTTCCGGCAAAGTGCCTTCGTATAGCTGGCGCAGTGACTGATAGGCCAGCAGCCTGGCCGCATCGAGCCGGGTTCCGAGCTGACTCACCCGGCTTGCCGGGACTCGGCCGGCCGTGCCGGCGCTGACGGCGAGGTCGCAGATGGCCGAGTACCAGTGCCGTGCTCGCGCGTAGTAGTCGATTCCCGTGCGCTCGGTCGTCAGCAAGCGCAGCAGTAGCTGCCAGCCTTCGGCACGGTCGCCGATCAGCGCGTCGGCCGGCAGGTCAACCTCATGCAGTTCGACGGTGAAGAGCTCGTCATCGAGCAGGCTGTCCATGCCGGTGACTCGCACTCCAGGCGTGCGCATGGGCACGAGGAACAGCGCAAGCTCGCCCGCCAGCGGCTGGTCACGGTCGCGGATCCGCGCCAGGCACAGGCCATAGTCGGCCTGACCCGCGCCGAGAGAATAAGCCTTGATCCCGTCGAGGCGGTAACCGCGGGCCGTAGGCTTAGCCATTGTCCTGAGCGCGGCCACATCCGACCCCGCCTCACGCTCGGTGAGCAATACGCAGGCAAAGCTCTCGGCGCGCCCGAGTTGCCTGATCAGAGCGCGCAGGTCCGCCCGCGCGGTCGCCTGGAGCAGCGCGGTGCCGACCGACTGAACCGAGACCACGTGGACCATGTCAGGCACCCCGTGAGCCACAAGCTCCTCGGCGATGACGGCCATGGTCCAGGCGGGCGCGGCGCGGCCGCCGAGTTCGGCGGGCCAGCTTGGCGCCAGCAAGCCGTGCTCGCCTAGCAGCCGGTAAACCGGCCGGGGATCGGCGCGCGAACTGGCCGCCTGCCGCACCGACGAGAGCGCGCGGCGCATGGCCGGAGAGTCGAACAGACGGCGGAGCTCAGCCCGGAGGCCGGCTTCGGTGATCTCATCGTCGCGGCTCACTAGGGATGCGCCCCTTTCAGGGAGAGTCTCCGATCTCGCTGAGCGCGCTCACCAGCAACTCCCGGTCCGCTGCGGCCTGTTCCCGTTTCTCGCGTATCAAGGCGGCCAGGTTGCGGGCGGTGGGCACCGCCAGGAAGGCGGCAACGCTGACCATGACCTCGTACTTGCTGTTGGCGATCGCTACCGTCTTGATCGCGAGCAAAGAGTCACCGCCGGCGTGGAAGAAGTCATCGTCAGGCGACAGGGTGCCTCCCGCGAGCGCGGGCCCGATCACAGTGGCCGCGATCTCCGCTGCGAGAGCATCGTCACCGGCAGTGACGTCAGCCGGCTGGCCGCTCGCGGATGGCGCGGGCAAGGGAAGCCTGTCCTTGTCCACTTTGCCGTTCCTGGTGAGCGGTAATCCTGGCAGCTCAACGAACGTGTGCGGGATCAGGTACGCGGGCAGCCGCTCAGCTAGGTGCCGTCGCAACCCCGCACCGAGGTCAGCCTCACCCATGATGGGCACGACGTAGCCGACCAGCGTCCGGCCACGGAAGGGAAGATCGATCAGCTCGACCGTCGCCTGCCTGATATTCGGGTGGCTCGTGATCGCGGATTCGATCTCGGCGGGCTCGATGCGATGCCCGTTCAGTTTGACCTGCCGATCGACGCGGCCAAGAAACTGGAGATTACCGTCGGGCAGCCAGCGCACTCGGTCGCCGGTGCGGTAGAGCCTGGCGTCGAAGTCGCCGCGCCGGTACGGGTTGGCGGGGAAATACGCGGCCGTCAGCTCGGGCTGCCCGAGGTACCCCTCTGCCACCTGAGGCCCGCTGACGCATAGCTCACCCGGCTGGCCAAACGGCACTGGCCGCAGCTCAGCATCGAGCACGAACGCGTAATGGTTCGCCAGTGGCCTTCCGATGGGCGGCATGGCGTCCCAGCGGCCGGTGCACTCGAAAAGGGTGACGGCAACGGTGCATTCGGTAGGCCCGTATCCGTTCACGAATCGGCGTCCAGGCCGACGCCACGTGGCGACCAGATGCCCAGGAAACGCTTCTCCGCCTACCGACACCAGGCGCAGATCAGGCAGGGCAGCCTCGTCAAGCAGCGGCATCAGCGCTGGCGGCAGCTCGGCAACGGTTACTCCGTGCCCTCGCATGAGGTCGGTCAGCCGGCCAGGAGAGAGCTTGTCCTCATCACTGACGATGACCAGCCTGGCTCCGGCCAGCAAGCTGGCGAACAGCTCGAAGACCGACACGTCGAAGGTCAGCGGCGCGAACTGCATCAACGTGTCATCGGCCGTGATGCCGTATTCGGCCACGATCGCCTCGCTGAAATGGCAGACCGCACGATGCGATACCACCACGCCCTTGGGCGGGCCAGATGAGCCTGAGGTGTAGATCACGTACGCGGGATCGCCGGGTGCCGCGCGGGAGGATACCTTCTGGCCATCAGGCTGTGGCCGGTCAGCCGAGTCCGTCCGCGTGACCTCGAGTCCCGCTGAACTCAGCGATTCCGCCGCACGGCCGGCCGCCACCGCGACCCGCGCCCGGCATCCCCTGAGCATTTCCCTGAGCCGCTCATCGGGTACCGATTCATCGAGCGGCACGTAGGCCGCGCCGGACAGCAGGACCCCGAATATGGCGACGACCGCTCCTCTGCCGCGGCGCACGCATACCGGGACGAAGTCCCCTGGGCCAACGCCGCAGCGGACGAGCGCTGCCGCGACCTGGGCCGCCTGGTCAGCGAGCTCGCGGTACGTGACCGAGCCGGCCTGGTCGACGATCGCGATCGCGTGCGGGGTCGCCGCTACCTGGCGGGCGAACGCCGCGTCCAGGGTGTCTTGCTTGATCGTCACGGTGGGACCGGGCGGCAGCACCTCGGTCAGCCGCTCGTATTCGGCCTGCGTCACCTCAGCCTGGCCCGCGGTGGGGCCTGGTGCGGCGGCCGGATCAGCCGCGCTGACCGGCGAGGCGGGCGCCTGCTGTATGAGCCGCAAGATCTCGGATCGCTCGCCGGGAGGCAATCGGGCGAGACGGGCCGCGAGATCATCCATGCTTCTGCTCCACCTCTATGCGGCCGCAGCGGCAAGACAGGCTGTCCGGTAGCACGTCAGCATCCTAACACAACTGTTGTCATACATCTGATCACTTAGTAAACTAAAGTTATGCTGGCTTGTGTACCGGTGGCCGGGCGCCCGCCGCGAGTCGACGCCGCCCTCACGAATGACACCGCCGCATCGTGGGTGCTTTCGCACCGAGGCGAGATTGAGGAATTACTGCTGCGACACGGCTGTCTCGTCGTCAGCGGCCTCGGCGTCAGCTCAGCGGCCGATCTCGCCAAAGTCAGGAGCGGCCTTGGGCACGTGCCCGTGCGAAGCAGGGAACCGTTCGCGCCGAGACAGGATTTCGGTGACGGAGTCTATTCCTGGCCAGAATGGTCGGCGGCCAGGGAAATGTGCATGCACCATGAGCAGGGTTATGCGACCGATTACCCTGGCCTGCTGCTCATGGCGTGCGTCCGCGGGCCGGCGGAGGGCGGCGCGCTTCTGCTCGCTGACACCCGGCGATTCCTGACCCTCTTGCCTGAGAGGCTGGCAAAGCGGCTGGCAGCAGAGGGATGGCTCCTTCGCAGGAACTTCCTCCCCAGGCTCGGGCTTGGCTGGCGAGAAGCCCTAGACGTTCGCTACCCAAGCGAGGTAGCTGGAGTCTGCGCCGAGCGGGACATCGAATTCGAGTGGCTGGACTCGGAAACGCTGCGGCTCTGGCAGCGGCGGGCAGCGATCGTGACGCATCAAGTCACCGGGGAAAAGTGCGCGTTCAGCGACCTTCTGTTCATGAGCCAGTGGAGCATCGCGAAGCCAGAGCGCGATCTCTTGATCCACGCGTTCGGCGCGGACGGCCTGCCATTTAACTCGTATTACGGTTCGGGTGAGGAACTGGCCGAAGAAGATTACTGGGTCCTGGTACGGGCTTATCAGCAGGTCACCGTCGAGGTGAACTGGCAGCAAGGGGACGTGCTAATCATCGACAACGTCATGACCGCGCACGGCAGGGAGCCTTACGTCGGCGCCTGGGATATCCCGACCGCGCTCTGCGACCGCCGTTAGCCTGCGTCGATCCAGCTTTCCGCTCGGCGTCATGGGCAGCGACGCGACGGCCACCAGTTCCGCAGGGAGCATGTAGTCAGGTAGCCACTCGGCCAGCTTGCGGCGGGCGGCGGCCACGTCGAAGTCGTCCGGGCCGCTCACCGGGACGACGTAGGCCACGAGTCGCGCACCGCCCGCATGGCCGGCGTCGATGACCACCGCGACGTGGACGACGGCGTCGAGTTCGGCGACCGCGGCCTCGATCTCGGCGGGTTCGACACGGAATCCGCGGATCTTCACCTGCCCGTCAAAGCGTCCGAGGAACTCCAAGACCCCCTGCCCATCGGCCCGCACCCGATCGCCGGTCTGATAGACCCGGCCGACGCCGTCGATCTCGCGGAAGCGCTCGGCGGTGAGCTCGGGCCGGTTCAGGTACCCCACGGAGAGCGCCTCGCCGCCTACGAACAGTTCACCCGGCGTGCCGTCCGCGACCGGACGATCGGTGTCATCGAGGATGTGGAGTTCCGCGCCAGCTACGGCCTGGCCGATGGGCGGCAGGAGCGGCCATCGGGACGGGTCGCCCTCGAGCGTGTGCGCGGTGACGAGGTGCGTCTCTGAGGGACCGTAGTGGTTGTGGAGCCTGGCGCTGAGATGGGCGGTGAAGGCTGTCCTGATCGCGGGCGTGATCTTGAGCTGCTCACCCGCGGTGACCAGATCGCGCAGCCACAGCCGCGACGGCCGTCTGCGGCAGATCGCGCGGCACAGGCCATCCAGCGCGACGAAGGGCAGGAAGACGCGCTCGACGCGCTGCTCGATGAGGTGGTCAAGCAGGGCGAAAGGGTCGCGCCTGGTGCGGTCGTCCACCGTTATCAGGCAGCCGCCGGTCGCCCAGGTGGTAAATATCTCCTGAAATGACACGTCGAAGCTGAGCGGCGCGAACTGCAATGTCCTGGCGGCCTGCCCCAGGTGCGCGTTGTGCTCATGCCAGGACACGAGGCGGCTCAGCGGGCGGTGGGTCATGGCCACGCCCTTGGGGCGACCGCTCGAACCTGACGTGAAGACGATGTAGGCGAGCGCGTCGGGGCTCAGGCTGGGCGTCGCGGCCGTCGCGGCCCCGTCGCCTGAGGCGAGCATCGGCGTCAGCAGCCTGACGTGTCCTGGTAGCCAGCCGGGGCGTTCAGGCCGGTCAGACAGGACCGTTCGCAGCCCGGCCTCCCGCGCCATGAATCTGAGCCGTTCTGCCGGGTACGCGGGGTCAAGCGGCAGGTAAGCCGCTCCGGCTCGCAAGATGCCGAGCACCACCGCCGGCAGCAGCATCGACCGTTCCATCGTGATGCCGATCAGGGAACCGCGCTCGACGCCTGACGACGCTAGCTGGCTTGCCAGGCCCTGCGCGAGCCTGGCGACCTCGGCATAGGTCAGGACGTCACCGCCATTGGCGACGGCGGGTGCGCTTGGCGTGACCGCCAGCCGGCTGGCGAAGTAGTGCTCGACCCGCGGGCATGGTGATCTAGGCGGCATCCGCGCCGTCCCGGGCATCGGCAATAGCGCTGGCTAGCTCATCGAGGCCGGCGACCAGTTCGGCTGACTGGCCTCCGAAGCCGAGCCTGACCCGGTCCGGATAGCCAAAGCAGTCACCGGGCACCAGCAGGACCCCGCGCTCGGTGAGCAGGCGCTCGCACAGCGGGCGCGTCGACGTCAGGCCATCGATCCGCGGGAAGACCGTCACCCCGCCTCTCGGGGGCGGGCACTGCACCACTTCCGCATGGCGCCGCGCCCATGCCATCACGATCCGCCGGTTCTCCTCGGCCTGGCGCACCCGAGGTCCGAGCACCCGGTCGGTGTGCCGCAGCACCGCGGTGGCCAGGTACTCACTCAGCGGCGAGGTGTTCAGCGTGGTGTAATCGCGTACCCGAACCATCGAGCAGGCCACGTCCTCCGGCGCCAGGCACCAGCCGACACGCAGCCCCGGAAGCCCGTATGCCTTGGAGAGCGTGCCCGTGGACACGCAACGTTCGAGCAAGCATGAGGGATCGGGCAGAGGGTTGCCCTCGTAGGCCATCATGGCGAGGCTCGCGTCCCACAGCAGATAGCACGGGCTCGAGTCGATAAGCTCGACGAACCGCAGGTAGGCGCCGGCGTCAAGGCTCGCGCCGGTGGGATTGTGCGGAAAGTTGGCGACGACCATGCGCGTATGCGGCGTGAGAAGGCGCTCAAGTTCGTCCAGGTCGGGAGCGAAATCCTGGCCCTGTGCGAGCGGCCAGGCCACCGGCTCCGCGCCGAGCGCGGCCACGGTGGACGTCAGTGACTGGTAGCCGGGCCGCGGGATGACTACCTGGTCACCCGGCCGCAGCAGCGCGGCCATGGCGAGGAAGATCGCCTCGCTTGAGCCGTGCGTGGCCACCACCGCGTGCCGGCTCTCCGGTGCGACGTGCGCACGTATCGCCTGGCCGAGTTCTTCCGATCCCCGCGAAGGGCTGTCACGGAAGGCGATCGTGTCGAGCTCGCCGAACGGGATCTCCAGCAGGGCACGCAGCTCGCCGAGCGTGTAATTCTCCACGCCGGAACTGCTGATGTCGATGCGGGTCTCGAAGTAGCGGTCACGGAACCAGTACTCGAGCAGCGCGGGGGCTATCGCGCCCAGAGCGCCCCGATACTCCTCACCAGGAGCGCCCCCGGCCAGGCCACCGGCCGCCGTGCCGCTCATGCCGTCGCGCCAATCACGCGGGTCGTCTCGCCGCCGCGTTCTGGCCTGGTGCGGCGCAGGTCGACTACCACGCCGACCCGCTTCAGCCAGCGGTCAGTCCCGTCGTACCGCGGGGTGAACCGCTCGCGGCCGTGCACGACCGTGCGGTTGTCCAGGAAGCACATGTCACCTGGCTCTAGCGCGAGCGGATAGACGTTGGCGTCCAGATGAGCTACCAGGGCCGCGAGCGCGCGCGAAGCCTCGATGTCGCCGTGCGGGGCGCGGGTGAAGTCGCGGTCGACCCTGAGCACCGGTGCCGCGGGCGCGCCAGACAGCACCGCGACCGGCTCATCGGCCGCGCGAGTGCCTTGCCCGGCCTGCCGCACGTGGGAGGGGTCGGGCACGGTGAGAAACCTGGGCTCGCGCAGGACCGCGAGCAGGGCGGGCTCCATGGCGCCAGAATCCAGATACGAGATGGTTGTCGGGGTGCGGATCGGGTTGCGCAGGCAGTAAAGCCCGACGTAGTCGGCACGGGAGGGGGAGAATGCGTCCTCCGTGTGCCAGCTCAGCTCCGCGCAGCTACTCGAGCTGACCAGGCCGTGCTCCTGACCGGGGGTCGGGACCACATCGGAGACGAGGCGCCCGGCCTGCTGGGCGGCCCAGCCGATCGCGTCGCCCAGCAGCGCGGCGCAGATCATGATCTGAAACGCGCAGTTACGGCTGCCAGGCGTGTCCGCGTCGTTCCATCGCTGCGGTGTCGGCTCAAGTGCGCGATGGTCGATGAGAAGCCCGCGAAGCACCGAGGCATGCACGCGGTCGCTGACGCGCGCCTTGACGAGCAGCCGGCGTACGCTGCGCGGCAGCTCGTGCGCGATCAAGGCGACTTCGGAAAGGAAGCGCGGGTTGTCGACGGCATGGTATTCGGCCTCCGCCGCCGTGGCCAGGTCACGGATCGTGCCCGCCTCCGCCGCGTCAAGTACGAGCATCTCGATCGCTCGGTTCTCGGCACTTGGTGTGCTGATCTCACTGAGCATGTCCATGCCCGGCTTCCCCTTCGAGTTCGTGGCCGACGCGGGCGTTGTTCACAGCCTGGCCTCGACGATCGGCGCGATTTTCCGCGACATCTCACGGCCAAGCAATTCCTCATGGATGCAGGGCAGCCGGTACTCCTCGACCCGCCCGGTCAGGGTCTGCCCCCACAGGGGCCGTGCTCCGACTCCGTCAAGCGCGTCGTGCTCCGCGGTGAAGAACAGCACAGGCCCGCCGAACGGCTTAGGCTCGGCGCGCCGCAGCATGCGAATGTAGTGCGCGGCCGCACGGGCCAGCATGGCGAGCAGTTCATCGCTGAGTACCGTGTCCTGGCCGAAGTGCTGGCGGGCCGCGGCGAGCAACTCAGGCCCCGTCGCGTCCGCGCCCAGGGCGTGGCGCACGTCGACCCCGAAGTCGGCCAGCACCGCCCGCAGGACGTCAGGCTCGGCGGTCCCCGCGCCTGGTGCCGCTACTTCGTCCCAGGTACGGGCAGGATAGGCGTCCAGCATGATCAGGGATGAGACCTCCTCGCCCAGTCCTGTCAGCCGCGCCGCGATAGCTTGCGCGACCGTGCCGCCGAAGGACCAGCCGAGCAGCCGGTACGGGCCCTTCGGCTGGCACCTCCTGATCTCATCGACGTAGTCGTCGAGCATCACCTCGACGCTCTCTGGCAGCAGCTCAGGCGAGCCGATGCCGCGTGCCTGGACGCCGTATACCGGGATTTCCGCGTCGAGCTCGCGGGCCAGGGCTGAGTAACACCAGGCCAGTCCGGACATCGGGTGGATGACCGTGAGCGGGGTGCGCGAGCCGCTGGCACGCAGCGGGAAGATCGCGCCGAAATCGCCATCGCTGCGTGCGCGCAGCCTGGCCGCCCGGCTAAGGCCGGCCGGCGTGGGCGCCTGGAACATCGCCCGCAGCGACAGGTCGACTCCCAGTTCAGCGCGCATCCGCGCGAGCAGTCGCAAGGCGAGCAGCGAATGGCCGCCAAGGTCGAAGAAGTCCTCGTCCACGGCCACCTTGTCCAGGCCGAGCGTCTCGGCGGTCAGTGCGGCGATCCGCAGCTCGAGCTCTGTCTCCGCTTGTGTCCGCGCTGGACGTGCTGCCGCGCGCGCGGGCCGGGGCAGTGCCTTGCGATCGAACTTGCCCGTCGTAGTCAGCGGAAACGCGTCAAGGAAGACGAAGGCGCTCGGCACCATGTAATCAGGCAGTCGTTCAGCGGCGAAGCGGCGCAGGGCAGCGGCGTCGGGCGGATCGGCGCCGCGCGCGGGCACCAGGTAGGCCACCAGCCGCTTGTCGCCCGGCCGGTCCTCCCGCACGATGGCAAGGCACTGCTCAACCGCCGGATGGCCAGCCAGCGCGGCCTCGACCTCGGCCGGCTCGATCCGGAAGCCGTTGACCTTCACCTGATGGTCGCTGCGACCGACGAAGTGCAGCGCGTCAGGCGACTCGAGCCTGACGAGGTCGCCGGTGCGAAGCGCGCGGGAACCTGGCGGGCCGCTTGGGCTGGGGACAAACCTCGCCGCGGTGGCGCCCGGCCGGCCCAGGTAGCCTCGGGCCAGCCCGCCAGTGACGAACAGCTCGCCGGCAAGGCCAGGAACGACCGGTTCGAGCATGGGGCCGAGCACCTGTACCCGGATCCCTGGCAGGCTCGCCCCGAGCGGCGGGGTCGGCGGAGCATCGGGCGCACCGGGCTCGTCACGGTAACAGGTCGTGGTGACCGTGGCCTCGGTCAGTCCGTACACGTGCACGAGAGGCACGCCGAACTCGCGCCATGCGGCGACCAAGTTAACCTGTACCCGCTCGCCCCCCATCGCAACGAACCGCACGCAGGCCGGGACGCGACGGCCCTCCCTTACCAGCGTGGAGACCCACTCTTGCCAATAGGGCGCGGTCAGCTCGAAGCCGGTGACCTGGAGGTCTTCGACGGCCCTGGTCAGGTCCGCTCCGCTCTCCAGTATCGGGTCGCGCGGCAAGATCACGGTCCCGCCGGCAGCCAGCACGGGAAGTACCTCTTCGAGCAGCACGTCGAAGCCCGCGGGCGCGAGTTGCAACACGCGGTCGGTGGCGCTCAGGCGGAAGGCCCGCGCCATCGCCTCGGTGAAGGCCATGGTCTCCCGGTGGGTGAACATGACCCCTTTCTGGCCGCTGGTACTGCCAGAGGTGTAGAACACGCAGGCCAGCGCGGCCGGGTGCAGGCTGGGCAGCGTGACTGGCGCGGCTTCGCCCTCGGCGACGAGCACCTCCACGGTCACGGCGCGGGCCTGCGGGCCGAAGCCACCAGGCAGTGACATCCCCTCGGCAGGGACAAGCACGAGGGCAGCGCCCGCGTCGCGCAGGATCTCCTCGAGACGTTCCCCAGGGCTGCGCACGTCGAGCGGCAGGAAGGCCGCGCTTGCCCTGAGCACGCCAAGCATCGCGGCGATCAGGTCTGGTCCAGGCGGCAGGTGCAGCGCGACGATGGCCTCGCTGACCAGTCCTCGCGCCACCAGAGCGCGGGCGATCCGCTCTGAGCGTCCGTCGAGTTCAGCGTAGGTCAGGCCCTTCCCTTCCTGCTCGGCCGCGATGGCATGCGGGCGGAGGCGGACTTGGGCGGTGAACAGGTCGATGAAGCCGGGACCGGTTCGAGTGGCTCCATCTGGCACTGGCGCGCTCCGGCGGCCGATCCGCCGCACCTGCGCGCAGGCCTCGATCAGTTCGGCGACCCGGCCAGGCGGGTACGCCTGCGCCGCATCGCCAGGCACATGCATGCGCTCGGGGGCGCAGTGCGACTCCACAAGCAGTCCGTCAGCGCCGAAGGCGGCGGCGGACAGCGCGGCAGGTGCGACCGCGTCAAGCCGTCCCGTGCTATGGCTCGGGTCGAAGATCACCGGCAATTCGGTGGCGCGGCGCACCGCGAGGATCGCGCCATAGTCTGGCTGGTAAGCCAGCGAGTCGTCGAAGCCGGCCACGCCGCGCGCGCAGAGCACCACGTCGGCGTTGCCGTACGAGACCACGAACTCGGCGGCCCGCAGCCATTCCGCGACCGTCGAGCGCAAGCCGCGCATGAGCAGCACCGGCCGGCCGGCGCGGCCAAGCTCGGCAAGCAGTGCGCGGTTGGTCATGTTCCTGGTGTCTACCTGCAGGCAGTCGGCCACCTCGGCGGCCAGCCCGACGTCGCGCGGGTCGAGCACTTCGGTGATGACCGGCAAGCCGATCTGAGTCTTGAGCTCAGCAAGCAGCCGCAGCCCGGCCCGGCCCTTACCGGGGAAGTGGTACGGCGAGGAGCGCGGTTTGAACAGGCCCATCCGCAGCGCGTCCACGCCCTGCGCGGCCAGTGCACGGCACGTCGCGAGCGCGTCGTCGTAGGACTCGAGCGCGCAGGGGCCGGCCGCGATCCAGAACTTCCCGCCGCCGACCGTCGATGACCCGATGCGGACGCTCGGCCGCACGAGCTCACATTCGCGCGCGACGAGCTGGTACCCGCGCCCTGACGTGCTCCACACGGCAAGCACCTCAGGTGAACGGGGAACGTCGACGAGCCGCTCGTCGCCGCTGACGGCGAGGAAGAGCCGGCCGCGCAGCCGGACTGGCCTGGCCTCGACATCCTCGTGCGCGGCCGTGGCCTGCGCCAGGACGGCAACGTCAGCCTGCGCCGTGTCGGCGCGTAGCTCGATCAGCATCAGTCGTGCGCCCCGGCACTCGAGCCCGCGCGCTGTGGCGCGGGCTCGAGATGCCCGGCCATCGCTTCAGGAGTCGGATGGCGCAGCAGGTCGCGTAGCTGCACCCGGACGCCGGTGCGCCGCGCGAGCGACCTGACCGCACGGGTGCCTGCCAGCGAGTTGCCGCCCAGTTTGAAGAAGTCGTCGCGGGCGCCGACGCCCTCGATCTCCAGCACTTCTGACCAGATCGCCGCTATCGCGGCCTCCAATCCAGGGCGCGGTGCGACGTAGCCGCCCCGCAGCGCGTTCCAGTCGGGAGACGGCAGCGCTCTGCGGTCGACCTTGAGGTTCGCGTTGAGCGGCAGGGCGTCAAGCACCGTGAACACCGCGGGCACCAGATGGTCAGGCAGTTGCGCGCGCAAGGGCGCGCGCAACTGGTCCGCGCTGCCTATCTCGCCGACGACGTAGGCGGCCAGCACGGTATCGCCGTCCGGGTGAAGTACCGGCGCCACCACCGCGGCGCGCACGCCTGGCAAGTCAAGCAGCGCGAGCTCCACCTCGGCCGGGTCGACTCGCATGCCGTTGATCTTGAACTCGTTGTCCGCGCGCCCGTCGTGATAGAGCAGTTCACCGTCCGGTGCCCAGTGGGCCAGGTCGCCGGTACGGTACAGCCGAGTGCCGTCAGCCGCGAAGGGGTCGGGGACAAAACGCAGCGCGGTCAGGCCGGGCGCTCCGAAGTAGCCCCTGGCTAGCTCAGGGCCGCTAACGTGCAGCTCACCGATCAGGCCGGGAGGCCGATGGCGCAGCGCGCCGTCAAGCACATGCAGCCGGACCTGCGGCCAGGCCCGGCCGACTGGCGGCGCGCAGGCCCGCAGCCGGTCATCGGCGGTCGCGCTCGTGACCCTGCGGTGCCACGGCACCAAGCCGCTGGAGATCCCGTTCGCCTCAGAGGAGCCGAAGGACACGGCGACCTCGAAGGGCAGGTCGGCAGCGGCCCAGCGGCGCACTCGGTCGCTGCCGACGGTCAGCAGCCGCAGCGGCGTGCGGGCTGGCCAGGGCAGCCCGACGACTTGCTCGGCTACCGGCATGCTGACGAACGCCTTCGTAATGCGCTCGGCCAGCATCCAGTCGCGCAGTCGCTGCGGATCGGCGCCGAGGCCAGGCGGCGCGGCGTGCACGCTCGCCCCCGCGCTCAGATAGGGCCAGAGCTCGCCGACAGAAACCGAGGAACCAGGTGGCGCCAGCCAGGACCCGCGATCCGCTGGCTCGATCTGATGTGCCGTACGGTGAGTGCCCGTCGAGTGAGCCACCGAGCGGTGGGTCACCATGACGCGCTTCTGCGCGCCGGTCGATCCCGAGGTATGGATCAGGTATGCGATGTTGTCCGGGTGAATCCTGATCTCCGGGTCGGACTCGGCCTCGCCATGGATCAGGTCCCAGTCAGGATCCAGGCACAGGACAGGGAAGGGAAGGCTCAGCGCGCGGCCGAGCCCGGTGGCGGTCAGCATGGCGGTGGCACGGCTCTGCTCGCATGCCTGGCGCAGCCGCTCGTCCGGATGGGCTGGGTCGAGCAGCACGGCGACGGCGCCGGACCTGAGCACGGCAAGGAAGGCGACGAGCATCTGGATCGAGCGCTCCATGAGCAGCGCTACCCCGGCCTCGGGGCGCACGCCGGCGCGCAGCAGCAGCCGGGCAAGCTGGTTCGCACGGCGATTGAGCTCGCCGTAGCTGACGGACTCCCCGCCCGCGCACGCGGCCAGGCGTTCAGGTGCGGTCGCCGCGTGCGCGGCAACTTCCTTATGCACCAGCTCAGGCTCGTGCGCCGGCGCCGCCCGCTGGCGAGCTTCAGGCGACCTGCCATCCTCGAAACCGTTCACTGACCCTCCCTTCACGGCTCCCTTCACGGCGGTGCTTATCACCGCACTGTCAATAACTGTAGTTAACTCTAATTGTGGAACAATGCGCAACTATAGTTAGCTCCTACGTCCTGCTACAGTTACGGCAGCGGGATCGAGGCTGCACCCATGTCGGCGCGGGAGGACGCATGAAGACCCCAGCGCTGCCGACGATCACCTGGGAGCAGGCACTGACGTGGCGCCTGCACCGGCACGGCCTGGACGTGCGCTCCGCCGATCTTGACCTCATGGAGATGACGGAGCGGCTCTGCGGCGTCCACGCCCAGGTCCTGTCCTGCGCGGAACTCATGCTGGCGATCCGAGTCGGCGACCAGACCATGCAGAGCGTGCGCAGCGCTCTTTGGGATCAGCACGCCCTGGTCAAGACCTGGGTCATGCGCGGCACGCTTCACCTGCTCACCAGCCGGTCCCTGCCGCGCTACGCCGCGACCATGCACGCCGGGCCCATTTACTGGACCGCCGACGGGGTGACCGTCACTGAGCAGGATGTCCGGCTGGTAGCCAGTGCCGTAGGCACCGTGCTTCGCGGCCGCGTCATGACGCGCGCCGAGCTCGCCGGCGCCCTCTGCGCTGAACTGGCCAGGCCTGACCTCGCCGAGGTGCTCACGCACGGGTTCGGCCCGCTGCTCAAGCCCGCGGCGCTGGCCGGAGATCTTTGCTTTGGTGCTGACCGCGGCCGCAACGTCACCTTTACCCACCCCGCGGACTGGGCCGCGCAGGCTTGGGCGCAGCGCCCGCCCGCGCCCGCTGCCGCACAGCAGGCTGTCCTGCGGGACTTCCTCTTCGGCTATGGCCCCAGCCTGCCAAAGGACATCCAACGCTGGTGGGGCACCACGCGGCTGCCCATCACTCACACCCGAGCCGACCTCGGCGATGAGGTAGCCGAGGTTTGCGTTGAAGGCCGGACCTGCTGGCTGCTGCACCGAGATCTCGAGTCGGTGCGCGCGCTTGCTCCGAGCCGCCGGATCCGCTTGCTCGGCGGCTTCGACCAGTACACCGTCACGCTGCCACAGCGAGTCGAAGCACTGTTGCCTAAGGCAGCCAGGCCGCTTGTCTACCGCACCGCGGGATGGATCTCTCCCGTGGTGACCGCGGGGCCAGCCATCGTCGGGGTCTGGCGGGCACCGCAGCGGGCATCGGACCCCCTGCAAGTGCGCCTGCTTCGCCCGCTGGACGCCGGGGAGCGAGCACAACTCACCGAGGAGGCCGCGCTGGTCGCGGGCTTGCTGCACACCTCGCCTGAGCTCGCCATCGAATCCGGCTAGCGGCGGCAAGTGCCGCATCAACGGAGCCCGCACCAGATGACAGCATAAGGAGCCGCTCGTGGCCGCACTCCACCTCTCCGCAGCGCCAGGCGAGATCGCCGGAGCCGTCCTGCTGCCAGGCGACCCGGTGCGCGGTGAGAAGATCGCGCGGAGCGTGCTCACTGACCCGCACTGTCACAATGCTTTACGCAACATGTCAGGTTATACCGGCGGCTGGTCGGGCGGCCGGCTGAGCGTCCAGGCCACCGGAATGGGCGCGCCATCGATGGCCATCTACGCGACCGAGCTTTTCGAGCATTACCAGACCAGAATCGCTATCCGCGTCGGCACCTGCGGTGCGCTTCAGGAGCGCATCCGCGGCGGCGACCTCGTCATCGCCGTCGGCGCGGGCAGCGACTCGCCGCTCGGAGTGCGGCTGGCACATGGCGCCGCTTATCATCCCACCGCCCCGCTCGACCTGGCCGCGCAGGCGGCCGCGGCGGCGCACCGCCGTGGCTGGACGGCGCACGCGGGTTCTGTGATGTCAAGCGACGCCTTCTACGGCGCCGACCTTGACCTGCTCGCGGCGGTTACCGAGGCCGGGGCGCTTGCGGTGGACATGGAGACGGCCGCGCTCTACGCCGTGGCCGCTCGTTACCGCGTGCGCGCCCTGTCGATCCTCACTGTCACCGATTGCCTGGGCAGCGGCGAGTCGATTCCGCCAGAGGAGCGAGAGGACGCTTTTACGCGAAGCACCTCGGTGGCACTTGATGTGCTGCGTGCCTGCGAGCCGGAGTTCGGGGGTGCCGCCGGTGCGCGCGGTGATCTTTGACATCGACGACACGTTGCTAGACCTCACCGCCGCGGCCGCCAGCGGGCTGCGGGCCATGGTCGCCCGCGCCTCGCCCGCGTTGTCCGATGGCGCGGCGTTCGATGAGGCCCTGGCGTTCTGGCGCCAGCTCGAGCTCTGGCATGTCGGCCGTTTTCTTGGCGGCGAGTGCACCCTGGTAGAGCAGCGCCGCAGCCGGGTCAGGGAGTTCACCGCCTACGCCGCACTCTCCATCGGCACGCGCGGCGAGGCACTCGACGCCTGGTTCGCGGACTTCACCGCGGCCTGCGAGACGGACCTGCGGCTCTTTCCCGAGGTGCCAGACGCGCTCGCGACGATCTCCGCGCGCGGTGTCGTGATCGGCGCGCTCAGCAACAACATTCACGCCGTCCAGCGCCGGCGGCTACGGCAGGCGGGAATCCTTGACCACTTCGCCGCGCTGGTCTGCGCCGACGACCTCGCGGGCGCGGCGGCCAAGCCAGACTCCGGTGCCTTCCTGGCGGCGTGTGCAGCCCTCGGCAGTCAGCCTGGGCAGACCGTTTACCTCGGCGACGACCTGGCTAACGACGCGCTCGCCGCACGGGCGGCCGGCCTCATCGGGGTCTGGATCGACCGGCGTCCGCCGCTCCGCGCCGCCGGTTCCGCCGGGCCCGCAGAGCCGGCCGCGGGTTCGCTGGTGCCTACGGCGGCCACGCTCACCGAGTTCGCCGACTGGCTAGCGAGATCCGGTTTCCTCCCAATGACCGCTCAGGAGGTCCAATGACGAACATCCGCACCGTGCCTGAGGCCATCGGCGATTCACCGGGCGACAGAACGGCCGGATCAGCGGCGGAACGCGGGTTCGCCCACCGCTGGCGCCGGCTGGCCGCCGGCCGTTCGCCGCTGTGCCTTGGCGCGGCGCCGTCAACCGCCTGGCTCAGGGCGTGGAACCTGCCAGACGAGATCGGCGGCGCACAGCGTTACTGCGAGCTGGTACTTGACGGCGCCGTCGCCGTCGCCGGGTTCCGCGTCCAGACTCCCTTCTTCCTGCGCTTTGGCCAGCCGGGATTTGAGCTGCTTCGGTGGTTCACAGATCGCGCGCACGAGCAGGGCTCGGCCGTGCTGCTCGACGCGAAGATCGTGGATGCCCCTGACACGATGGCGTCCTACGCTGACCTGTACCTCGGGCCTGACAGCGCCTTGGGCGGCGACGCCGTGACGGCGTGCGCGCACATGGGATTCGAATCCCTTGAGCCCTTGCTCGATCTCTCGCGGGCGGCGGGTGCGGCCGTGTTCATCATGGTTCGCACATCGAACCACGACGCGGACGCGGTGCAGCGGTCCGTCGGGCCTGACGGGCGCACCGTCGCACAGGCACTGGCCGACGCCGTGACCGGATGGAACGCGCGGCATGAGGGCACGGGAGTCTTCAGCGCGGCTGCGGCCGTGCTCGGCGCGCGGCAGCCGGAGTCAGATGAACTGGCTCAGCGCCTGCCGCACGCCATACTTGAAGTGCCCGGCCTCGGCCGGGCGGACCGCCGCACGGAGGAAGTACTCGCCCCGGTCGCTGACCGGCTGGAAAGCTGTCTTCTCACAGTGACCACCGGCGTACTTCGCGAAGGGCCTGACCCGGCCGCGCTGCGCGCTTCGCTGGCACGCTGGCGCGGCGAGATCGGCTTCTAAGACGCTGAGGTCGAAGCGCCGGCCTTGACCGACTCCTCGGCGAAGCGCTCGAGCAGTTCGACGTAGAGCCGGCGGAACACCAGGCTGTACTTGTCCGACCTCGTGTGCACCTGGGTCCTGGTGTCAAGCGGGGCCTCCGCTGGCCACTGGTTCTCCACGATCGGATAGTCCTCCGCGAAGATCTGCCGCTCGTACTCCCACATTTCCTCAAGCGAGACCCCATGCGCGCCTGAGACCGTCTCGTCAATCCCGACGATCCAGAACTGGCGTACCCTGGTGCCCTCGCGGTTGACTGGCGTGGCGAACTGCGCGACGAAACGGCCTGAGCCGTCAGGAAACGACGTGCGCACGTATGCGCTCATCGGCGGGGTCAGCCGATAGGTCAGCGTCTGGGTGTTGGCAAGCGCGGAGTTCCCTTCGAGCGCGGTTCCGCCGAGTTCGGTCGTCAGCGCCCACTCGAGGTCCCACCCGATGCGTCCGACCGTGTAGGGATCGACCTCCCGCCGCACGTTCGGCCCCATGGTTCCCGTGTGGACGAAGGCGAAGTGGGCCATGTCGCGGAAGTTCTCTGTTAGCTGCCGCATGCCGCAGGCCAGGTCGTGCGGGTCGCCGAAGCCGTACTGCCAGCCCTGCGTCCCGTACCCGAGCAGTTCGGGGAAGGGCAGGTAGGGATCGTCGAGGCAGCACCACACGTGACCGTAAGCCTCGCGGGCCTCGAAGGTACGCAGCGCGATCCCTGCCGCTGGCCGGCGCTCGGGCAGCGAGGGGATCTCCGCGCACGCGCCGCTCCCGGGCTCGAACAGCCAGCCGTGGTAAGGACATTCGAGACAGTCATCGCGCAGGCGCCCGAGCCACAGCGCCATCCCGCGGTGCGGACAGCGGCCCGCGGCGACGGTGACGCGCCCGCTGACACGGTAGAGCACGAGCTCCTGGTCAAGTATCTGTCCGGCGAGCACCCCTTCCCCCAGGTCCGAGCTTCGCGCTACCGGGAACCAGCAGTGGCGCAGGAAGCGGTATTCGAGATCGTCCATGGTGTTCCTTTCACTGGTCATGCAGAAGCGGCCGGGTCGGAGCGGCCGCGATCTGCGTGACGAGCCTGGCGAAGCGCTCGCCGAGTAGCCGCGCGGTCTCCGGGCGGAACAGGGCCGTGTTGTACTCGACGGCGGCCTCCACGGTGGCGCTGTCCCGATGACGATCAATGACGGTGAACTCGAGGTCGAAGCGCGCAGGGGAGAGGTCGATGCCCTCCGGCTCCATCCGGGCTCCTGGCAGCTCGAACCGCGCCGCAGGCCCTGGCGCCTCGTAGGCGTAGAGCACCTGGAACAGCGGGCTGCGGCCGGGGGTCCTCGGCGCCCTGGCCGCCGAGACAACCTGGGAGAATGGCAGTGCCTCGTGGGCCAGGGCGCCGATCATCGCGTCCCTGACGCGGGCCAGCAGCTCAGGGAAGGCGGGTGCGCCTGACAGGTCGGCTCGCAGCACCAGGGTCTTGACGAAATAGCCCGCCACGTCACGCAGCTCAGGCAGGTTACGGCCGGACGACAGCGTGCCGACCGCGAGGTCGCGCGCGCCGGTCCACTGGGCGAGCAGGACAAGAAAGACAGCGAGGTAGCACATGGAGGCCGTGGCCCGGCAGCCTCTGCCCACCGTCAGCAGCGCCCGCGCGGCCTGCCCGTCGAATGAGAACCAGTGCGCCTGTCCGTCGAAGGTCTGCACGGCAGGCCGCGGATAGTCTTCTGGCAAGCTGAGCGGGCGCAGGCCAGCCAGCCGCTCGCCCCAGTAGGAGACCAGGCGCGTGCGCACGCTTCCGCTCAGCGTCTCGCGCTGCCAGGCCGCGTAATCGCCGTAGCGGATCGGCAGGGCGGGCAGCGGCGGGCCGGCCCGCCCGAGTAGCTCGTGATAGAAGGAACTGAAGTCCCGCCACAGCAGCGCGCCTGACCACTCGTCAGAGACGATATGGTGCACGTCAAGCAGCAGGGAGCAGTCCTGCTGGCTGGCCTTGACCAGCAGGGTGCGCAGGCGCTGCGGGCTGCTCAGGTCAAAGGGCCGGTCGCATTCCAGCCGCAGCCGCTCGTCGAGTTCCTCGCCTGGGCGCAGCGTCCTGACCCTGAGTCGCCGCGCGGCCCGCGCGGCAGGCTCGATGATCTGAACCGGCACGCCATCGCGCTCAACGAAGCGGGTCCGCAGTACCTCGTGCCGCTCGATCAGCTTGAAGATCGAGGCGGCGAGCGCCTGCGGGTCGATGTCGCCTCGGAAACGCCAGACGGCCGGAATGTTGTACGCGGTCGATTCCGGCGCGAACCGAGCGAGGAACCAGAGGTCTTCCTGCTCGTAGGAGAGCGGAAACTCCTCACCTGGTCGCGGCACTGGCCGGCGGGCCGCCTGAGGGCCGGCGCGCTGATCGTCAGGCGTCATCGAAGAGCCACCGCGCCTGCTCGGCGGAGAGTTCGGCGAAGGCGCCGGCGTCTTCAACGAACGCCGTCACTCCGCTGGCTGGCACGCGTTCGTCAAGAAGCCGGGCCATGGACCCCATCGTCGGCTCTTCGAGCAGTTCGTGCAGGCTGACCTCGACCCCGAAGGTGTCGAAGATCGCGAAGGTCAGCTCCACCGCGAGCAGGGAGTGCCCGCCGAGCGCGAAGAAGTCGTCATCAGCCGCGACCGCATGGTCGATCCCCAGCACCGCACGCCACAGGGAGCCAAGTACCTCGGCTGTCGTCGCCTGGCCAGCGCCAGCCAGTTCGTCTGGCATAAGTCTCCGTCCTTTGCGTCGCGCTCGTGGGCACCACAGGTCCTGGCGGAAGGCGGCCCGGCCGCGTGGATCTGCGCCAGGCGGCTGCCGTCGACGCGCCCCGCTCGGTCGATGGGAAGCCGGGGAAGGCGGACGAAGGCGGGCGGGGCGGCGGGCGATAGCCGTGCGACCGCCGCGCGCAGCGAGCGCACCAGCTCAGGAGAATCGCTAGCACAAACCACGTACACGGTGATCTCAGGCGCCTGGGCAGACGGCGACGCGGCCTGCGGCGCGGCGGTCACGGCGACGGCTTGGAAGACGCCAGGCACCGCACGTGCCGCCGCCTCGATCAGCTCGGATTGGCTGGTCTCGCCGCAGGCCCCGTCAATGTGCACTACGCCGTCCGCGCGGATCCTGGCACGCATGCCGGTGCGGCGCAGGCGTCCGCCTGTTTCTGACCAGCGGTCAGGAATGCAGTTCGACGCGACCTTCCCCGCGCTGGCGGGCAGCGGCCCCGTAGCGTCACCGCAGAACGCGAGTTCACCTGGCACGCCGACCGGCTGCAGGTCGAGCCAGGGCCCGAGTATCCGCGCCCTGGCCGGCGACGCGTACCAGCCTGGAAGCTGGACGACGTGGGTCGCCATGCCGTTTCCCTCCATCGACTCGCGCAACCAGGGCGCTAGGGCGCGACCCTGATGCAGCAGCAACGGCGGCGCGGCTGCGGCCCGCCTGACTCGGTCGGCTGCGAGGCCTTCCGCCAGTTCGGTACGGCAGAGCAGCACATCGACCTCCCGCTCGGCCGCCCACCTGCTGACTGTCTCTGGGCCTAGCCGCATCTGAGGTTCAGGCGACACGAGGCAATGACCCGCGAGCGTGGCAAGCAGCCCGGCTGCGGACAGTCCTGAGCCAACCGGAGCGGCGATGCCGACGCGCAACGGCTCGCGGGAGGCGGCGGTCAGCGGCGCAAGCAATCTGAGCAGGCTGGCGTACTGGCCGGCGAGGGCGTCGTAGGTGAGCCACGGTTCGTCCGCGTGCTCTGGCAGGCTCGGACAGAACGCCAAGGCGGCGGGCGGCACGGGTGCGGCACCACCGGGCACGAGCCGCAACAGGCTCCCTGTGAACCCAGGCTCCCCGGTCTGAGAAGCGTCGTCGCCGTCGCCAGGATCGCCGAATTCAGCAAGTGCGCCGGCGAACCACCTGGCCAGGACGGCGACAGCCGCGCGCTGCGGCTCCCTCGTCAAGATCGGGTTCGCCGCAAGGCTCACCCCTCGCCCCCGCGCCTGGCTTCCCGCGGTCAGGCAGGCAGCCGAGTCGCGCACTTGCTGCCATAGCTGAGCGCGAGTTAGTGGCTCGCCGGCGACCAGCAGCGCCGGCGCGTCCGGCCGGCCAGCGGCCAGCGCTCGCGCTAGCGCCGGGATCTGTTGTTCGGCCTCCGCCGCGCGCGAAGCGCCGGGCTGTTCCCCCGGCGTCCCGGCGAGCAGGTGCCCGGTGGCGCGATCAGGATCACGTGCCGTCTCCCCGGCCAGGCGCACAAGGCTCGACGTCCACAGCGCGGCGGAGGCGGGCAGATAGCGATCGGCCGCGTACTCGAGCACGATCTTGAACCCGTCGGCACTGTCGAAGGCGGTGATCTGCAAGTCGAACGGAGTATCGCGGTTGTGCAGGTGCACTGGAGTGACGGCAGCGCCGGTCAGCTCAAGGCCCGGCCCGCGGTTCCGTCCGGCATCCGAATACGCGAACGTGGTCCGCACGAACGAGTCCTGGTCACGGTACCGGTCCGGCCTCAGCTCCCTGAGCACCAGGTCGAGCGGGCAGCCCCGGTGCCTGAAGGCGTCCCCGATGGCGGCTTTGGCCTGCTCCACCAGTTCCCTGAAGCTCCTATCTGCCCGCACCTCGCCACGGATCACCAGCGTATGGATGAAGAAGTCCACCACTTCCGCGTCGCCGCCCCCTTCACGTGAGCTGACCGGAACGCCGAGGCAGACATCACGCTGCCCCGTGTGACGGGCCAGGAACAGCCAGCACAGGGCGAGCAGGACGGTGAACGGCGAGGCCCCCTGCTCGCGGCCGAGGCGCGCGGTCACGGCGGCGAAAGCATCAGGGAGCCTGCACTCCGCCCGACCTCCGGCCCGCGGGCCAGGCCCGCCCGCGGGACGGTCGGCGACCGGAGAGCGCGGCCTGGCGCCCGCCAGCCTGGCCGACCAGTAGGCGAGAGACTCAGCGGGCACCTCGGCCGGGCGGGCCGGCCGGGCGGGATGCGGAAGCTCGGGCGGGCGGGGCCCCGCGCCAAGCTCAGCGGCGTAAAGCGCCCCTAGCTCGTCAAGCAGGAGCCTGACCGACCACTCGTCGATGATGATGTGGTGGAACGCGAGCAGAAGCAGGTGGCGCTCCCCGGCCTGGCCGCAGTCCCAGAGGCAGAATCGGTGAAGCGGGCCGGCCGTCAGGTCGAAGGGCTCGCTGGCCGTGGCCGCGGCGGTAGCGAGCGCGGTGGTAAACGCTTCAGTCCCCGGCTCGGTCCCGGTGCCGGCGCCGACCGTGCGCACCTCGAGCGTCACCTGCGGGACAGTGCCCGCGGCACGCCAGACCTGGCCCTCGCGCTGATGAAAGCGCGAGCGCAGCGCGTCGTGGCGATCGACTAACGTCTGCAGCGCCGCCCGCAGCGCGTCCACGGCGAGCGGCCCGCTGATGTCGAAGGCCGCGACTACGTGATAAGCGTCGCTGTCCGTCATCAGCCGCCACAGGTACCACTGGCTGACCTGCGCGGGCGAAGCCGGGACACTGGACTGCGGACAAGGCGGCTCTTCCTGAGCCTCGCCGCCTTGAGCGCGCAGCTCGGCCAGCAGGCTGCGGCGCTCGGCGGGGCCGAGTGCGAGCAGGCGGCGTCGGTACTCGGTCTCGGCCGGGTTCGCTGACATGGCGAACGTCTCCCGTCGGACAGGCGGTCAGTCGCGCGCAGACATCGGCAACTCTCACGGCAGGTCCAGGTAGGCGCGCAGGTACCGGGCGGTGAGCGTGTCGCCTGCGCGCACCAGTTCCGAGGCCGTGCCCTCGAAGATGACCTGCCCTCCGTCGTGCCCCGCCCCTGGGCCGAGGTCGATGATCCAGTCAGCCCGCGCGGCCACAGCGAGGTTGTGCTCAATGACGATGACCGTGTTCCCGCTGTCGACGAGGTGGGCTAGCAGTCCGTTAAGCCGGTCCACGTCTGCCATATGCAGGCCGGAGGTCGGCTCGTCGAGCACGTAGGTGACGGCCGGACTGGCCATGTGCACGGCCAGCTTCAGCCGCTGGCGCTCCCCGCCGGAAAGGCTCGTCATCGGCTGGCCGAGGCCCAGATAGCCGAGACCGACCTGTTCAAGCCGCTCGAGCACCGCCCCGGTCTGGCCTGGCCGGAACAGTTCCCTGGCCTGGGAAACGCTCAGCGCGAGCACCTGGCTGATGTCGAGTCCGTGCAGCTTGAACCGCAGCACCTCAGGGGTGAAGCGGCGCCCTTCGCATGCCTCGCAGACCGTGGCGACCTGGCCGAGCATAGCCAGGTCGGTGTAGATCAGGCCGATGCCCGCGCAATGCTGGCAGGCCCCGGCGGAATTAGCGCTGAACAGGGCCGCCTTCACGCCGTTGACCTTGGCGAACTCGGCCCTGATCGAGTCGAGAAGCCCGGTGTAGGTCGCTGGGCTGCTGCGCCGGGATCCGCGGATCGGGCTCTGGTCGACGGTGACGATGCCAGGCAGGCCGCTCAGATAGCCGTGGATCAGGCTGCTCTTGCCTGACCCAGCGACCCCGGTGACCACTGTCAGCACGCCCTGCGGGATCTTGACGCTGACCCCGCGCAGGTTGTGCAGATCGGCTCCGTCGATGGCATGGAAGCCGGTCGGCGCTCTGGGATGTTCGCGCAGGGCCACGTGGTGGTCGAGGTGTCGGCCGGTGAGCGTGCCCGATGCGCGCAGCCCGGCCACGTCGCCTGAGTAGCAAAGTTGCCCGCCGTTCTCTCCGGCCCCAGGGCCCAGGTCGACGACATGGTCAGCGATCAGGATCGTCTCCGGCTCGTGCTCGACCACGAGCACCGTGTTGCCCTTGTCGCGCAGCCGCAGCAGCAGGCCGTTCATGCGCGCGACATCATGCGGATGCAGCCCGATCGTCGGCTCGTCGAAAACATAGGTGATGTCGCTGAGCGGCGAGCCAAGGTGCCTGACCATCTTCACCCGCTGCGTCTCGCCACCTGACAAGGAGCCGGACTCGCGGTCCAGGCTCAGGTAGCCGAGGCCAACGTCGGCCAGCGAGTCGAGCGTGTTGGCGAGCTCCGCGCGCACCGGCCCGACCTCGGGATCCGCCAGCGCCCTGACGAACTCGGCCAGGTCGCTGATCTGCATCGCGCAGCATTCGGCCAGAGTGCGCCCCGCGACTTTGACTGCCAGTGCGGCCGGGTTCAGCCTGGTCCCCTTGCAGGACCCGCATTCGGCGAAGGCCACCGCGCCGTCGACGAAGGCCCGGATGTGCGGCTTGACCGCGTCCCTGTCGCGGGAGAGGTAGAGCCGTTTGACCTTCACCACCAGGCCCTCGTAGAAGGCGTTCGAGCCTCGGGTGAGCTTGGTCGCCGGCAGATAAAGGAAGTCGTGCCATTGCGCGGGGGTGTAGTCCTTGAGCTTAGCGTCGGGGTCAAGCAGGCCGGAGTTGGCGAAAGCGGACCAGTACGGCGAGCCCACGTGAAAGTTCGGCACTTTCACCGCGCCCTCGTTCAGCGAGAGTTCAGCGTCGACGAGCCGGCGTACGTCGATATCGGAGACCCGGCCGATCCCTTCGCACGCCGGGCACATTCCCTCGTGACTATTGAAGCTGAAGGCGGAGGCGTTCGTGACTCTCGGGCTGCCGATGCGGCTGAAGATCAGCCGGAGCATGGTGTGCGCGTCGGTGGCCGTGCCGACCGTCGAGCGCGCGTTGACGCCGATGCGCTCCTGATCGACCACGATCGCCGCGCTGAGGTTGCGAAGCGAGTCCACGTCCGGTCGGCCAGGGGTGACCATGAAGGACTGCACGAACGCGGTGTAGGTCTCATTGATCAGCCGCCTGGACTCCGCCGCGATCGTGCCGAAGACCAGCGACGACTTCCCGGACCCCGAGACTCCGGTGAACACGGTGAGCTTGCGCTTAGGCACATCAAGAGCGATGTTCGCCAGATTGTTCTCGCGAGCGCCTCTGACCTCGATGAAGTCGTGGGATTCCGCCAAATCCGCCATTCCGTCCTCAGCTCACGGCACGCAGCGATCGGAGTCTTACAGAGTGGTCATGATCGGTCAACGGGCTATCCCGGTGCGACGCGGCGCTCCCGCCGTCTACCTGCGAAGGGCTCGGGGAACATGGCACAAATATGCCAATATTCCGATACGTTGCCACGGCGGCTTTATTATTCTCTTGTTGGGTATTCATGTGCATGAATACTATGTGAAGACGTCGGTTTCTTCGCGTACGGGCTTGGCCCGCGAGCGGAAGGCGATCCGGTTGGCAGGGCAGATATACGCTGTCGGCAACGCGGGCCTGGCCGCATGGCTGCCGCAGTTCATCAGGCCGTGCGATCAGCCAGCCTCGATCACCGTTCCGCGCACGCTTGCTGAGCTAGAGGCGGCCGCTTCAGGCGCATTCTGGCCGGAGACTGTCTTCGTTTCCGATCACCAGACCATTTCCCGCGACCTTGAGTGGGCCGCGTTGCTGGCCAGCCGCGGCCGCGCCGTGCGCTGCCAGTCAGAGACCGCCGCGACGGCCGCGACGGACAAGGCCGCGCTCAAGCAGATCCTGACTGCCTGCCTGATCCCCACCTTGCCCTGGCGCTGTGCCGGCGACGGCGCCGCAGGCTGGTGCCTGCCCGCCGGCCCGGCGGTGGTCAAGCGCCGCAACGGCACGCAGAGCGAAGGGATCAGGCTCGCGCCGCCAGACGCCGAGCTGGCGGCGGGCGAGTACGCTGAGCCCTACCGCGACGGGACCGAATACTCCGTCAACGCCTTCCGCCATGAATCAGGGCTGACGATCTTGCCGACAGTCTGGAAGGGTTGCACGACCCGGGCGCTGGTACCTCCCTGGATGCGCACGCGGTTGTGCGCTCCGGCCATCGCCAGGCCGGACGTCGCGTCGCGGCTGGCCAAGCTGACCGGGTCGATCGCGGCGGCGCTCGACGCCGACGGCTTCTTCGAGGTCGAGTTCCTGGCGACTGATTCTGGGGAGGTGTACGTGCTCGAGGTCAACCCGCGGGTGTCAGGGACGCTGCGCATCAGCGCGCTCGCCGCTGAGAAGCCGGTCTTCTCCTGGTACGCCGACCCGGCCGCCGAGGAGGTACTGGCTGCTACCGCCTGGGCGGTAGAGGTGCCCAATCCTGGCTCCCTGCGCCCGGTGGTACCGGATCTCGGCCTCTACGCCACCAGCCGGGTGACCGTCGTTGCGGCGGATCAGGCCCGGCTCGCCGAGCGGATCGGCCACATCGCGCGAGCCGGCCTGCTGGCCGGGGAAGCGATCACGGCACTTCACGACGCCTGCAGCCAACTGGAGTCGGGGGTGGACGCCCTCGTGCCGCACTGACCGGAGCTACCTGCCCGGTCGGTCCGCCGAAAGGAGACCGAAGTGACCGAGCCGACGGCCGATCCCGCAGAGTTCGAGGACGACACCTTCACCAGCGTCTTCGACCGCAAGGATCAGATCTTCAGCGTTGTTGTCAACGACGAGGAACAGTACTCCATCTGGCCGGACGGCAGGGAACTTCCAGCAGGCTGGACCAGAACGGGGTTCAAGGACCTGCGCGACGCCTGCCTGGCCCACATCGACGAGGTGTGGGTCGATATGCGGCCCGCCAGCCTGCGCCGCTGGATGGAATCCGCCGAGCGCGGAGCGTGATGGCAGCCCCTGAGCCGGCCCGCGCCAGGCACGTGCTTGCGCAGCCGGATTTCGCCCCTCTGGCGGCGCACCATGAAGGGCTCGCCGCCCGGCTGGGACGCGCGCTCGCCGTTCCCTCCGCTCCCGGACAGGATCTCTTCGAGCTCATCGAGCCCGCCTGGATAGCCGAGCGCGCCGGGACAAGCTCGGCCGAGCTCGGCTTCGGCGGCGACTGGCCGTGGTTACCGGGCCGAGCGGAGGATAACTGGAGTTCTCGGCCCTCTCACTGAAGTCGTGCTAGCATGATCGCATTCTTGATTCAGCACGGCAATTAAGCGTCCGGTGACTCCATGACGGTGACACAGCCGGAGTTTGGGCAGCGCTTGCGACGGCTCAGGCTCGAACGCGGGTTGTCCCAGCGAGCCCTGGCTGGCGATGTCGTCACGCCCAGCTATGTCTCCATCGTCGAGGCTGGTGGTCGCGTCCCGACGCTGGACGTTGTCCTGCACATGGCCCGTCAGCTTCCCGCCACGATCGAGGAATTGCTCGGCGAAGACGGCAACCTGCTCTGGGCGCAGACCGCGGTGCGCTCCGGTGCCGGCGCGACGATGCTGGCGGCCCAGCAGTCCGCCCAGGAGTACCTGGACATAGGCGACTACGCAGCCGCCAGTCGCACGCTCCTGGCGTCATTCGAACGCTGCGTCGCATTCGGCGAGAGCGACGCGGCGCTCCAGTTCGGCCTGCGCCTGCAATCAGTACTCACCGCGCTCGGCGACCGGGCCGCGCGGCTTGAACTGGTCGAGCGCATGCTTGAGCTGCCGGTGCCTGCCGAGGCGGAGCGCGTCAGCCTCGCGCTGCGCATCGACCACGCCGCGGCCCTGCGTGACCTCGGCAGGCTCACCGAGGCGCGCGACGTCGCCCAGAGCGCGCTCGCTGACGCGGGAGAAGATGAGGCCCGCGCGGGAAGCCCCGAGCACGTCCGCTGCCTCGGCGTCCTGATTTCCGCCCTCAGCGAGCTTGGCGAGCCTGCGGTGGCGCAGCCGCTTATTCCCGTGATGCTGGCGCTGGCCGAGCGCAGCGGCAGCCGGATACTAAGCGGTCGCGCCCGATGGGTGGCCGCGCTCGCGCACGCCCAGGCCGGCCGGGCCGAGGAAGCCGCCGAGCAGATCATCGCGGCCGTCGGGCGGCTCAGCTCTCCAGGGCTGCCTTTGGCCGAGTGGGCCAGGCTATGCCGATCCGTGACCGCCATCCTGCTTGACGGCGCCGCGCCTGGCGAGGAGCGCAGAAGGGAGACTGAGGAATGGCTGCGGGACGCCGAGCGTACCGCGCGGCTGCTCAACGGCCCAGCCGACGTCGCCGCCGCGGCGTGCCTGCGCGCCCGCTTCGAGCTTGGCCTTGGGCACGCGCGCGACGCAGCGCGAATCTTCGCCGGGGTGCTGCGGCCTGACAACCCGCTTCAGGGTCTGGAGCGCATCCGCGCCGAGCTCAGCTACGCGGACGCGCTCGAGAGGAGCGGCGCGACGCAGGAGGCCGCTCAGGCCCTGCGCGAAGCGGCCGAGATGCTTGAGCGGTCAGGTGCGCTGCAACGGGCGATCCAGGTGTGGCGTCGTATCGATCAGCTACGAGACCCGAACGGCGAGCCGGCGAAGGCCTAGCCCTCTTCCCCGCAGTCTTCGAGCAGAACGGCGCGAAGCTCAGGCGGGCACCGCAGAAACGCCCAGTGGTCGCCGTTGAGCCGGTGCAGCCGAGCCTCAGGGACCTCGGCCCACTTCTCGGCCAGTTCGGGGCGTACGTTGGTGTCGGCGTTCCACGCGATCGAGGTCACCGCGCAGGAGAGCTTGCCCAGGCTCGGCCGGTAATCACGGTATGCGCGCAGATCGGCGGCGACCGGCTCAAGTGCCAGTTCCACGAGCTCGGGATCGGCCTCGGCTCCGCGTGCGCGCATGAATCCCGCCACTACCTCGGCGAGCTCGGTATCGGGCAGATCGAGGATGGTGCCGAACGGCAGCAGGCTGGGCGGCACCATCGCGGAGGCGACGAAGCGCACAGGAAGCGGAAGTCCTGCGGCCTCGAGCTGTTCGACGAATTCATAGAGCGCGTACACGGTATTGCAGTGAGAGAACAGCGCATACCTGCGGTCCAGATAGGGGCGCAGGGCCTCGATCATCGCGGCGGCGAGGCTCGGATAGCTCTCGTAGGACGGCTCGGCCAGGCGGTTCTCCCGGCCAGGGGGCTGGATCGGGCAGACCTCGACCGGCCCGATCATCCGCGGCCAGGAGTAGAACATCGAGGCCCCGGTGCCGAGGTAAGGGAAACAGAACAGCAACGTACCCGACTCCGACGCGGGCCGGGGTTCGCGCAGCAGCCAGCCTTCGGCGACTGTGCCGGCGGCGGTACCGGTAACCATACGGGCTCCGTTCACTGGCTGGCCTCGAGATATCTGGACAGGTCGCCCCCCGAAAGGCCGACCGCTTCCGCGACGGTGAGCTCGTCGAGATAGTCCGCCTGCGCGGCGACCGTGGGCCTGGCATACAGGTCAGCGGCCCGCACAGGCAGCCCGAAGTCTTCTTCGAGCCCGACGGCGAGCCGCATCACGGTCAGTGAGTGCCCGCCTAGCGCGAAGAAATCTTGGTCAGGCCGAGGGTCTACGCCAAGCAGCGCGCGCCACCGCGCGGCGACAGCGTGCTCGGCTGGGGTGAGATCCGGTCCGGCGCCATCAGCGTCCTGCGCGAGGCTAACGGGCAGCGCGCCTGCGTCGTACTTGCCGCTCGGCGTACGGGGAATGGCCTCGACTGCGAGGATCAGCGACGGCACGAGGTATCCGGGCAGTTGCCTGATGAGGGCGGCGCGCAGCGCGGCGGTGTCGATCTGCCTGCCGGGTTCTGGCGTGACATACGCGCTCAGGGTGGCGTCGCCGTCTGGGTTTCTGCGCACCACCACCACGGCTTCTCGCACCGCAGGATCGCGCAGAAGGGCGGCTTCGGCCTCGGCGGGCTCGACGCGGAAGCCGCGCACCTTCGCCTGCCGGTCGCTGCGGCCGAGGAAATCCAGCGCGCCATCGGCCAGCAGGCGCACCACGTCGCCGGTACGGTAAGCGCGGGCGCCTGGCGGCCCGTAGGGGTCGGGCACGAATCGCTCCGCGGTCAGGCCAGGCTGACCCAGGTAGCACCTGGCTAGCTGTGGTCCGCCGAGATACAGCTCGCCTGGCACGCCTGGCGGCGCCTGTCGCAACCCGGCGTCAAGAACCCGGCAGCCGACCGAGGGCATGGGAACGCCGATCGGGACGCCCGTGCCGTCTGCCGCCGGGCGCGCGAGAGCGTGGCCGGTGGCGTAGATGGTGGCCTCGGTGGGCCCGTAGCCGTTCCACAGCCCGCGCGTGCCGCGCAGAATGGTATTGGCTAGCTCAGGCGGCAGGCGTTCGCCGCCGGAGATCCCGTAAAGCCCGGGCGAGCCAGGCCATCCAGCGAGAGCCATGAGGCGCCAGCCCGCGGGTGTCGCCTGGACAAGAGTAGGTCGCAGCCGGCCTACGGCGTCCACCAGTGCCCGGCCGTCGCGAGCATCCGCGAGGTCGGGGATCAGGACGGTGCCGCCGCTGGCCAGCGGAAACAGGAGCTCGACCGCGGAGATGTCGAAGCCGACCGTGGTCAGGGCCAGCGTGCGGTCGGCGGCGCCGGCGGGCAGGACGCTGGCCAGGTCGTGCATCAGGCGGCTGAGCGCACCGTAGGTGACGCAGACGCCCTTGGGCACGCCGGTAGAGCCCGAGGTGAACAGGACGTAGGCTAGCTGTTCCTGATGAGGTTCGGCCAGGTCAGCGGAGCTGGCGCAGGCGGTGTCAGGCTCGGCCGCGTCCCAGGCAGGCGGCGAAACATCGATGATCACGATTTCCTGGTCAGGCGAAGGAGCCGGTACCGTGCCGTCCGTCACCAGGGCGCGCGCGCCGGCTCCTGCAATCGCCGCGGCGAGCCGCTCAGCGGGCAGGTCAGGATCCAAAGGCAGATACGCCAGGCCGGCGGCAAGGACGCCGAGCAGGATCGCGGGCAGCCGGACCGTGCGCGCGCACAGAACCGCGGCGACGCTCTCACGCTCGAGACCGGCTGCGCGCAGCCGCCCGGCGAGCCAGCCGGATGAGCGGATCAGCCGCGCGTAGTCCATGCTCTGTTCCGCGTGGTCCACGGCCACGTGGGCCGGCGCCAGGCTGGCGGCGCGCCTGACCGATTCGAGCAGTCCTGGAAACTCGCCGGGGTGCGGCGCGTGCGCGAGGGCGGCCAAGGCGGCCTCGTCGCGACCGGTGAGCACGGACAGGTCGCCGACCGGCCGATCGGGCTGCGCGGCCGCCGCCTTCGCCAGTACCGCAAAACGCTCCGCCAGGTCAGCGACGAAGGCGCCGTCGACCTGTGCCGGGTCGTAGACCCAGCTCAGGGTCAGCCCGCCGCCGGCTGGGTCGAAGACGCTGGTGATCCCGAGCGGGAAATGGGAGACGGCGCCGTCCAGGTCGGCGAGTTGCGCTGCGAGCGGGCCGAAGTGGAGGCCGGCAGGCCGCGAGTGCACGTGGTTGTAGTGCACCTGGAAGATCTGGAGGCGCTCGCCGCGCTCGCGGCTGAGCGCATCGGCCAGCAACTGGAATGGCAGCTCCTGGTCACCGTAAGCGGCAAGCATGGCGTCCCGCTCGGCGCGGATCAGGGCGCGCACATCAGCACCGCCGTGCACCGGGCTGCGGATCGGCAGGATATTGATGAAGTAACCGATGAGGGGTTCGTGCTCAGCCCTGGTGCGCCCGCCAGCGGGCACCGCGATCACCAGGTCATCACAGCCGGCGTGCCGCCCGAGCAGTACCCGCGCCAACCCGAGCAACGCCGCGGAGACGCTCGCCCTTTCTTCGCGTGCCAGTGTGGCCAGCCGGTCAGCGGTCGCGGCGGGGATGCGGCAAAGATGCCGGGAGCTACCCGCGGGAGTAGCGCTCGCACCAGGCCCGCCGGGCAGAGCCGGGGTGAAGCGGCAGCCGTCGAAGCGCGCGCGCCAGCGCTCGAGCAGCTCATCGAGCCAAGGCCCGGCCATGCGCTTGCGCTCCCGCCTGGCCAGGTCGCTGACCTGCGCGCGGATCGGCGGAAGGTCATGCGGCCGGCCGCCAGCCTGCGCCGCGTAGAGAGCTCCGAGCTCCGCGAGCAAGATCATTTCCGAGTGGTCGTCGGTGACCGTATGGTGCAGCACGAGCACCAGGACGTGTTCGCGCGCACCCAGGCGCAGCAGCGTGGCCCTGAGCGGCGCCCGCCGCGACAGGTCGAAGGGTTCGTCCGCCAGCTCGATCACCGCCTCGCGCACCCGCTGGGCACTCGCACCAGGCATCTCAGCCACCGGCAGGGGCGGCGCGGGTTCAGGATCCGGCGCAAAGCGCGGCCGCCCGTCAACCACGACCACTCGGTGGCGCAAGACGCGGTGCCGGTCCGTCAGCGTCCCGAGCGCCAGTTCGAGCGCGGTCGTGTCGAGTGGCCCAGACAGGCGCACCGCGAGCGGGCAGTTGAAGAAGGCTGGCTGGCTGGAGAGTTCATGGGCGACCCAGAGCCGCTCGTGACTGAAGCCGAGTTCGCCGGGCATCACGCCGCTGGCATCGTGGCCAGGCTGGCCGGCGGCAACGCGGGCGGCGAGCAGCCGACGAACCCGATCCTGCTCGGCGGCGGGCAGCCGCGCCAGCCGCTCTTCGATGCGCGCCAGGTCCGGTCCTGAGGAGGATGGTACGGCGCTGCTCACACCGTCTCATGATGCTCCCGGAGTCAACTAGAGTCAATATATCTGGAACATAAGCGTCGTGATCTGGTGCTCATGATTGTCAAAGTCATGTAACTCAAGTTATTCTCCGAGTCACTAGTACTGCCGATGACGATCATGACGCAAAGGGGTGAACTGTGCCGCCGGTGGACCGGCCCGACCTTCACCACGCAGCGCTTGTCGAGCGGCTCAGAACCGCCTGCTTCGCTGCCGTGCTGCCCGGCGTTGCCGTAGCCGAGGACGAGGACTTCTTTCAGGCAGGCGGGGACAGCGTCCAGCTCATCAGAGTCGTGCTGCTCGCGCAGGCGGAACTAGGCATCGAGCTCAGGCCGTCTGATTTCTTCGTCAACCCGACCCTCCGCACACTGGCTGACCTGGCCGCACGGGCCCTGGCGGCACATGAGGAAGCGCAGGCTCTGCTGCTTGAGTCAGTGCTCGATCAGGTGGAGTCCGAGGCAGGGACCGCTCACCTATGAACGCGCTCCCCTCGCCGGCCGGGCCAGGCACAGCCCTCGCGCCGCACGGCTCGCAGAACTGGCTCGCCTTCACGCTCGCGGGCGACCTGAGGAGTGACCAGTGAACGGGCGGGCCGGCCTGGCGCCCGCAACCGCGGCTGAGCTCATTCCGCATCCGCCAGAATGGCCTGAATACGATGAAGCAGCGATCGCGCGGGTGGCCGGGCTGCTCCGGGCCGGCCGCTCCTTCGACTACCGGCACGGCCAGGAACTCAGTGAGCTGGAAGACTGGTTCAGCGCCAGGCACTGCGGGCGCTACGCGGTGGCGCTGAACTCAGGTACGAGCGCGCTGCTTGCCGCCTACTACGTGCTCGGCCTCGGCCAGGGGGACGAGGTGCTGGTTCCCGCGCTCGGATTCCTGGCCACCGCCTCGCCGCTGCTGCTGCTCGGCGCCACCCCCGTGCTTTGCGACGCCGACGGCGAGACTGGCACCGTGACCTCGCGTACGCTGGCCGAGCAGCTTACCCCGCGCACGCGCGCCGTGGCCGTGACGCACCTGTTCGGCCACCCGTGTCCGATGGACGAGATCACAGCGCTGTGCGCGCGGCACAATCTCGCCCTGATCGAGGACTGCTCGCACGCGCACGGTTCGACCTACCGCGGCCAGCCGGTCGGCACCTTCGGCGACCTGGCGGTGTTCAGCATCGGAGGCCTCAAGCTCATCTCGGGCGGCATGGGCGGCGTGCTCCTCGCGCGCGAGGAGCGGCATCACGATCTGGCCTGCTTGCTGAGCGCTTCACAGCAGCGCAGCCGGCTCACCGTGCGCGACGAGCGGCTGCGCCGGATGGCCGACGTCGGCCTCGGCGGGAACCTGCGCATCTCCCCGGTCGCGGCGGTGCTGGCTTCTAGCCACGCGGCCAGGCTAGACGAACTGGTCGCGGCGAAGCACCGCAACATCACGCGGCTGCGAGCCGCGCTTTGCGCGTGGCGTGGCATCAGCGCTCCGCCGATCCTGCCTGGCTGCACCATGGGGGGCTGGTATGACGCCGTTGTCGCGGTGGACCCGCAGGAGGCAGGCTTCACGCGAGATGAGCTGATCGAGGCGCTGGTCGCCGAGGGTATCAAAGCACGGATCCCGACGACAGGGCCGCTGCAGCGCACCTCCGTGTTCAGCGGGGACTCCCAGGTGCCCGCACGCTCCGGGCTGGCCGGCCGGGCCGTACGCGCCGATCCTGCGCTGCTCGCGGTTTCCGCGGCCTTGCACGACCGTTGGGTGAGCCTGCCCGCGACCTACTTCAACGATCCGGCTGGCCGATTGGTCGAACCGTACCTTGCGGCATTTGATCGGGCTATGCTCCGCTTGGAATGTCGCCGTTCGGCGGCGCGGATCCGGAACTCCACAAGTGGTGGGCATAAATGAATCGCGACGGCATAGACGAGCAGGCGGCAGGAGCGCAAGCAGATCAGGAGGACGCGCAGCCGGATGACGCACCGAGCCAGGAGGCTACGGCGAGCCAGAAAACGACCGCACCCTCGCTCAACCGCCATGCTGACTTCAACTGGCTCTGGCTCGGCCAGAGCGTTTCCTCCTTCGGAACCCAGATCAGCATGCTGGCGATACCACTGACCGCGGTCCTTTACCTGCACTCCAACGCCGCCCAGCTCGGGTTCCTGACCGCATGCGAGCGGTTCGCCTTAGTCGCACCGCTGCTGTTCATGGGGGTGTGGGTGGACCGCCATAAGCGCCGGCCGCTGCTCATCGGCGCAGACCTGGCCCGCGCGGTGGTGCTTGTGGTCATCCCCGTGCTCGCCTGGGCAGGCGACCTGAAGGTCTACGTCTTGTACATCGCCGTGCTACTGGCAGGCGGCCTGTCCGCGCTGTTCGGCGTTGCCTACGGCGCGTACCTGCCTTCCGTGGTTCCCGCCGAGCAGCTCGCGGCGGGCAATCAGAGGATGCAGGGCACAGAGTCATTGTCACAGCTACTCGGCCCGCCGGTGGGTGGCTTCCTGGTCGCCGCCATCCAGGCTCCTTTCGCCATCTTGGTAGACGCCTGTTCTTTCCTGTTCTCTGCCGGGTCGCTGGCCATGGTGCGTAGCGTCGAACCCCGGCGCGGCGCGGATCGGGACTCGGGCGAGCGCAGGACCACCTTCAGGGAGATCGGCGCGGGCGTGAAGGCCACGGCGAGCGACCCGGTGCTGCGCAACATCGCGGGCAGCGCCTCGATCTTCAACTTCTGCACCGGGATCCTGCTGACCATCTTCATTCTCTACGCCGTGCGCGACCGCGGCATGAACGCGGCGGAGATCGGCATCGTCAACGCCGCCTTCGGCGCGGGCGGCCTTCTCGGCGCTATCCTGCTCGGCCGGGCGCTCGACCGCTTTGGCTACGGGCCTTTCCTCGTGCGCGCGTACCTCGTCGCCATCGTCGCCATCGTGGCCATCCCGATCATCGGCGGCCGTGGAATCACCGCCACGGCATTGTTCTGCGTCGCCTACTTCGTCGCGGGCCTAGGCGTGATCGGCGCCAATATCGCCGAGACCACGTTGTGGCAGCTGATCGTGCCCAGCAATATGCAGGGCAGGGTACGGGCCAGCTTCAACTTCGCCATCGGCGCGCTGGCACCGGTCGCCGCTCTGATCGCTGGCCTGCTCGGCACGACGATCGGGCTCCGCGCGACGCTGGCCGTCGCCGCGGTGCTGATCCCGTTCAGCATGCTCTGGTTCATCGGCTCTCCGCTGCCGCGCCTGCGCACCCCAGAACCTGCCGCCGCCCAGGACTGACGCACGAAGGGACCGCCGTGACCGAAACCGAAGCAGACACAGAAAATGGCGGTTGCGACCACGGCTACGCAGTTACCGATTGTCTTTGGGGCACCGAGCCTGAGCCGCTGATCGCCGCGCTCGCGGGCTACCGCGCGCTCGCCGGAGCCGTGGTGCTTGACGCGGGCTGCGGCGAGGGGCGCAACACGGCCTACCTGGCCGGTGCGGGTGCCAAGGTCACCGCGCTCGACGTCTCCGCGCTCGCGCTTGAGCACGCCAGGCGCTGCTGGCCGCAGCTTGACGGCGTCGAGTGGGAGCAGGCCGACATCCTCACCCGCCCGCTGCCTGAGGCCGGGTACGACATCGTGGTCTGCGACAGTGTCCTGCACTGGCTGCGAGACCGGCAGCGGGCCATCGCGGCCGTGCGCCTGCTGCAACAGGCCACCAGACCTGGCGGCGTGCACGTGGTGTGCTCCTTCAACGACCGCAGGCTCGACTACCGTTCCCACGCCACGCCGCCGCGATGCCTGCTCGCCGACGCGGAACTTCTCGGCTTCTACGCGGGCTGGAACATACTTGAGCACCACGACGAGGACACTGTCTCGTCCCACGCTGACGTCCCTGCACGCCACTATCACTCGGTGACCAAGTTCATCGCCAGCCGCCCGTTCGCCGGAGCGCTCGGATGATGTTGGCTGCCGGAGAATACCGGCCCTCGCCCGCGCAGGAACAGCTCTGGCTCGTGCACGACCTGCACCCGGACACCAACGAGTACAACGAGATCTGGTCGCTCAATCTCTACGGTGCGCTCGAGCTAGAGCGGCTTGAGCACGCGGTGAATACAATCATCAGGCGGCACGAGTCGTTGCGCTCGACCTTCCCCGTGCGCGGGTCGGGCCCGGTCTGCCAGATCCTGCCGCAGCTCTGGATCCCGTTAAAGCAAGCAACCGACCTGAGCTGTCTGCTACCGGAATCCGCGCGCGTCCCGGTGGCGGAAGAGATCGCCTCAGCGCTGGCCGAGCGGCCGTTCGACCTGGAAAACGGCCCGCTGATGCGCGCGGAGCTGATCCGGTTCTCCGAGCTCGAGCACTGGCTGCTCGTCTCGACCCACCACCTCGTGAGCGACGGCGGGTCGCTCCAGGTCTTCCTGGCCGAGCTTGGCGCGTTCTACGCGAATTCCGCGGCCGAGCTAGCTGAGCCGCGCCGGTACGCGGACTATGCGGGGGAGCAGCACGCCCGGATGGAAGGCGACGGTTTCGCCGAAGAGACCGCGTACTGGACGGCACAGCTCGATGGCGCACCCGAAGCGCTCGAACTACAGCCAGGGCGATTGCGTCCGCCGGTGAAGGGGACTCGCGGCGAGCGCCTGGCGATCGAGCTCGACCCGGCACTGGCGCAGGCGACCAGGCTGGGCGCGGCGGAAATCGGCTACTGCACCCAGGCCGGCCTGCTGCTTGCGGCCTTCGCGGTCGTGCTCAGCCGCTACAGCGGGCGCTTCGACCTGATCATCGGCACCGGCGCGGACGGGAGGCCAGACCCCAGGTACGACGGCGTGATCGGCCAGTTCGCCAACCCGCTGCCGCTGCGGCTGCGCCCGCGCGGTGAGCTCGCCTTCGCGGAGTTCGCACAGGTCGCCACGGAAACCGTGCTCGACGCCCTGGACCACCAGGAACTGCCGTTTTCCCGTCTGGTCTCGCTCATCGGCGCGGGCCGCGACCTGAGCATGACGCCACTGATCCAGGTGGTATTCAAGACCGCGGACTTCCCTGCCGGGCAACTCGAGCTCGGCGGCCTGCGCGTGAGCGTCCAGCAGATCCGCCGCACCCGCTCACGCTACGACCTGATCGTCGAGGCGCAGCCCAGCGCCAGCGGCCTGCGCGTGTGGATTGAGTACGACAGCGCGCTGTTCGACGAGACATGGGTGCGCCAGATGACCGGTCACTTCGGCAATGTGCTGGCCGCCGCGACGCACGACCCCGCGCTGCCGCTCAGCGAGCTGCCGATGCTCAGTCCGCAGGAGCGGGGCGAGTGGCTGCCCAGGCCCGAGCCGAATGGAGTTCAGGTCCCGGCACGCGAGCTGGTTCTCACCGGGGAAGGCCTGCTCGCACCGCCTGGCCGCATCGGACGCGTCCACCAGGTGTCTCCGCACGCGGTTCGCCTGCACGGTGACCTCGTGGTCGAATCCGCCGCCGAGCCCGGACTGGCGGCCACCGGGTATTACGGCCGGATGCACGGTGGCGGCGTCGAGATACTCGGAACCGAGCGGGACTTCGCTGACATCGACGGTCTGCTGGTTCCGCTTGACCGGATCCGCGCGATCCTGGCCGCGCATCCGTCGGTGCGCAGCGTGGACGTGACGGTCGCGGCCGGCCAGGACGCACGGCCCCGCCTGGCGGCTGCCCTGACCTTCGCGCCAGGCGACCAGGTCGATCTGGCCGAACTTGAGCGCTATTCCGCCGGCCTGCTGCCGAAGCACGCGCTGCCAGAGCTGTCCGCGACCGCGGGCGTAGCCGGCCAGGCCGCTCCCACCTGGCCGGCAGCCGACCCGGTCAGTGAAACCGTCACCATGGCCTGGCTGTCTGCCCTCGACCTCGACGACGCCGACCCGGCCGACGAGTTCTTCGCGTCAGGCGGGCACTCTCTTGCCGCCACGCGTCTTGCCGGAAGCGTGCGTGCCGCGCTGGGAGTCGTGTTCCCGGTCAGGGCGGTGTTCGAGAATCCGAGGCTCGGCGAGCTAATTGAGGCAGCGCGCAGGGCTCAGGAGCAGCCTCAGGCCGCGTCCGGCGGAGTAGCACGGCCGAGCGGGCCGGTGGGCGGGCCGTGGGCTGCCAGGGACAGCGCGCCCTTGACCGCGGCCCAGGAGCAGATCTGGGTCATGGAGCAGCTCTCTTCAGGACGGGCGGTCTATCACAGCCCGGTGTTCTTCGAGATCGAAGGCGCGCTGGACGCGGAAGCGCTGCGTACAGCTTTCGACGCCACTGTCGCGACGCACGAGGCGCTGCGGGTCGGCTACCGATTCAGCGAGGCGCGACCGGTCCAGTTCCTGCTGCCCGAGCCGCCGAGGCTTCGGGTGGCCAGCCTGACCGGCATGCCGCAGCCCGAGGGTGCGGCCGAAGCCGAGCGCCTGGCCCTACAGCAGGCGCTGCGCCCCTTCGCTCTCGGCCGGGAACCAGGCGTGCGGGCAACCCTGTTCGTGCTGGCCGGTGGTAGTGCCAGGCTCGCGCTGACCATCCACCATCTCGCCATGGACGGCACCGGTTTCGAAGTCTTCCTTGGCCAGATGGGGACGGCCTATGAGGAGGCCCGCGCGGGGCGGGTACCCAAGCTGCCAAGGTCGGCCATGGGCTGGCTGGAATACGCCGAACTCGAGCGTCAGCACCTTGAGCGGAACCGAAACCGGCTGACCGCGTTCTGGAGCGATCACCTGGCGAATCTGGCCGAGCCGGCTCCCGCGCCTGCCGGGGAACGCCCAGAAGGCCTGCACTTCGACGGGGAGAACGTCGAGCTGACGCTGGATGCGGCAGCTTCCCAAGCCTTGATCGAGTCGCTTCGACGACGCCGCGCAACCGGGTTGGTGCGCTGCACCGCGGCCCTGGCCGCCGCGTTGCACTCCCGTTCGGCCCGCCCTGAACTGCTGCTAGGGACGGCAATGGAGAACCGGGTGCTGCCTGGTTCCGAGCATCTAGTCGGCTGCGCGGCGAACCTCGCTGTGCTGCGCATCCGCACCGGCGACGACCCGGCACTCGCGGAGCTCGAGCGACGGGTGGCGCTGGCGGTCGCAGCGGCCCAGGCCTATCAGGAGCTTCCCTTCCCCGACATCGTGCGAACCTGCGGCCCGCGCGCGGTCGGCGGGCTGCCGCTTGTCAGGGTCACCACGGAGTGGCACGACCTCGGCCGGATGCGGCTCGAACTGCCCGGCTGCCGCACCGCCTGGCGCTTCATGCAGACCGGCACCGCGCGCAACGACCTGGTATTCACGGCCGGAGCCGAAGCCGGCTCAGTATCGCTGGCCGCCGATTACAACGTGAGGGCCTGGACCGGACCCGAGGTCACCTCGCTGCTCGAGCACACCGCGCGGATACTCGGCGCGGGTCAGAACGCACAGGATCCAGAAGCAATGGCCCTTAATTCGTCCGATGGGCGTAACACGATTGGAGCAGGCAGTGACCGTACCGACAGTGAACCCGACCTTGACAGAACGGCTTGAACACAGCCCGGTGCACCAGGCGTTTATCGAGCGCCCGTTCTTCCGTGGCATCGCGGACTTCGCGGTGTCCAAGGAGCAGGCGGCCGTGTTCCTCGGTCAGTGGTGGCACCCCTTGCACTACTTCCCGACGTTCCTGGCACGCTGCGTGGCCGTGCTGCCAGACATCACGTCCAAGAGTGCGGTGACGCGCATCCTGAACCAGGAAACCGGCAACGGCAGAGTGGCGAAGGCGCACGAAGTCATCTACGAAGACAGCATGGTGGCGGCCGGTTTCGACCGCGCGGCGATCACCGGCACCGCCCCATTCCCTGAGACGGCCGAACTGGTCAGCGGATACGAACGCGCTTCCGCGCAGCGGTTCAGCGCCCTGGGATTCATCTACGCGACCGAGGTGACCGACCTGCTCATGGTCTCGAGCATCGGCAAGGCGGTCGAGCGAGCGACCGGGCAGACCAAGAACCAGTGGGTCATCATCCACGTGGCACAGGAGCCCGACCATGTCGCCGAAGCGGGGCGCACGATGCTCGACGGGTTCACGCCCCCCGAACAGGACGAGGTGCTCACGGCGGCTGATGAGATGTGGACGCTATGGTCGGGCTTCTTCGATCGGCTTTCCGCTGAGACTGGCATCGGCCTGGCCGCCCGTTAAGATCAGCGGCACGTAGTCATGCAGATCAGATCACAGCCTCCACGAAAGCCGGGGCGGTCCAGTCTTAGCTGACCGCCCCGCTCGGGGTAGCTTCTTTTAGGAAACCTTGATCGTTGCTGTAGCGGTCGGCTGGCCCGCGCCGCTGGCGTAGACCTGGTAGTCGCCGGCCTTGGTGCTGGCAGGGATGGTGAGGGTGGCGGTGCCGCTTCCGGTGGTGCTGGTGGTCAGTGTCGCTAGCTTGCGGCCCTTGGCCGAGGTCAGTCGCACGGTTACCTGCTGGTCGGCCTTGAATCCGGTCACGGTGGCCTTAGCGGTCTTGCCCGGCGCGATGGCCTTGGACGGCAAGGCCAGATGCGGCTCGACGGTGAAGGTGGTCTTCGCGACCACAGAGCCGCCAGTGACGGCGTAGACCGGCTTGGTGCCGTGAGTCGCGGCCGGGAATTTCAGCGCGACCGAGATGGCGCCGCTGGCGCTGGCGGTGGTCGTGGCCAGCAACTGGCCGGTCGCGGAACCAAGCCTGATGCTGACGATCGCGGACGGCTGGAGGTTCGCGCCTGCGATGGTGACCTTGGTGCCGACGGCGCCAGCGGCCGGGTTGTCAGTCAGCGTGGGGTTTGCGGTGGTCACGGCCAGCGAGGCGGCCGTGGTGGTGGCGCTGCCGGCGGCGTTGGTGAACACGGCGCGGTAGGTGTTTCCGTTGTCCTTGGAGGTCGCGGTGAAGGTGAGGCTGGAGCCGGTGGCGGCGGTGACGTCGGACCACGTGGTGCCGTCGCTGCTCGTCTGCCACTGGATGCCCGGTGCCGGGTAGCCGCTGGCCGCGGCCGTGAAGGTCACCGGCTGGCCGGCGGCAACGGTCTGGCTCGCCGGCTGTGTGGTGACCTGCGGTTCGGCGTCGATCTTCATCGTGATGGCCTGGCTGCTGGCGCCGAGCGGGTTGGCCGCGCCGACTACGAAGGTGTAGCTGCCCGACGTGGTGGGGGTACCGGACAGCGTGCCGTCCGCCGAGAGCGTCACGCCTGGCGGCAGCGCGGCCGGGTCGGTGGTGAAGAACTGGGGCGCCGGCCAGCTTGCGCTCTGGAACTGGTAAGAGTACGCCGCGCCGATCGTGCCGTCGGACGGGCTGCCAGTGAAGGAGGGGAAATCGGCGGCGCCGTAGGTGACCGTCACATGGCCC
>DATJLT010000329.1:0-13640 GCA_035509195.1 Streptosporangiaceae bacterium | reverse complement strand
CTCCGCCGTCCCGGCCGGCCGGCCTCGCGAACCCGTACGAGCCGAGCAGCCCGCCAGCCGGCCGCCGCAGGAGTCAGCCAGGCCCCCAGCCGCACCTGTCTCCCTGCCAGCCGACGGCCGCGGCCTGACCGCCGCCGAGCTGCTTAACCGGTGGGATGAGCTGCTGAACATCGCCCGAGAGGTCCGCAAGGTCGCCTGGATCCTGCTCAGTAATGCCACGGTAGAGTCCGTCGATGGCAACGTGGTGACGCTGGCGTTCGCCAAGGAGGGTGACGCGAAGGGATTCGGCTCGAGCGGTTGCGATCAGGTACTTGCCGACGTACTTGAGCGGATGTTCGGCGTGCGCGCCGTGATCAAGGCCTCCGTGCAGACCGGAGCCGCGCCCGCCGCTGCTCAGGGTGCCGTGCGGCCCGCTCCGCAGGGACCTGAGGTCACGGAACCTGAACCACCTAAACCCGAACCTCAGGCACCGAGGCCAGCCAGGCCCGCGCCAGTGCCGGCAGAGGCCAGTAAGCCTGTGGCTGTTCCAAGGCAGGTCCTTGATGACGACCCGCGCTTGGTGACCGATTCGGCCGCGCCTGGCTCAGCGGACGAGGTGGTAGGTACCGATCTGATCATGCGTGAACTAGGCGGGCGGATCATCGAGGAGACCGACGAGGACTGAGCTGTCCCCGGCTGGCCGTAGGCTTTTACTACGCTGGCGCTATTACCGTGACGCTACAAATACGAAGACGGGTGAGCCGGGCATGGAACCAGGCGGGCAGCTTGACATGCAGCAGATCTTCGCCGCTGCGGCCCAGATGCAGAACCAGCTCATGAACGCGCAGCAGCAGCTAGCCGAGACCGAGGTCGAAGGGTCGGCAGGGGGCGGACTCGTGACCGTGACGCTCAACGGCCAGGGCGAGCTGATCGACGTTCAGATCTCCGGGCAGGCGATCGATGCCAAGGATCCTGAGGACAGCGCTCAGACGATCGCTGACCTGATTCTCGCCGCATGCCGCGATGCCTACGCCGCGCTCGGTGAGGTGCAGGCCGACATGATGAGCCCCATCGCTGGCGGCCTCGGCGGTGCGGGCCTGTCTGGCATCCCCGGTTTCCCCGGCCTGCCAGGAGCTCCTTCGCCTTTCGAAGGCGACGAGGACGAGGACGACGAAGAAGAGGACGAGGAGGACGAGCGCTGAAGTGTACGAAGGAGTCGTACAGGACCTGATCGACGAGCTCGGCTTGCTGCCAGGCGTCGGTCCGAAAGGCGCGCAGCGCATCGCCTTTCACCTGCTGACCGCCGATCCTGACGATGTCCGCAGGCTCGCGGCCACGCTCCTTGAAGTCACAGAGAAGGTCAAGTTCTGCCGCACCTGCGGCAACGTCGCCGAGAACGAGGAGTGCCGCATCTGCCTGGACGGCAGGCGCGATCCCGCCGTGATCTGCGTCGTCGAAGAGCCTAAGGACGTCGCCGCGATCGAGAAGATCAAGGAGTTCCGCGGCAGATATCACGTGCTCGGCGGCGCGATCAGCCCGATCGACGGGGTGGGTCCTGAGAATCTGCGTATCGCCGAGCTGATGGCCAGGCTGGCGGACGGGACTATCACCGAGCTGATACTCGCGACCGACCCGAACCTTGAGGGCGAGGCGACGGCGACCTACCTGGCCAGGCTCGTCAAGCCACTCGGCCTGCGCGTCACCAGGCCCGCGAGCGGCCTTCCTGTCGGTGGTGAACTTGAGTACGCCGACGAAGTCACCCTGGGCCGCGCCTTCGAAGGCCGCCGCCCGCTCAACGTCTGACCAAGCCTGACAAGCTGGGCTGCAAATATCGGTAACCGATATAGTAAGGTCCATGGGAAGAGTGATGGCTGCGGGAACACCGAGGAGGGTCGTGTCGTGACCCTCGTTGTGCAGAAGTACGGCGGCTCATCGCTGGCCGACGCGGAAGGGATCAAGCGGGTCGCGCAGCGGATCGTCACGACGCGCAAGGCCGGTCACGATGTGGTCGTCGTCGTCTCGGCTATGGGCGACACAACCGACGAACTTCAGGACCTGGCCTTGCAGGTCAGTCCGTTGCCACCGGGCCGCGAACTGGACATGTTGCTGACCGCGGGTGAGCGGATCTCGATGGCGCTGGTCGCGATGGCGATCGCGAACCTCGGATTCGAAGCGCGCTCGTTCACCGGATCGCAGGCCGGCGTGATCACGGATTCTACGCACGGCAAGGCGCGCATCATCGACGTCACGCCTGGCCGGATTACCGGCGCGCTCACCGACGGGGCGATCCCGATCGTGGCGGGCTTCCAGGGCGTCTCCCAGATCGGCAAGGACATCACGACGCTTGGGCGGGGCGGCTCTGACACAACAGCGGTGGCGCTGGCGGCCGCGCTAAGAGCGGACCTGTGCGAGATCTACACCGACGTCGACGGCATCTTCACGGCGGATCCCCGCATTGTCGCCGCTGCCAGGCGGATACCGAAGATCACCTATGAGGAAATGCTCGAGATGGCTGCCTGCGGCGCGAAGGTGCTGCACCTGCGCTGCGTTGAGTACGCGCGCCATTACGGCATGCCCATCCACGTCCGCTCTTCGTTCAGTAACAGGGAAGGTACCTGGGTAACGCTCCGTGAGCGTCAGGAGGAGTCAGGCATGGACCAGCCGATCATCACTGGCGTCGCGCACGACAGGAGCGAGGCCACGATCACCGTCGCCGGCATTCCTGACAAGGTCGGTGCGGCCGCGAGGATCTTCCGTACCGTCGCCGGCGCGAACCTCAATATCGACATGATCGTGCAGAGCACTTCACGTGCCACCGGCCGGGCAGACATCTCGTTTACCTTGCCACGCGAAGGCGCCGCGGCCGCGATGACCGCATTGCACGACATCCAGGCAGAGCTAGGATTCGAGTCCCTGGCCTTCGATGACAGGATCGGGAAGATCTCGCTGATCGGCGCAGGAATGCGCTCGCATCCCGGTGTCAGCGCGGACTTCTTCGGCGCGCTCGCCGACTCGGGCATCAATATCAGGATGATCTCGACGTCGGAGATCAGGATCTCAGCGGTCGTCGACGCAGCCGACCTCGATGCTGCGGTCACCGCGACTCACCGCGCGTTCGGCCTTGACGACGAGTCCGCAGGAGCTGTCGTTTACGGCGGTACCGGCCGATGAACAAGCAGCGGCCGGTACTCGCGATCGTCGGTGCGACCGGTGCCGTGGGCACCGTGATGCGAGATGTCATCTCCGCCAGGCCGGATATCTGGGGTGAGATCAGGCTGATTGCCTCGGCTCGGTCGGCGGGCAGGCAACTCCAGGTCCGCAGTGAGCTGGTTCCCGTCATCGAGCTCTCGCCAGAGGCGTTCGACGGAGTCGACCTTGCGATGTTCGACGTGCCAGACGAGGTGTCCGCGCAGTGGGCGCCTATCGCGGCCGCTCGCGGCGTCGTCGTGATCGACAAGTCGGGTGCGTTCCGCCTCGACCCCCAGGTACCGCTGGTCGTGCCCGAGGTCAATCAGGAAGCGGCAGCCAGCCGCCCCAAGGGCATCATCTCGGTACCCAACTGCACCACTTTGTCGATGATCGTGGTGCTCGGCGTGCTGCATCAGGCATACCGGCTGCGCGAGCTGGTCGCCGCCTCTTACCAGGCCGCGAGCGGCGCGGGCCAGGCCGGTACTGACTCGCTCTACGATCAGCTAGCCATGGTCGCGGGGAACCGGACGCTCGGGCAGCGGCCTGGCGACGTGCGCACGGCAGTTCCCGATCCCGGTCCCTTCCCCGCGCCGCTGGCGCTGAACGTCGTGCCATGGGCGGGCTCGCTCAAGGCAGACGGCTGGTCCTCAGAGGAACTGAAGCTCAGGAACGAGACCCGCAAGATCCTGGGCACCGATGACATCAAGATCACCGCGACCTGCGTCAGGGTTCCTGTGATCACCGGGCACTCACTCGCGTTGCACGCCGTGTTCGATGCCGAGGTCAGCAGGGACGAGGCGGTGAAGCTGCTCGAAGACGCGCCAGGTATCACGGTCGTTGACCGGCCGGAGGCCGGCGAGTTCCCGACGCCGGTCGATGTGGCTGGCACCGACCCGACCCTGGTCGGTCGCATCAGGCAGAACCAGGATGACCCTAAGGCGCTTGAGCTCTTCGTCTGCGGTGACAACCTGCGCAAGGGCGCCGCGCTCAACGCCGCCCAGATCGCTGAACTGCTTGTTACTGGCTAGAGGCCAGGTGCTCGCCGAGGAAGGCGAGCGAGGGCGGCTCCTGCTGCACGAAGAAGGGCGTGTTGTGGCATCCGGCGGAGATGTCGACGACCGCGCCGCGAGGCAGCACCTTGACCAGCGCCTCGACGCCGGGATGGAACGGGTCATCGATCCCTGAAGCGACCCGCACCGGCAGCCCTGCCAGCGCTCCGGCATGCGTGACCGCATCGGCTGAGGCGAAGGCCGTCGCCGAGGCATAGGCTCCGGGGTTGACCGCGCGGGCCTGCGCGTAGCTGGTCCAGATCGCCGGGCCGATCGCCGCGACCGCGCCGATGAGCTCCGGATATTTTTCCGCGACCAGGATCGCGCCATAGCCGCCCATCGAGATGCCCAGCGTGCCGATCCGCCGGTGACCACGGCCGAGCCCTCGGGCCTGGCACTTCGGGATCAGCTCATCGATGACCATGCCAAGCGGGTTGTCACCCGGATGCGGGTTCCAGTAACCGCCGCCGCCGTCCGCGGCAACCATCGCCATTGGCGGCAGCGCCCGGCCGTTTACCCGCAGTGCCAGCGCCTGAGCTAGCGACATGCGGGTGAGCGTGCGCAGGTGATTGCCGCCGTAGGCGTGCAGCGCCACGATCAGCGGCAGTTGGCTGCCAGGGCGGTGACCAGGAGGATAGGCGATCGTGTAACCGACCTCCTGACGCCGCGCGGCCGAGTAGAACTGACCGGAGAAGGAAGGACCGAGCGGAGCGTAGTCGAGCGGGGGGTCGGGGACGGAGCAGGCGCCGTCGACGAGGTCCAGGTAATGCTTGCCAGGCAGCACGCCCCTGTTGATCAGCTCAAACCCGGTGACCGTGATGGCAGCGGCGCCGATCAGCCCGCCGGCGCCGACCCCGAGCACCAGCCTGCGGCTTAGCGGCTGGTTCGTCGGCTGGCTCACCGTGCGTCCTGGCCGGAAACTGCGAGGCGCGCGGCAGCGGTGCCGCGCAGCACCTGAGCGCTGACGAGCAGCGCAAGCGCTAGCATCGTGACCGCGCCGAGATCGATCAAGCCGAAGTGGAACGCGGGCACCACACCACCGCCCGATGAGGTCAGCCAGCGCAGCGCGCCGCCAATGTACAGCAGCATCCCGGCGCTCCCTGCCCTGCCCAGCCAGGTACCGTACCGCAAGCCGGCTGGCGGCCGGCCGAGCCGCCGCAGGAACTGCCCGAGGCCGCCGATGAGCGCAAAGGACGCGATCGCGCTCAACCCCATCCAGGCAAGCTCGGCGGCCGGAAACGTCGCGAGTGCGGCCGGGTGCGCCAGGTAAGACGTGATCCACATCGTCGCCGCCCAGCAGAACGCGGCCAGGCCGGCCGGGATAAGCCCTTGATGGATCAGCAAATGACCACCAGTGCCCGGCCATCCGTTCTGGAAGTGCCTGGCGCCGAAGAACAGGACCCCCGCCCCGGCGAGAATCAGGACAGCGGGCGCGATGAGCCCGCGGCCCTCGCCCCGGCCGGCCGCGGCCAGGGTCGCCCTGGCCACGCCGGAGATCGCGAGCGCGGCGATCACCGCGAAGACCAGGAGGGCGAGCGACATCAGGTCGAGCGCCTGCGTCACGCCGTGCTGCCTGGGCCTGGCCCATTGCACGCCGACCGCTACCTGCGACCACATCGCGACCCCGCCAAGCACGAAGACCGCGCCGCAGCAGGCGAGCGTAGCGAGGCCTGCGCGGGCCGCGGCGATCCGGTCAAGCGGGTGCCTGGTCAGGCCGGCGTCGGCGAACCTGGCCAGAAGGCCGCTGGCGATCACGTTAACGGCGAGGCGGGCCGAACAAGGTCGCTCAGTGAACTCGGCCGAGAGCAGCTCAGCGAACTCTGCCCCGTACCTGGCACGCCAGGCTCGCGGGTACCAGCGCAGCAGGCGGTCGACTTGGTTCATGTCACCGCCCAGCTACTGGCCAGCCGCCTCAATCCGACCTCGGCGACCTGACGTTGCGCCTGCAGGTAACTGGTGAGCGCGGCCGCGCCAGTCGCGGTAAGCCGGTAAGGGCGGCGCCGGTCCTGGCTTTCAAGCGCCTCGATCAGCCCGTGCGACTCGAGCCGGCTGAGTGCTTCGTACAAGGTGCCAGGGGCCAGCCGCACGCCGGCGAACGACTCGATGTCCTTCGTCAGGGCGTAACCATGCTTAGCGCCGTCGGCCAGGCTGGACAAGATCAGGCTGGCCGGGCCCGATGACCGGCCTAGCATGTCGAGTCCCTCTGATCCCGCGGGTTCTGACGAGCCTCTCATGCTTGGCATCTTATATCGGTTACCGATGGATCGGTAACCGGAACCGCAATGTCATCCTTGACGACATTGCTTGCGAGTTAGTGCGAAACAGCTACAGACCTGATACTTTTTCGGCCTGACCAGCAACGATGGAGCGTAATCAAGCCATTACGCGGACTTGGAGCAGGACATGGCGATTAGAAGGGCCAAGATGAAGGCCCAGGTGGTGGAGAAGCTCTCCGCCAGTGCGCCCCCAGGCGAGCAGTTCATCGCCTGCGTGCACAGCGAGACAGGGCCGAGCCCGTACCTCAACGCCCTCTTCGACGAAGTGCCGTTCCTCGGCCTGATCGTGGCGCTGAGCCGGAAGATGTACTTCTTCACGCTGACCAACACCACGGTTGTCGTGCACTCGGCGAACCGCTGGACGAATCGTCCCGGCGAAATCGTGGTGTCATGGCCGAGGGATCAGTTCCCCGTGTCGAGCTACAACCGGGGCGCCGTGTGGAGCAAGTTCTACGTGCAGTTCCCCGGTGGCTCGAAGCCGACCAGGCTGAACGTGCACCGCTACTGGCGGTCCGAGCTCGACCAGCTCGCTGATGCGTTCCCCGCTTCGGCGCAGCCGGGCAACGGCGGCGGGACGATGGCGGCCTGAGTAAGGCCGGAACAGGGGGCTAGCAGGTCACCGTGATCGTGCGTTCCGCGCCGTTAACGGTGACCTCGCCCCGCAGGCTCGGCGAGCAGCAAGGAATCGCCTTCCGCGACGACCGGGTCGGTCCCGATGCCGAGCGAGAACGCGCCGTTGTGCACGATGCCAAGCACCAGCCCGGCCCGCTGGTCCCTGATGGCGCTCAGCGGGCGCCCAACCTCGTTGGCGGCGACCTTGGCTTCCTTGAGGTCGTGCTCGTCGGACTCCACGAGTTGGGTAAGCAGATCGGCCGCATGCGGAGCCTCCAGGCTCTTCGCGACCGCGTGCGCGATCATCTCGCTCGGCGAGAGCGTACGCGAGACACCGAGTTCGTGCAGCGCCTCCTTGACAGGGGCGGACTTGACCAGCGCGATGATTTCGAGGTCGGGCGCGAGCCTGCGAAGCAGGACGGTGCTGACCAGCACGTCACCGTCGTCATTGCCGGTGATGAGCGCCTGGGTGGCCCGCTCGGGATGCGCGGTACGCAGCACGTGCGCTTCCGTTGGATCGCCCCTGATGACGTGCACGTCGTTGCCGACCGTCACAGGGTCAACGTCAGCGACCAGCACGACGTGCTCGCCCACCCTGACCAGCTCTTCAAGAATGGCCGGCACCGGCCCGTCCATTCCTATGACGAGCCTGTGCCCATCGTCTTCGTGTTCGCGCATGGCAAGGATTCTCCGTAGTCCGGCCGCTGCCGCCGCACCGGTCACCAGCGCGAACACCGATGCCAGCAGCGGAATAGTGGTCAGCATCGTCGCCGAGGCGATAAACTCGCCGATTCCGTTATGCGGGGTCACGTCACCGTAACCCACGGTAGTAGCCGTGGTGATCGCCCAGTAAAGGCCCTTGGGGTAAGAAAGACCCTGGGTGAGCGAGAATAGCCAGGCTCCCACCAGGACGCACCCCAGGGCGCTGGCCAGCAGGATCGTGATGTGCTTGCGATGGCCAGTGCTGAGCAGCCGGGCGAGCAGGGCGATCATGAGCTAATTATCCGGCGAACGCGACAACCACGGCCAGCAATCCAACCAAAGCGATCAGCATGTAACCGAGGTAAGCGTCGAGCCGGCCAGACTGAAGCCTTTTCGCCATTCTCACAATTGTCATGACAACTGGCAGAAGTGGCCGGTAGAGATAAGCTTCGACGACCTCTATCACGTCCGAGCTGTAACTTAGCCGCGGCCCTGGCTCGGGCTGGGGCGCCGTGGCCAGCGGCTCCACCTGGGAGCGGGTGTGCAGCACCGCCCTGAGGATCCGCCGTGTCGGGTTGGCGTAGCCGCTGGCGGTATAGCTGGAAGGCCCGTCCACTCCGGCCGTGGCCGATTGCCAGGCAGGAACTCGCCGTACGCGAACCATCCTGGTACCTGACACCAGGCGGGTGAACGCGAGCACGGCGATCGCGAGCAGCGGCATCACGATCCACAGCCAGGAAGGCGACAAGATGGAGAAGCCGCTGAACACCGGCTGCAGCACCCAGGGCGACTTGAGCGCGCCGCGCGTGACCGCAGGCGTCACCACCGGTCCAAGGCCGATCGCCGCAACCCTTATTACCAGCGGCAAAAGGGCAGCGACGGCCAGGCAGCCCAGGGAGAGCACGGTCAGGCCGGCTCGCCCGAGCCAACCGTAGTCCCAGTCGCCGTCGGCCTGGCCCGCCGCCGTATTCGCGCTCTTCGGTCCGAGCACCACGAGCCCGGTCAGCCGGACGAAAGTGACCCCGGCGAACCCCGCGGTCAGTGCGACCGCGGCGCCTGCCACGGCCAGCAGCAGCCGGTAGCCGAGCAGCGGCACCCTGAACTGCTGCATCAGCGCCTCAAGCAGGAACCACTCAGACGCGAACCCGATCGTTACCGGCAGGCCGGCCAGCGTCAGCGACCCGATCGCGAGCCCGGTGCCGCTCCACGGCCGTCTGCGGGCTGACCCGATCAGGCTGTCGAGGTTGTCTGCCGGGGGTGCGGCCGGGTCGCAGTCACCGCCGGAGGTAATCGCGGCGCTGGCGGTGAACAGCAGCGACTTCGCCGCCGCATGGGCGACGATCTGTAGCGTGCCTGCGAGCAGCCCGACGGCGGCGAGCTGCTGATCGTGAATGGCCGTCCCGACCAGCGCCACGCCGTACCCCGCGAGGATCAGCCCGCTGTTCTCCACGCTTGAGTACGCGATGACGCGGTGCAGACGTGGCTGGACCGCCGCGTGCGCGATGCCGAGCAGCGCCGTGATGCCTGCGAGCACGAGCAGCAGCCCGATCAGCCAGGAGGGCGGCGGGCCGAGCAGAGCCAGCGTCCGCCAGAGGCCGTAGAACCCCACGTTGACCGCGACGCCGCCCATGATCGCCCGCGCCGGTCCAGGCGCGGCGGCGTAGCCGCGAGGCAGCCAGACCTGGAAGGGAACCAGGCCGACCTTGACCGCGAAGCCGGCGATCAGCAGGGTCTGCGCGGCCGACCTGAGCACCCCTCCTGGCACGTGCGCGAACGAGGCGATCGCCAGCGAGCCTGAGCGCGCCGCGAGCAGCAGCAGCCCGAGCAACAGTGCCGCCCCGCTGATCTTGCCGAACGTCAGCGTGATCATCGAGGCGCTGATCCTGTCCTCACGCTGGCGGTCAAACCCGGCAAGCAGGTAGAAGCCGAGCGTCAGCAACTCCCAGCCGAACAGCATCGTGAACGCGTCTGTCGAGGTCAGGAACACCGCGACGGCGCCTAGCGTGAGCGCGTAGCTGGCGCCGAGACCGCGCCTGGCTGCGAGTTCTGGCCGGCTGGCCCAGGCCGCGAAGGCCAGCGACACGGCGAACGCCGCGGTGAAGGAGATCACGAGGAACAGGCCGGACAGCCGGTCGGCGGTGAGGCTTGTCGTGCCTGAGCCGAGCCAGCCGGCCACGTTGAGCCGCGCAGGCGATCCGGCCAGGGCACCGGCACCGGTCGCGGCCAGGCAAGCCGAGGCAACGGCTCCGAGCAGGTAAGGAGCCCCGCGCAGCCGACCGGGCCGGGCGTTGAAGACCAGGTCATCAAGCCCGGCGACCAGCAACAACGCCAGCCCGAAAGCGAACACGACGCTGCTATGAATCATGCTGTCCCCATCAATCCAGGATTTGGTGCCGCGCCGGGCCGTAGTTTCCTTGTCGCGATGAGGATCGCGTGCAGGATGCTGAACGGCGGTGGCGGCGAGCCTGGCACCCAGACGTCGACCGGTACGATGCCGCCGACCCCACCGGAGGTCGTCCCCGAGTGGCCCATGAGGCCGCCGCTGACCGCGTCGGTGCCGACCGCGATCACGATCTTCGGGTCAGGCATGCCTTCGTAGGTCTCGCGCAATGGCTCGGCCATGCCGCCCGCGCCTGCCCCGGTGACGAGGAGCACGTCCGCGTGCCTCGGGGACGCGGTGAAGAAGATTCCTAGCCGGTGGATGTCGTACACGGGGTTGAGAAGCGCCGCGATCTCCTGCTCCTCGGCGCCGTCCGAGCCGGCGTCGACGTGACGTAGATGCACCGACCGGCGCAGGGCTGAGGTACGGGCCGCGAGTGCGTCCTGTACCTCAGTCAGCGTGGCGACCTCGGCGCCTTCTGACCAGGCGAACACGTCGGGACGAGCCGCCACGCAGCGGCCGCACAAGACGCATTTGCCTTGGTCGACCCGCACTCCCTGATCCGGGCCTGTGCCGATCGCGCCGGTCGGGCAGAGCGCCGAGAGATCCTCGGCCACCTGGACCGCTGCCGTCGCCGGGCCCCGCCAGGAGGTGGCGTACTCATCGGGCTTGTCAGGCCACTTCGTCGTCACGATTCCGTCGCGCAAGCCGCGCAGCACCCAGGGGCTCATCTGGCCACCCCCGCGATGGACAGGCCGAAGCTGGCTTCGATGAACGGGAAGTCAGTCAGGATGTCGCCGGCGAAGACCTCGGGGAACAGCGGGAGGTTGTGGAACGATGCCGAGCGGGAATGGCAGCGGGTGATCACGCCGCCCGCAGTGGTTACGTCGTAGATGACCTCTCCTTGCGGTGCCTCCGCCCAGCCGGCTGCCCGGCCGTCTGGCGGCTCCCATGGCCGGCGGAGCTGGCCGTCTCCTGCCTCGCTCAGTTCTCCGGCTGCCTGCCTGATCAGGTCGAAGGACTGCCTGACCTCGTCCCACCTCACGGTGAGCCGCGCGAGCGCGTCGCCGCCGTGATGCTGACGCGGATCACCGAGCTCAAGTCGCCCGTAGGCGTCGTACGGGCGCTCGCGCCTCGCGTCGTCGGCAAAACCCGACGCCTTGCCGACGGGGCCGAGGGCGCCGTGTTCACTGGCCAGGCCGGGCCGCAGCGGTCCGGTGCCGCGCAGCCGGTCAAGGAACGACGCGGTGCCCATCAGGAGGCGGGCGTCGGCCGTGATCGCCTTGTCCAGCCTGCCGATCTCGGAAAGCAAGTCAGCCCCGCTGATCGCCGGCATCGTGCTCACGCCGCCAGGTACCACGACGCCTCGTCCGAACCGGCTGCCGCACATGCGGCTGACCAGCCTCGCCAGGTGCTCTTTGTGAGATCCGAATCTCGCCGTTGCCACAGCCAGCCCGGCGGAGTCTGCCAGTCTTACGGCCACGTCAAGATGCGCGATCAGGCGTTCGAGTTCGGCGTGCAGCACGCGGATCAGCTCGGCCCGCCACGGGATCTCGCCGCCATCGAGCCATTCGACGGCGTGACAGAAAGCCAGAGCGTGGGCGACGCTGGCGACGCCCTCCGTCCGCTCGGCCAGCAGCACGCCGTCGGCGGCCGGGAGTTCCCGCATCCGGTCCTCAATGCCCCTGTGCTTGTAATACAGCCTGATGCTCAGGTGCGGTATGTCCTCGCCAGGCGTTTCCACCAGGTACTCGACCGACTCCATGACGCCCGAGCGCACCGGTCCGTGCGGGATCGTGAACAGGCCGGGTCCGAGTATGTGCGGCTGCATGGCGTGCGGCAGCAGGAGCGGCTCGAGCCTCGGGTGGCCTTCTGGCGTGAGGCCGAACTTGTCGCTGATCTCGCGCTCGTACCAGAGCGCCGCGCGCAACTCGGGCGTCAGCGCGGGGTAGCTGGTTGTTCCCGCGGGGACCAGGGTGTCGCAGGTGGCGAGGCCGCCAGGCACGGCGAGGTGCGCGGACAGCAGGACGCCCTCGTCAAGTCCGGTCGCCATCAGGCCGGCGAAGCGACGCCCGCGCGCGACCTCCCTGGTGACGGTGTCCCAGAGTCCGGTGACGGTGGCAGCTGTCAGCGAGGTCATGCCTGCCCCTGAAGGGTCGAGACGGCACGTGCCAGCAGCCCGGTGAGCTCGCCAGGCGGATGCAGGCCTAGTACCAGGAGCGCGACCACGCCCGCCACGACAGGAACCACCATCCAGGCACTCGGCTCGCCGCGTTCTGGAACGGTCTCGCCTGCCGCACGCGGCTGGCTGAGGAGCATGCGGTTGGCGGCCAGTGACAGGCCGAGGAACGCGACCGTTACCAGGATCACGAAGACCGCCGCCACCGCGTCGTGCGCCGCGGACAAGCCACCTGCGACGATCTCGAACTCGCTGCGGAAAATCCCGAACGGCGGCAACGCGCAAAGGGCCAGGATCGCGATCATGAACAGCGGGCCGCTCCACGGCAGCAAGTCGATCCCGCCGGTGATTGAGTCGATCTGCTTGGTGCCGTACTTGCGTACCAGCACGCCCGCGCCCATGAACGCGTTGCCTTTCGCGGCGGCGTGCGCGAGCACGTGGAGCAGCACTCCGGCGAGAGCTATCGGCACGCCGAAGCTGACGCCGATCGCGAGGATGCCCATGTGCTCGACGCTTGAATAAGCGAGCAGCCGCTTGTAGTCGCGCTGGTCGAGCACATACAGGGCGGCGAGCAAGAGCGAGCCGATGCCGAAGGCCAGCAGGACGTTCCGCGGAAACTGCGGGCCTAGGCTGGCAGCGGCGATCTGGTAGAAGCGCAGGATCGCGTAAAAGCTCACCGCGAGCAGTGACCCTGACAGCAGCGCGGAGACCGGAGTTGGTGCCTCAGAGTGCGCGTCAGGGAGCCAGGTATGGACGGGAAACAGGCCGACTTTGGTGCCGTAGCCGAGCACGGCAAGCACGAACGCGAGGCGAATGATCGTCGGCGGCAAATGCGGAGCCGCGCTGAGCAAGGGCGCGAACGCCAGGTTGTATGACTGCCCGAGCACGTGCTCGCCTGCGTAGTAGGCGAACGTCGTGCCCAGCAGCGCAATCGCCAGGCCAGCCGAGGCAAGCAACACGTACTTCCAGGCGGCTTCTGCGGCCCCGTCGGTGCCTTCAAGCGCCACGAGCAGGGCAGAGATGATCGTCGTGATCTCGATGGCCACCCACAGCAGCGCCAGGTTGCCCATCAGCGGAGCCGCGAGCATGGACCAGGCGAACAAGTTGAGCCCGATCCAGAACCGGCGGTTATCGCCGTCCTTATGCAGGTAGCCGATGGAGTACAAGCTGACGCACGCATACAGGAAGCTGGTCGCGAGCAGGAAGACCACGCTGAGCGCGTCGATTCTGATGAAGCCGAACGCGGTCACGTCGTGCTTGGACAGCGTCGGGAT